>DROQ01000193.1 GCA_011321845.1 Planctomycetota bacterium | reverse complement strand
GCCGATGATGTGGATGGGGAGGAGTCCGCCATCGTCCTCGAACTTGAGGACATCGGGCCGGCCGATGCTGGTCGAAAGGAATTCTCCGTGGTGGAAAGCCCGGTTCCAGTACCCGAAGGAGCTGTGAAAGCGCCCTGCCTGCACATTGAAGTCGTCATTGATTTCGTACTTGATGATGAGGCGTTCCACATCGAGGACGTTCTCGCCGTCCGAGTTGGGCTCGAAGACGGTTTCATTGAGGAAGGACACCTTCTCGTTGAGCTGGGAGCGGAGGAAGAGATCCAAGCCACCCAGGGCGAAAGCATTGGAGTTGCTCGTTCCACCGCCGGTCATGGAGATGTGTTGGTAATCGAATTGGACGTGGCCGAATCCACTGAGGAGAAGCTTGGGCTCTCCGCTGTCCTCATCTTCCTCCTCCTCTTCCATAGAGTCCTGATCCTGAAAACGGAGCGCACGCAGAGAGTCGAGCCTGCTCTCCAAGGATTGGATCGAAGCTTCGAGTGCTTTGATGCGGGAAGGCTGGAAGGTCGCCGGTCGGTGCTCCACCTGTGCTCCGAGGGGAGCAAAAAGTGCGAGGATGGCAATCAAAACGAAAAATTTAGGCATGAGAAACTCCACTTGCGGATACGACGGAACGAATACTGGGGATGGACGAGAGGGATTACTGGAGGGGGTAGCCCTTGTCTCCCGGGGCCTTTCCTTCCACCTTGAGGATCTTGACCTTGATTCCCTTGGGGAGGGCGCTCCTCATGATCACGGCGATCCCCCCTTTCTTCTTCATGACCATCTTGATGGATTTGATGGTGCCGGCGGTCTTGGGTTTGGAGCTGATCTTGTTGGTGTAGAGGAGTTTGGCGAAGTATCTCTTGAGCTTCTTGATGTTCATCTTGAAGACTTTTTTCAAGAGGATCCGCTGGGCCTTGGAACCCGTCTTGGGGAGGTAGAGCTGGATCCTGTCCTTGTGGGGCCAATGCTTCACCTGGAGGCTCAGGATCTTCTTGAGATCCGCTTGCTTGATGTCCTGCAGGGGATTCCCCGGGTTTACGATGACGATGGCCTGGTCTGTGGGCCTGGGGGCTGGGGGGGGAGAGGGAGGTTGTCCCAGGACGGGGAGGAGAACGAGAAGGGGGAAGAACCGGGCTTGCATGCAGAAACTCCTTTAGAACGACGATGGGTCCTTGAGCGAAAACAGGCTCCCCTGGGGTCGCTCCCGCTTCAGCGGGAGCCTGGGGCTGCTCTCTTTTCTTGAATGCGATTGAATTGCATGTTCGGTTTCCTTGGGAGGAGGTTGAACAAGAACCGGTGAATGTCGCGGAATGCGACAGCCGGAGTCCCAGGGGGAGAAGGCCTGGCTGTCTCCGGGGCCAGATCAGGGGGGTGGGGTTGCGGGGGAGGGAACTAGCTGGAGCTTCCAAGCCAATCGAGAACCAGGCGGTCCGCTCCCGGGCCTTCGAGGGAGCGGCGACATTGCCCGAGGTTTTTTACAAGCTCCTGCCGGAGGGGGCCGTCTTCCCACAGGTCATGGAGGCGTTCGGTGACTTCCTGCCAGGTTTCATCGGCCGCGAAGCAGAATTCCGGGACCTTCGGGGCTCCGAGGACAAGGTTGGCGGCGGCGATCCAGGGAACGGTCAGGAGTTTGCGGCCCAGACCTTCTTCGAGGCGGTTGCCGAGCTTGTAGACCACGACGGAGGGTGTCCTGAGCAGGGCCGCTTGAAGGCTCGCGGTCCCGGACTTGACCAGGGCGAGGCGGGCTCGGCCCAACTGGGCGAGGGTGTCCCCCAAGACCAGTTGGGGAGGATGGGCTTGGGAACGGAGCAGGTCCAGGATGGATTCTTCCCGCCGCGCATGGTTTTGAAGGATTTTGCAGCTCGCCTCCGGATGCTTCCGCCGAAAAGCCTCCCAAACCCGCAGCATCCCCGGGAGGTTGCGTTGGATTTCCTTGGACCTGCTCCCTGGAAGGAGAACGAGATTGGGGGCGCGTTCCTCCTCGGGTTGGGGCTCGGGGAGATCCTGCAGGAGAGGGTGTCCCGCGCAGGCGGTCGGGATCCCCAGGCTCTCGAAGAGCGGTGGCTCGAAGGGAAGGATGGCGATGGCGCCGTCCACGGCCCTGCAGAATCGCCGCATGCGCCAGGGTCCCCAGGCCCAGTATTGGGGACAGATGTAGTAGAGGACGGGGATGCCCCGTTTCTTGCATTGCTCCGCGAGGAGGAGGTTGAATCCGGGATTGTCGATGGGAATGAAGAGATCCGGGGGGTCGTCTTCCAGGACCTGCAGAGCTGTTCCCATGGCGCGAAAGAAGAAGGGGAGGAGGGCGAGAACTCCCTTGATGCCCATGACGGCCTGGTCCACCAGGTTGACGTGGATCCTTACTCCCAGGTCCTGGAGTTGGGTTCCACCGAGGGCTTCGATCCGGGTTTGAGGAAAGGCCTCCCGGAGGGTCCGCACCAGCCGGACCGCGTGGGCTTCTCCCGAGGCTTCGCCGCATGCGATCAGGATGCGCCCGGGAGGGGCGGAAAGGCCAGCGCGCTTGCGGAAGCGCTCGCCCGCTTCCTTCGCGTTTCCGGGTCCTTCCCGCCCCTGGAGGAGCCGGTTCATGCGCTGGACCAGGGCTCCGCGACGGTAGGCGAAAACCAGGAGGTGAAAGGGGAGGGCGAGGACCCTCAGGCCTTCTCTCAGGGCCATGAGCCCGAGGCGAACTCTGATTGCGAGGCGCATTGGGGGGATTAGAGGTCCATCTTTTGGAATCTGCGCTGGGTGAAGGCATAGAGCAGGACAATGGCGAGAATGAGCCAGAGGTCCCAGGTGAGGAAGACTTGGAGGGGGCTTCGGTTTCCCGCGAGGATGGGCATGTAGACGTCGAAGTCCGAGAGCATGAACAAGCTGGTTTTGCGCAGCCCCTTGATGAAGTAGACCCCGACCTCGGTGACGATCAGACCTCCCACGAAGAAGGCAACGTGGACTTGGGCACGGAAGAGGGTGGAGGCGGCGATGGCCAGCAGGAGGAAGAGGAGGACGAAGAGGCTGCCATGAAGGGAGGCGAGGAGAATGGGCCCCCAGTCCAGGTGGTAGGGAAAGCCCAGAAGCCGGGTGAGGGGGATGATGGTCGCCGAACTGAGGAAGATGGGGATGGTGACGGCCAGTGTCAAACACCAGGTCTTGGACCAGAGGATGGAGGAGCGCTTGATGGGGCGGGAGAGGAGGAATTCGAGGGTGCCGTTTTCACGTTCTCGTGCGATGGTCCCCGTGCCCAGAAGGACGGCGGCCGCGATCCCGATGATGTTGACACTCCGAAAGAATTGCTCGGTGGCGATGTAGGCTCTGTAGGCGAAGTCTGGGGATTTGTCGGCCATCCCCCGGACAATGCGCTTGAGAAAGTCTCCCGGCATGAGGTTGACGAAGACACCTGTGTTCTTCTCCAGGGCTTCCCGGATCTGGGGCCAGTACTGGAGGGTCGCGACGAGGAGCACCTCGAGGAGAAGGAAGTAGACCAGGGTCATCCCACGGATCTCGATCCAGGTTTTTTTGGAAATCTTCATGGATTCAGGCTTCCTCCTCGTTCTTGAGGACCCTGTAGAGCTCGAGGAGGGGGGCCCTCCCGAATTCGAGCTGGAGGGGATCCAGAGGAAGGAGAAGGGTGGCCAACTCCCGGGAGGAAAGCGTGGGGGGAGGTTCAAGGATATAGCTGGGAGGGGCGGACAGGACTTGGACTCCGGTGGGGAGGGAGGGGAGGGTGCATCCTTCTCTCAGTTTGATCCGAACCCTTCGCTCGAGGCGCTTGCGCGCGGGGGCGATGACTTCTCCCCGGAGGAGCTTGCCGTGGATCAAGAAGGCGATCTCTTCGGCGATCTGGTCCAGGTCCTCGAGGTGGTGCGTCGCCAGGAAGAGCGTGCGCCCCTTGGCTCGAAGACGGTTCAGGATTTGATGGAGGGCGTCCCGGAGTTTGGGGTCCAGGGCCTTGTCCGGTTCGTCCAGGATCAGGAGAGGGACCTCCGGGGAGAGGGCGATTCGCAGGGCGAGCTGCTGTTTCATGCCCGCGGAATACGTCCGGACCTTCTGGTCCAGGGGGAGGGGGAAGGCCTCTTCGCAGAGCCCTGCGATCTCGGGATCGATGCGATCGTGGAACCCCAGGCCGAAGTCCAGGACCTCACGGCCGGTCAGGAAATCATAGAGGGCATTCTCCCCCGGCAAGAAGCTCGAGGTGCGTCGGATACCGAGCGAATCCCCGGGAATGCGCCCCTGACCGAGGCGGACGCTCCCCCTGTCGATGCTCACCAGGCCGAGCAGGCATCGGAAGAGGGTACTTTTGCCCGTCCCGTTGGGGCCGACGAGCCCGAGGCAAGAGCCTGGTTCGATTCGGAGGTGGAGATCCCTGAGGACGAGGTTCTTGCCAAAGGCCTTGGAGAGGCCCTCCGCCTGGAGCAAGGGCTCTTGGATCCGTGGAGTCTCCGCTGCGCCCAAGTTCATAGGATGTCCAAGACCCGGCGCAGGAGTTCGACTCCCAGGGGAGTCCGGAAGGATTCGGGATGAAACTGGAGCCCCAGGCGGGGAAGCTCCCGGTGAAGGATGGCCTGGGGGATCCGGGTGCCGTCTAGGTCCTGGTTCCAGGCCTCGACCTTCCAGCAGGAGGGGAGGGTGGCGGGGTCGGCCGCGATGGAATGGTAACGGCAGACCTCCAGGGGCTGGGGAAAGCCCTGGAAGAGTCCTTGCCCTTTGTGGTGAATAAGTGAGGTCCTCCCATGAAAGACCTCTTTGCAAAGCCGCAAGCTCCCTCCCGACTGCTGGACCAGGGCTTGGGCTCCCAGGCAGACACCCAGGATGGGGAGGTCTGGGGGGGCTTCTTCGACGACTTGAAGGAGACAACCCGCCTCGGCGGGCCTTCCCGGCCCTGGGGACAGGACCAGGACTCTTGGGCGGGCTTCGTAGATCTCGGCGGGTTCGGTTCGGTCGCTCCGGGTGGTCCTTGTCACCATGCCGAAACTCCTGAAGGCCTGCTCCAGGTTGAACACGAAGCTGTCGCGGTTGTCGAGTAACCAGATCATTCCGTCCTAGGTCTCTGGGGCCAAAGCCGACCCTCCCCCCGAAAGGATGCCCCCATGAATTGTCAAGGGCAAGGAGTTCAAGGGACAAGGCGCGCTTACTCCCTCCCAAGGAGAAGACTGAATTCCCCTAGATCCTGCTCTATGCTTCGCCATCCATGAAGCTCCTCATCGTCGGCATGGGGGAGGTGGGCTTCCACCTCGCCCAGGAACTCTCCCGGGCCAAACACGCGGTCACGGTAGTGGACCCCGATCCGATCAAGATCAAACGGATCGGGGAAGCTCTTGACGTCCAGACCTACTGCGGGGATGGAACCCACCCCCATGTGCTCGATGAGGCCGATGCGAGTTCCATGGACCTCTTCATCGCCGTCTCCGACAGCGACAGGGTCAACCTCCTCAGTTGCCTGTTGGCCCGGAGGATGGGTTCCAGGCAGGCCATCGTCCGAGTCAAAGACAAAGGACCCTACAAAAACTATCGGAGTCTGCTCCGGCGCAACCTCCTCTTCGACCGGATGCTGAGCCTCGAAGACCTGGCTGCGGGGGAAATCGCCAAGATCGTTCGTCGGAACCAGGCAGTAGCGGTCGAGGAGTTCCTGGACGGGCGGGTCACGCTCCGGGTCGTGCCGATCCGCGAAGGTTCGCCCATGCCCGGCAAGCCTCTAAAAGAGATCAAGCTCCCCAAGAACGTCTTGATCGTCGCTGGGGAGAACGATCGGGAGGGGACGATGATTCCTGGGGGAGACCACCAGTTCGCGGTGGGGGATCGCCTTTATGTCCTGGGGACCCCGGCGGACGTCGAGCAGTTCGAGGCCTGGGTGGGCCACCACAAGGGGCGGACCCGCCGGGCGGTGATCTATGGGGAGAGCGGGGTTGCCCTGCGGGCCGCCCAACATCTCGAGGACCATGGAGTCAAGATCACTCTTCTCTGCGAGGATCGGAAGCGCAGCGAGGAGTTCGCGGAGCGCCTCCGAAGCACGACGGTCCTCCTGATCGAGGGGCCCGATCCGGAGATCTTTCGAGAGGAGAGGGTCCCCGAAGCGGACTGCTTCGTCGGGGCCAGCGAAATCGACGAGAAAAACCTCCTTTCCTGTCAAATCGCACGCAAGCTGGGTTGCGAGCGCACGGTCGCCCTGGTCAGCCGCCCCGCATACACCGATCTCTACCAGGAAATCGGGATCACCCGGGCGGTTTCCCCCCGTCTTCTCTGCTCCGACGCCATTATGAACCTCGTCCATGCTGGACGGTTGGAACTCCTCGCGCTCTTCGGCCAGGGAGCCGCCAAGGTCTGCGCCGGAGTGGTTCAGGCAAAGAGCAAATTTGCCGGGAAGAAGCTCAAAGACATTCCCATCCCTCACGGGGTACGCTTTGGAGTGATACGCAGGACCCTTCCCTCGGGGGCGGAGGAACTGCTGATCGCCAAGGGAGAGGATGAATTGCATGTGGGGGATCACGTCATCCTGTTCCTCTTGAGTACGGCAGAGCGCAAAGTCGTCGAAATCCTGGGGCTCGGTTAGAAATGCAAAGAAGGCTTGGGAGCGGAATTGGGGTTCATGTCCACTCCGTGGCCAAGGTGCTCGGTGTTTTCCTCTTCTTTTATTCCCTCTCGATGCTGGTACCGCCCCTGGTGGGCCTTTTCCTGGAGCAGGAGAGCCATCCCGATTCCCCCTTTCATCCCGTAAGGGGTTTTCTTCTTTCCACCCTGCTAGGCTGCTCCTTCGGTTCCGCTCTCTTCTTTTGGGGGCGGCGGGGAAAGGGGGAGTTCTTTCGTAAGGAAGGCATCCTCGTGGTTGCCTCCATTTGGATCTTCGCAGGCCTGATCGGCGCTCTCCCCTACCTCTTCTCCGGCGCCCTGGACTTCGCCTCCGGGGTCTTCGAGGCTACCAGTGGCCTGACGACCACGGGCTCCTCCACCCTGGGCTCGGCCGTTACCCCCAGGATCAGCTCCCTCCCCAAGTCCCTCCTCTTCTGGAGGGCTCAAACCCACTGGATGGGTGGCCTCGGCATCGTGGTCATGTTCCTTGTGTTCCTGCCGGCGCTGGGGATCACCGAGAAAACCCTTTTCCAAGCCGAGGTCCCAGGGGTCAGCAAGGAGGGTTTGCGTCCTCGGATCCGGCAGTCGGCCCAGGTGCTTTTCTGGATTTATTCGGGGATCACCCTCCTTTTGACCCTCGGCTTTCTCTACTTCGGGATGGACACCTTCGAGGCGGTCTGCCACTCCTTCGCCACCATTGCGACGGGAGGGTTTTCGACCCGGGATTTCAGCGTCGGTGAGTTCGGGAGCCTGGGGGTGGAGTGGGTGGCCATCCTTGGGATGATCCTCGCGGGGACCAACTTTGGTCTCTACTACAAGCTTGGATCGGTGTGGAAGCGAACCATGCAGAGTTCCAGGCCGCTCCAGCTCGATCCCCTCCTCGAACCCGAAGAGCAGCGGGCTCCCCAGCGCTCCCCCCTCCTTCTTCCTCTGCACTGGTTGCGGCGCTTGCCCGTCTTCCTCAAGAAGGGGCTCCAGATCTTCGCTGGGGACCCCGAATTCCGGTTTTACTTGTCGACCTTTGTGATCGGTGGGCTGCTGATCGCAGGAATCCTCTGGGCGCAAAGCAGTCTGATCGACGCCAAGGAGGAGATTGGCAGGCTTCACGATTATGGGAACCTGGCCGAGTGTCTCCGGGATTCCTCGTTCCAGACTGCGAGCCTGATCTCCTCGACCGGTTTCGCCAACTCCAACCTCCTGACCTGGCCCCTGCTTGCCCAAGGACTCCTCATCCTCATCATGCTCGGTGGAGCCTGCGGGGGCTCCACCGGTGGAGGACTCAAAGCCGCCCGCGTCCTGATCCTCTTCAAACTCCTGGGCAGGACCATCCGCAAATTCCTCAAACCTCGGAGCGTGGAACCTCTTCGCCTGGGCGGAGGCAAGCTCGAGCAGGAAGTGATCGATTCGGTCCTTGCCCTCTTTGTGGCCTGGGTGCTGATCCTGGGCGCGGGGACCATCGCCGTGCTCGCCCTGGAACCCGACCTGGATGTCTACTCCTGTTTCACTTCGGTCGTGACCTGCCTGAACAATATGGGGCCGGGCTTCACCGCCCTCGTCCCTGGACCCGAGGGGAGTCTGATCCCGGCGAACCGCGCGGGGATCGATATCTGCTCCTATGGATCCTTCGGTTCCTTCGCCGACTCGTCCAAGTACCTGCTTTCTTTGGTCATGATTTTCGGTCGCCTGGAGGTCTACGCTCCGCTCGCCATCCTGCTCCCCAGCTTCTGGCGGGAAAACTGATCTCCGGTCAACGGTAGCTGGTCCGGATGGTCCGGGTCCCGTCCGCGCGGTAGAAGACTTCTTTCTTGCGTTCGGAGGGGGTGGGTTTCAGGAAGTGGGTCTTCCAGGTTTCCCGACCGGCGACGAGCAGCCAGGATTTTCCGCCCAGTCGGGCCACTCCCTGAAGCAGTCCGACAAGGGCAGGGCCCTCGGGGCTTGGTTGGAACACTCCCGCCCCAATGTCGCTGGGCTTGGGCCTGTAGCCCGGAGGCAGTTCCAGGGCCGTTCCCCGGATCCTCGGATCCCGGGCGACCCGGGTGGAGAGCACTCGGGGGGAATGCCCGTCATAGAGGATGAGCGAGAGGCTCTCGCCGGGTTTCGGCGCTCGGAAAGAGATCGGGGCTTTGGGGATGGAAACCTCGAGGTCCACAAAATGAAGGGGACCGACTCCCTCGCGGATCTTACCCGCTTCGACCAGGGGAGAGGGACCCAGGAGATAGGAGACCTTGACCGGCCCCTTGTGGGCCGTGCGCCCCAAAAAGATGATTCCCTCTTCGGTGCTCACTCCTTGCTCGAAACCCTTGGTGGTCTGGATCCGGACCACCGGGATTTCGGTGGGCTGCCTTCTCGAGACACGGCAGGAGGTGAGGGCAAGAAGGCCGAGGATGTAGCAGAGCTGCTTCGAGTGGAAGGAGGAGATCATAGAGGGACTTTATAACCCCTTTTTCACGTATTTGATCCAGGCCCCTTGAAACTTCTCCCAGTCGACGCCCTTGAAGGCCTCCTCGATGGCCTTGTCCGTGTCCTTGGTTTCCAGGGCGACCTTGATGTAGGTGGGAAGGATTTTGGCCCATTCCTTTTTCCAGTAGGGAGTCTTACGCCCCCTGCGAAGGAAGTCCACGATGGCCCAACCTTCGGCATAGTAGTTGGCAGCTCCTGGCCCATAGAACTTGTCGGTGTGCCAGCGAACGATGGCGTTGATGGGGACGAACTTCTTGGTTGCCACGAGGCTTTTGATATTGGCCGTCCGCATCTTGGATTTGGCCGGGACCCAACGGTTTTTTCCCTTACGGATCATGGACCCGAAGAAGTCACCATGCCCCTCGTCGAACCAACGATGGAGGTGGGCGCCTGGGAACCAGAAGTGTGCGTATTGGTGCCAACCCTCGTGGTAAGCCACTGTCTCCACCGAGAACCCGCTCTTTCCATTGAAGATGACCAGTTCCTTGGACAGAGGGTTGAACCAGCCGATGACTCCTCCCCCTGTGCCCCCGTAGCGATTGAACTCCTGGCGGTTTCGACAGATGCGGAGGACGGACCACCATTTCTTCATGTTCTTGTGGGGGGGGAAGTACTTTTCGTAGACATCGTGCATCTCGTCCATGCGGGAGGCGATGTGGCGGGCGAAGGCGCGAGCTTTGGCTTTTTTCTTGGGCTCGGCGGAGTAGAGCACGATGAAGTGTTTGGTGGCGAAGATCCCCCATTCTTTGAGGTTTTTGATGCTTTCGACGGCTTTTGCCAGGAGCGGGCGACGGAGCTTTGGATCCAGGTCGACAAACTGTTCGCCTTCGATCTTTTGTTCCTTGGTCTTTTTGATCTTTTTCAAGACCTTGAGGCTCTGGAGTACGGAGCGGACGGTTCGGGAGAGCTTTTTTTCGAACTCCTCCGGAAAGTGCACCAGGAGAGCCAGTTCTTGGCCGTTGACCTGGTAAACGGCTGCCTCGTAAATCCACCCGGTTCCACTGGAACCCCGCTTCCAACGGTAGTGTTTGTAAAAGAGCTTGTCCCCAGCTCTTTGCTTTTCTTTCTTTCCTTTGATTTCGAAAATTTGGACACGATAGCGGGGAGATTTCTCGATAAAGCTGAGGAAATCAGGGAAGCGGTTCATCGCCCGAAAGCGATCCAGTTGGGTGTTGTCACCGGGCTTCTTGGGTTTGCGGGAGCCACCCTCGGTGATGGCAGCGCCGCCTTTGATCCCTTCGGGGAAGAACTGAAGGACTCCCATCCCCCAGACATAGGCCCCCCCTTTTCCATAGAGAGGTTTTTTGGTCGCCGACCAGCGGTCCTTCAGGTGGGGGCTGTCATTGACGGGGTTGACGGGGATCTGCTGCAGGGTTTTTGGGACCTTGTACTGAACCCCGAGCTGGCTGTTCTTTTTGGTGATGGTTTTTTGGGCGGTCGCGGGACTCAAAAAAAAGAGTCCTGCGAGGGTCAGTGGAAGGGTGAATGGGGTTTTTGCGAGGATGTTCATGGTTTCAATTTGATCAAAAGGCCTGGTTTTTCAATTCCCCGTTTCCCCCGGAAAGAAGTATTACTCCTCTGGGGCATCCGAGTCAGGATCTTTGCCTGTGTTTTCAGGATTCTCTTCCTTATTCGGGTTTTGGCTCACCACCACCCGCGCAGGCCTGAGGACTCGGTCTCCCATCTCATACCCTTCCTGGTGGACTTGGAGAACGGTCCCATGGGGAACATCCTCGTTTTCCTGGACGGCAAGGGCCTCGTGCCTGCTGGGATCGAAGGGAGCTTCCAAGGCGGGGATCTTCTGGATCCCGTGCCTCCCCATCATATCGGTGAGCATGGAGTGGACCATCTGAACGCCCTCCATGATGCTCTCACGGTCTCCGCCGGCTTTCAGGGCCAGTTCGAAGGAGTCCACGATGGGCAAGAGTTCGTTCGCGAGTCTCTCCATGGAGGTCTCACGGGCCCGGAGCAGCTCCTCCGCCTGTCTGCGCCGGATGTTGGTCAGGTCGGCCATGAGCCGAGTCAGCTTTTCTTCGAGGGCTTTGTTCTCCTTGCGGAGCCTCTTGATCTCCTCGAAGGCCTGTGACGGATCCTCGGGCATGGCCTCTTCTTCCTTCCCTTGGGAGGATTCCTTGTTTTGGCTTGGGTCTTGGTCTTTGCGTTTCCGTTTCATCAGAAGATATCCCTAATTTTACTGAACAGCCCCTTGTGCTGTTCTTTTTTCCCCTGCTTCTCCTCGATCTTGTCCAGTTCGTGGAGAAGCTCTTCTTGCTTCGCCGTCAACTTCTTGGGGACCAGGATGGAAATGCGAACAAGGAGGTTTCCCTTGCCTCGCCCATCCGGTCGGGGGAGACCTTGGCCACGGAGCCTGAGGATCTCCCCGGGTTGCGTCCCTTTCGGGATCTTGACTCGGGCGGTCTGGCCTTCCTCGAGGGTGGGGACTTCGGCCGAACCTCCGAGGGCGGCCTGGCTGTACCGGATGCGCAAATCGATCAGGAGATCGGAGCCCCTGCGGTGGAAGATCTCGTGTTCCTTGATGTGGATCACCACCACGAGGTCGCCCGGTGGGCCGCCGTTCTCCCCGGTTTCTCCCTTGCCAGGGAGACGTTCCACGTGGCCCTCCTCGATCCCGGGGGGGATGGTGAGGGTGATGGGGTCGCGTTTGCGGACCTTGCCCGCACCCCGACATGTCGCGCAGGGGTGGGGGATGGTCTTCCCTGTTCCCCGGCAGCTTGGGCAGGCTTGCCGGACATGGAAGAAACCCTGGTTCAGAGAGATCTCGCCATGCCCCCCGCAGGTGTTGCAGGGTTCCGCCTTGGTCCCGGGTTTGGCTCCGCTTCCTCCACAGGTCCCGCACTGGTCGAGCCTGGCGATCTCGATGGTCTTTTGGGTCCCCTTGAGGACGTCCTCCAGGTCGATCTGGAGGTCCACCCGCAGCGAGGCCCCACGCCGGGGGCGGGTCCCACCCCCTCCTCCGAAGATGGACTCGAACCCCCCACCGCCTCCGAAGCCCGAAAAAATGTCTCCAAAAGCGCTGAGGATGTCCTCCATCGAGGCGAAGCCCGGGCCTTCTCCCATGCCTGCTGCTCCCCCCAATCCCGCATGACCGAATTGGTCATAGGTCTTGCGCTTGTTGGGGTCCGACAGAACCGCGTAGGCCTCGGCGGCTTCCTTGAACTTGGTTTCGGCCTCGGGGTTGTCCTTGTTGCGGTCCGGGTGGTACTTCAGCGCGATCTTCCGATAGGCGGATTTGATCTCGACATCGGTCGCCGATTTTTGGACTCCAAGGATTTCATAGAAGTCCCTTTTGTTGCTCAACAGAACCTCCCGAGGTCGAGTGAAGAATGAACTGGATGATTTGCCGGAAAAGGATTCTCCTCCGAAGCATCGCTTCGGCAAAGGAGAATCCTTTTTGGGACCTTGGAGAAAGGGGGGAAGGGGCTAGCCCATCTTCTCCCTGACCTCGGATCATCCCGAAAAGAATTCTCGGATCCGACACGAGGCCAACAGGCATCCGGGCTAGTGAACGGCTCCTTCCACAGCTTCTTTCTTGTCCTTGATCGAGGTCACCAGGCTGTCGGTGGTCAGGATCAAACCGGCAATGGAGGATGCGTTCTCGATGCAGGCCTTTACGACCAGGGTGGGATCGATGATCCCCATCTTGAACATGTCTCCCCAGGTTCCAGTCGTAGCGTCGTAGCCGATGCTGTCCTTCTTCTCGAGGGCTTCGGCGACGATGACGCTTCCATCGACCCCCGCGTTTTCGGCAATCTGCCGGATCGGGGATTCGAGGGCCTCGGCCACGATCATGGCGCCGAGTTTCTCGTCACCCTTGAGACCCTTCATTTCCTTGAGGGCCGTCGAAGCGCGGAGAAGGGTGATCCCGCCTCCGGGAACGATGCCTTCCTGGGTTGCGGCGCGCGTTGCGTTGACCGCGTCCTCGACCCGGAATTTGCGCTGCTTCATGTCGGCTTCGGTGGCCCCTCCCACGCGGACCACGGCGATGCCCCCTGTAAGGCGGGCGAGGCGCTCCTGGAGTTTCTCACGGTCGTAGTCGCTGGTGGTTTTCTCGATCTGGTTCCGGATCTGCTCGGCCCTAGCCTTGATCTCCGACTTTTTGCCTTCGCCACCCATGACGGTGGTGTAGTCCTTTCCGACGATGACCTTTTGGGCTTTGCCGAGGTCCTGGAGGGTCATGTTCTCGAGCTTGGTGCCGAGGTCCTCGGAGTTGACCGTCCCACCCGTGAGGATGGCGAGGTCCTGGAGCATGGCCTTGCGGCGGTCTCCAAAGCCGGGGGCCTTGATCGCACAGATGTTGAGGATGCCCTTGAGGCGGTTGACCACGAGCATGGCGAGGGCCTCGCTCTCGATGTCCTCGGCGACGATCAGCAGGGGTTTCCCTGTGCTGCTGGCTTGCTCGAGGATGGGGAGCAACTCGCGGACGTTGGAGATCTTTTTCTCGGAGATCAGGATGTAAGCGTCCTCGAGGACCGCCTCCATCGCGTTCACGTCGGTGATGAAGTAAGGAGAGATGTATCCCTTGTCAAACTGCATCCCCTCGACGACGTCCAGTTCTGTCTCGAGGCTTTTGCCCTCTTCGACGGTGACGACGCCTTCCTTGCCGACCTTGTCGAAGGCTTCGGCCAGGAGTTCACCGATCTGGGGGTCGTTGTTGGCCGAGATGGTGGCGACCTGGGCGATCTGCTCACGGCTGCGAACGGGCTTGGAGAGGTCCTCGATGGTTTCGATGGCCCTGTGGACCGCTTTTTCGATGCCGCGGCGCAGCTCCACCGGGTTCACTCCGGCGAGGAGGAATTTCTGGCCCTTGCGAAGGATGGCCTCGGCAAGGACGGTTGCCGTGGTCGTACCATCCCCGGCGACGTCGTTGGTCTTGGAGGCGACTTCGCGGACGAGCTTGGCCCCCATGTTCTCGAAGGGATCCTCGAGCTCGATCTCTTTGGCGACGGTCACCCCGTCTTTGGTGACTTCGGGAGCCCCGAAGGCCTTCTCCATTACGACATTCTTCCCCGAGGGGCCGAGGGTCACCTTGACGGTCTTCGCGAGTTTTTCCACTCCTGCGAGAACCTTCCGGCGAGCCTCCTCATCGAACATGATCTGCTTTGCCATTTGTTGTATCTCCTTTTCTCTTGTTCCGAATGGGCTGGATTTGCCGCTCTACTTTTTGACCGCTTTGCGGGCTTTCTTGGAGCTGGACTCGCCCTGGAGGCGGGCCAAGACCTCACTCTCCCGCATGATCTTGAAGTCCTCGCCGCCGATCTTGACGTCGGAGCCGGAGTACTTTCCGAAGATCACCACGTCGCCCTTTTCCAACTCCATCGGGCTTCGCTTTCCGTCCTTTTGGATCTTCCCCGGGCCTACGGCGATGACTTCGCCTTTCTGGGGTTTCTCCTTCGCGGTGTCAGGAAGGACGAGCCCGCCAGGAGTGGTCTCTTCGGCTTCGAGAATTTTGATTACAACACGGTCATCAATGGGGCGGATTTTCATCTTTACACCTCTTTTGGATCTCTATCTGTTTTTGTTTCGTCGAACGGTTCAGAAGGCTTGGGGGGAAGCCGGGGCTACATGTCGTAGTCCTCCCCGACCTCGGTGTCCTCCTCTTCCTTTTTGGTTGTGATGATGGCGTCGGTCGTCAGCAGAAGGGTCGCGACCGAAACGCCGTTGGCCAGTGCCGAGGTAGTGACCTTGGCGGCGTCGACGATTCCCATCTCGAACATGTCGCCGTAGCGGTCATGGAGGCCGTCGTATCCGTAGCTTCCCTTTTCCTTGAGGACCTGGCGAGCGACCATGGATCCGTCCTTGCCACAGTTCTCGGCGATGGTGCGGATGGGGGCCGCGACGGCCTTCTTCATGATCTCGACCCCAAAGGCCTGGTCGCCCTCGAGCTTCAGCTTCTCGAGTTTGGGGAGGGTCCTCAACAGTGCGATTCCACCGCCGGGGAGGATCCCCTCTTCGAGGGCCGCCCGGGTGGCCTGAAGGGAGTCGTCGAGGAGGGCCTTGCGCTCCTTCATTTCGGTCTCGGTGGCCGCGCCCACCCGGATGACGGCGATCCCACCGGTGAGGCGGGCGAGCCGCTCCTGGAGCTTCTCGCGGTCATAGTCGCTCGTGGAGTTTTCGATCTCGCGACGGATCTGATCGGCCCGACCGGAAATGGCGGCGGCAGAGCCTTTGCCCTGGACGATGGTCGTGGTGTCGTTGGTGATGATGACCTTTTTGGCTTGTCCCAGGGAGGAGATCTCGGCTTTTTCGAGGTCCATGCCCAGGTCCTTGAAGAAGGCTTCTCCACCCGTGAGGATGGCGAGGTCCTGGAGCATGGCCTTGCGCCGGTCGCCGTATCCGGGCGCCTTGACCGCGGCGCACTGCAGGGTGCCGCGCATCTTGTTGACGACCAAGGTGGCCAGCGCTTCGCCCTCGACGTCCTCGGCGATGACGAGGAGCGGACGATTGGTTTTCATGACCTTCTCGAGGAGGGGGACGAGCTTCTGGACGGAGCTCAATTTCTCCTCATGGATGAGGATGTAGGGGTTGTCGAGATGGACCTCCATTGCCTTGGGGTCGGTCACGAAGTGGGGGGAGAGGTAACCTCGATCGAACTGCATGCCTTCGACCACATCGATCTCGGTCTCGGCGCTCCGGCCCTCTTCGAGGGTGATGACTCCGTCCTTGCCGACCTTTTTGAGGGCCGAAGTCAGGAGCTTGCCGACTTCGGGGTCATTGTTGGCGGCGATGGTCGCGATCTCGGTGAGCGCTTTGGTGTCCGAAAAGGGGACTGCCTTGGTCTGGGCTTTGAGGTCCTTCAGGATGGTTTCCATGCTCTTGCGAATCCCCTTGTTGACCTCGACCTGGTTGGCCCCCGAGGCGAGGAAGCGGAAGCCTTCCTTTGCGATCGTCCAGGCGAGCAGGGTGGCGGTCGTGGTTCCGTCTCCCGCGACGTCCGAGGTTTTCTTGGCGGCCTCACGGACGATCTTGGCACCCATGTTCTCATTGGGGTTCTCAAGTTCGATCTCTTCGGCCACACTCACCCCGTCCTTGGTGACGAGGGGGCCGCCCCAGCCACGATCGAGGACGGCGTTCCGGCCCTTGGGCCCCATGGTGGAAACAACTGCGCGGGCGAGTTTGGAGACGCCTTCCATGACGGCTTCTCTCGCGTCCATTTCGAATGTCAGATCTTTGGCCATTTTTCGTTCATCCTCCCTGAGGAGCTTTGGGGGTGTTTCGTACGAATGGAATTTCTTTCAGTTTCGCGCCTGGGTTGCAAGGATGATGCCGGAGGAGAAGGCTGCAGGGGCAAATGCCCTAAGACTCTGGAAACAAAGGATAAAGGGATAGCGCCCTTTCTCTGCAATGGGGCGGAGCCTGGAGGGGGTGTGTCAAGCTGTCAGGTAAGGAGGGCCTGGGCGGGAGGGGCGCTGTCGTCGTGGCATGAATGCCTGCTCCCCTTGGACAAGGGCCCAGGAAATCACGGTGGAAAAGCCGGGGGATTCCGGAAAGATGGGTGTCCCTTATGAATGGAATGAAAGCCGAGATCCGATTCCGGGGGAGGGGCCTTTTGCGGGTCCTACCCTCCTTGCTGGTGGTCCCCTTGCTGGTTCAGGCCGCGGGTCCTGGGAGCGGCGCCAAGACCTTGTCCCCGGTCCCATGGCGTTTGCATCTGCTGGATGCCTCCTTGGTCTCCGCCAAAAAACTGGTGTTCGAGGAGAAGGGCCTCCTCCCTGGGGACGGGGGGGCGCGGATTCCCTACGATCAACTGTACTATTTGTCGGGGCCGGGACGGGTGGTGACCGATCCCAAGGCGGCGGTTGTGGATCTCGTGGACGGGTCCCGGCTGGTGGGAACCATTTTGGGGGGAGACGAGGAGGGGGAGAGTCTCGAACTCAAGACTTCGGATTTCGGGGTCCTTCAGGTGTCCCTGGACCTGGTGGATCGGGTTCGGTTTCGGCGGGAGGGGCGTCTCCCGCGTTTCCCCGCCGTGGAGGGCGGGGGAGGGGAGACCCTGCTGCGCTGGTCGCCCTTGGGCAGCGACGCTGTGGGGGGCTTTCTGGCCTCCGTGTCCCGGGAGGGGCTCCTGTTCTCGGTTCAGGAGGACGAGGATCCTTCTCTCGTCCCCTGGAAGGAAGTGGCGGGACTGCGCTTCGACAACGAAATCCCCAAGGACGAGGCGCGTTTCGCCCTGGTGGGGCAAGGGGGGAGTTTGCTTCGGGTGGCGCGGGTCCGGCAGGTCAAGGCTTCGCTGGCCCTTTCGCATCCCGCAACCGGGCAGTTGAGTCTTCCCCTGGAACGGCTTGTCACCCTTGTTCCTCTGCGGGGAGGCGGGAGGGGGTTCGCGACCCGCCTGCCTGTGGAATTCGAGGAAAAGAGTTTCTTCGGGAAGGACGGGGCCGAGTTCGGCTTCCAAAAAAACCGGAACCTCTTCGGGGACCTGTTGGTCTCCGAGGGGAAGGGCTATCCGCTGGGCTTCGCGGCCCACAGCTGGTCCCGCCTGAGCTTTGCGGTGCCCAAGGGCGCGACCCGCTTTCGGGTTTTCCTGGGGATCGATCAGACGGCCCGGGAGTTTCCTGTCCCCGGGAATCTGGACGGGAGGATCCTCGTGGATGGAAAACCCCGAGTCGAGGCAAAGAGAGTCCAGGGAGGCCAGCCCCTCCGTCGCCTCCTGCTCCAGGGCCTCAAGGAAGGGCAGAAACTGAGCCTCGAGCTGGACTTCGGTGAAAACCTTCACATCGGGGACCGGGGGGATTGGATCCTTCCGGTGTTCCTGCCTTAGGCCGCAGGCCTCTCTGGGTTCCCATGTTTCTCCGCAAGCTCCTGCACCTAATCGGCCTCCTCCTGATCGGGGGAGTGCTGGTCCACCTCCTGCTGGTGGGGCCCGGAAAGTTGCGCTACGAAGTCCCCGTCAGGATCCGCCTGGACAGCCTCCCCGGCCCTCCTCCCAGCAAGCTCCCCCCTCCTCCCCGCGAGCGCCGCATCCAAATCCTCTCCCTCCCGCAAAAGGGGACACCCATCCCTTTGGTCCCCGATCCGGCGAGCCTACGCTGTGAGGTGCAGTCCCTTGCGCCTCTTCGGGTTCTGGATCCTCAGGGGCTGAGGTTGGTGGCTTTGCACCCCCTCCGGCGGGGGCTTCCCAGCTTGCTCGGGATCTCGGTGGATGGTTTCCGGCAGGGCGACCGGCTGCGGTTGCGCCTGGGGAAGGGAGAATGGGTGGCTGTCCCTCTTCGGACCGAGGGGGGAGGCGGATCGGGGCGCTTCTCCCTTCCTCCTCTGGGGGGATCCAGCGAAGTTTCGCTCGAGTGGCTGGGCGAGCGCGATGGGCGCCGGGGGCGCGTCCAGCGCAGCTTCACCCTCGAGCCCGGCCCTCCCCCCCTTTTCTTCGCCCCCTCCGGTCTCGGCGGGACACCCATTTTCCGCGCTTTGTCCCAGGCCGGTTTTCGGCGGGGACCTGGGCCGAGGGGGGTGGACTTCTTTGTGCTCCCCTTGGACCGGGAGCCCGAGCCCTCCTTGCTGCGGGCCGTGGACGCGGGAATGGGTGTCCTCCTTGTGCCGGGGGAGGGGGCGGGGGTGGCGCGGGGCTTGAGGCCGCTGTTGCCGGCCTTGCCCGTGGAGGCGACCCAGCCCCGGGCGGCGGGAAAGGAACCCGCCCCGGCTCCCAAGGCCGCTCCCTCCAAGGCCCCCCCACAAGGAAGCGGGGGGCGCCCGGAGGGACTTTCCCCCAAGGAACGCCCCCTGCCGGACAAGGGACCGAAAAAGAAGGCCCACTCCGTCGCCATGGTCCTCCTCGTGGACAACTCCGGCTCCATGGAGGCCGACGGGCGTATCTTCCTCGCCCGCAAGGCGGCCCTCGAATCCGCCCTCCGTCTCGGTAAGGGGGACGCCTTTTCCCTCATTTCCTTCGGCCTTCGCCCCCGGACGCTCCTGCCCATCGGTCCCGCCTTCCGGACCATTTCCCTGCGCCGGGCCCTCAAGGGGCTCGACGCCTCGGAGGGGGAAACCCGCGGCTATCCCGCCGTGATCGCCGCC
Source organism: Planctomycetota bacterium (assembly GCA_011321845.1). GTDB lineage: Bacteria > Planctomycetota > UBA1135 > UBA1135 > HyVt-539. The sequence continues at coordinate 8,446 of DROQ01000193.1, read as the reverse complement.
TGGAAGCAGCTCAAGCGCAGCCCCGCCTCCATTCGTCACGTGGTCCTCCTGACCGACGGGCTCTTCCAGGACATCCAAAGGGATTTCCGCAAGATCTTCGCGGCGATGAAACGAGAAGGCATCGGCCTCACGGTCATCGCCGTTCACACCAATGCCCTGGACGCCATGAATTTCCTCCCTCTCAAGCGCATGGTCGAGGACCAGGGCTGGACCTTTATCCTGACCAGGAATTCCCGCCGCATCCCCCGCCTCGTCCTGGGCGAGGTCGAAACCCTCCGTGGAGCCGACAAGAAGCTGGTCCGCAAAACAGCCCGGGAGACCCCCAGGAAAACCATGCCCAAGCCTCCCCTTCCCAAAACCACTCCCCCGGAGCCGAAACGACCCGCCCCCCGGCTGGAGGTCCGCGATCCCCATCCCCTGCTGAGCGGCCTGGAAAAGCTGAGCTGGCCCAGCCCCAGACGGGTCCTCCCCTTCAAGCCCCGCGCCTACGCCCTGGTCCCCCTGGTGCTCCAGCCGGGCGACCTGGCCTTCGAGGCGGCAGGCCCCTACGGTCTCGGACGGGTCCTCCTGATCGCCGGGGGTTTGGGGGAGAAAGACAGCCTTTCCCAGCAGTCCTGGTTCCGAAAATGGATCGCCCGCAGCGCGGGCTGGTTGCTCAACCCGGATCCTCCGCCGCGCCTTCGCGGACATGTTCTCCCCGGCCCAGGTCGCGTCCTCGAAGGAGAGGGCATCCCCCGCGCCTTCCTCGAGGAGGTCGCCGCCCGCACAGGGGGCAAGATCGTGTCCAGGTTCTCCCCACCCCTCGAGAGCATCCACCGCGAGCGAGAAGCCCCCTGGTGGCCCTGGCTCCTTGGTTGCGCCCTGGCCTTTCTCGCCCTGATTCTCTTCCTGCGCCCCTAGCCGGGATCCCCCGTTCGGATCCTCAGGCCCGGGCTCAGCCCTGCTCCTCGGCGGGCCTCGAGGGGGAATCCGGCTTCTTGCGTTCCACCCCGGAGTAGAGCCAGATCCGATTCTTGCCCCGGTTCTTGGCCTCTTTGAGCGCCAGGTTGGCCCGACGACGCAGATCTTCGGGGGAGGAGAGCCCCCTCCCGTCGTACGTGTCCGCCCCGATGGAAATCGTCAGGCGGGTCTGGTAGGTCCCATTGTCGAACTCCCGCTTGCTCAATTGCTGGCGGATGCGGGCCGCCACCTGGACCGCTTCGGCCGGGGTCGTGTTGGGCAGAAGCGCCATGAACTCGTCCCCCCCGAAGCGCGCCGCGTGATCGATGTCGCGGATGCTGTTCTGCAGGATCTGGGCGAAGGATTTGAGGACGAAGTCCCCAAAGCTGTATTCGAAGTTGTCGTTGATCTGTTTGAAGTTGTCGACGTCGATCAGGAGGAAGGACAGGGGAAGGTGATGCCGCTCGGCCCTCTGAAACTCCTGCCTCAGGAGGTGCCGGAAGTGGCGCTCCGTGTAGAGCCCCGTCTTGAAGTCCCGGATCACCTGGCCCTCTAGGGTGCGCGCCCTGTCCTGCAGCTCGAGATAGCGCTCCTTGGAAACCAGGAGGAGTTCGATGCGCTGGAGAAGCTCCGCAGCCCGGAAGGGGTGGACCAGGAAATCCTTGAACAGAATCGGGATGCGCCGGATCTCCTGCAGTTCGCGCAGGTTCCCGACCAGGAGGAGCAGGGGGATGGGGTCCCCTTGCTTCTGGATCTCGGCGATCATCTCGAACTCGATCCCTTCGGCCGTTGGGACCAGGGGGTCCAGGACGATGGCCGAGGGCCGGATCTTTTCGAGGAGACGCTGCGAATCCAGGGGACTGGTGCTCGTCGTGACCTGGTACCCCGAGTCCCGAAGCATTCGGGCGAGGTCGGCAACCCGGGTTCCACCCCCCTCGGGGTTTTCCAGGGGGGAAGGATGGGCGGCCTGGAGGCCCGAGGATTTTCGGACCTTGGAGCGGAGGGCCGTTCCGTGTCCCATCAGGAGGATGTGGTGGATCTGCCTGGCCGAACCCGTGTTTCGACCATGGGGACCTGAGACCGTTCTGGGGGGGATGCTGTCCACTAGCTGTTTCGTTGGATGGGAACCGGGTATTTCCGATCCTGGGGTGCTGGAATCCTTGGTACTGTTCGAGTCGCTGCTTGTGTCCGCGCCTCCGACATGGATGGAGGGGTTCGAGGCTCCCATCTTGGTCTTTGACGCATTTTGAATCCTGTAGGCAGAAGGTCCCCCCGCCCCCGAATGTACGGGCTGATCCCCTCCCTGCTCCTTCATCATGCTTTCAACTCCGGTGGAAAAAATCGAGGTAGAAAAATGCGAACTTTGTGACCTTTGCCGAAGGACACAAGCGGCCCATATCGAAGGCAGGGGCAAATAGCGGCCCAGAGGGCTAAGAGTTTCCGGAATTTTCTCTTTGGCACCGTTCCTCCCGGTTTTTTTCGCCCGGGGCTTTCCTGGGAGAAGCCGACCGGGTTTGAAAAAGCTGGGAATAGGTCGATTTGCCGTAACCTTGCATAGATTCTAGCTCCTTCCTTCCCCAGGGAACAGGGCGAATTCCGAGCTTTTCGTCCCAAGACGGTCCTTGCTCCCTCCCTTCCCTCTGGGGAGGAAAATGTTGGGGTCTTTTTCATTCCCTTCTTGAAGCTGACGGGGCCTTCCCTAGAATCTTCGGCCTTCATTTCCGGGCAGTGCATGCCCTTTTTTCTGGACCCGGGCCGGAGCCCTTCGCCCGCCGACTTCTCGAGTCCCCCTGGACTCTCCTGGATTTGCGCCCAGAAGTCTTTCTGGGATCTTCCCCGGGAGTGCTGGAGGGAGGGGAGAGGCTGATCCAAGGGTGCTCAGGGGGAATCGCCCCCTCGGTGACCGGGAGAGCAACAAACAAAAGGAACAAAAACGTGGCGATAATTTCCATCGAGGAATTGGTCGAGGCCGGAGTCCATTTCGGTCATCAATCCAGGCTCTGGAACCCGAAGATGAAACCCTTCATTTTCGCCAAGAAGAACCTGATTCACATCATCGACCTCAAGCAGACCATCCGGGGCTTTTTGCGGGCACGCCACTTTTTGGGTCGGCTTGCTTCCTCGGGGGCCCAGATCCTCGTGGTCGGGACCAAGAAGCAGCTTCGCGAATTGGTGGCCTCCGAGGCCAAGCGGGCGGACCAGCCCTTTGTCATCGAGCGTTGGATCGGCGGCACCCTGACCAACTACAACACGATCCGTAAAAGGCTGGACCATCTGATCCACCTCGAGGAACTCGAGGAGAATGGGCAGATGGAGCGCTTCAGCAAAAAACAGCAGTCCCGCCTCCGCCGGGAGATGCGCAAGATCCGGCGCAACCTGGACGGCATCCGGAACCTCAAGGGACTTCCCGGCTGTGTTCTCGTGATCGATCCCAAACGGGAGGAGATCGCAGTCAAGGAAGCCGCCAAGATGAACGTGCCGGTGGTCGCCATCCTCGATACGGACTGCGACCCCAAGATGGTGGACATCCCTATCCCCGCCAACGACGATGCCCTCCGGAGCGTGCAGGTCCTGCTCAGCAAGCTGATGGACGCGGTCATCACCGGCAAGGCCAACATGGACGAAAACGCTCCCCGCTTCCGCTCCGAGATCCCCGAACTCAGTGGCCGGAGTCCCCGCCGGGGTGGCGGACGCGGTGGTCCCGGTGGTGGGCGCTACCCGAGCAGGCCTACCGGTGGACGCGCCGACACGGTTTCCTTCGGTCGCCCCACGGACGACGAAGAGGGCAAGGCCGCTGTCGCCAAGGGTGCAGCAGAGGCGGGCGAGACTCCTGCGCCTCCTGCCCCCGCTCCCGAGGGGGCCGCGCCCGAAGCGGCCACCCCGGAGGCCAAGGCTCCCGAGGCTCCCCCTCCCGCTGACACGGCTCCCGCCGAGCCCGTGACCCCTCCCGAGCCCAAGTCCCCTGAAGGGCCCGAAGGAGAAGAGAAGAAGGAAGGCTGAGTCTTCCTCGGTCGAAGATCTTTTTAACCAGGAACCTGGAACGTAGAGAAGAGAACATGGCACAAGTAGATGCGAGTATGGTGAAGAAGCTCCGGCAAGAGACCGGAGCCCCAATGATGGACTGCAAGCGTGCGCTCGTGGAGGCGGATGGCGACTGGGACAAGGCCAAGGACGCCCTCCGGCTCAAGGGGCTCCAGACGGCCGACAAAAAGGCCGCTCGGGATACCTCGGAGGGGATGGTGTTCAGCTATATCCACGCAGGGGGAAAGATCGGAGTTCTCCTCGAGATCGACTGCGAGACGGATTTCGTGGCCAGGAACGACGAGTTCCAGCAGTTCGGGCATGACCTCTGCCTGCACCTGGCCTTCGCCAAGCCTCGCTATCTCTCCCGCGAAGAGGTTTCCCCCGAGGCGGTGGAGAAGGAGCGGGCCTTCCTTCTGACCCAGGTCCAGGAGCAGATGGCGGACAAGCCCGAAGAGGTGCAGCAGAAGGCTGTGGATGGCCGGATGAACAAGTTCTTCGAGGAGAGTTGCTTCCTGGAGCAGAAGTTCATCAAGGACGACAAGAAGACCATCGAGTCGGTCCGAAAGGACATGGTCGCCAAGATCGGGGAAAACCTCGTGATCCGCCGCTTCGCGGTATTCAACGTGGACGAATAGATCCACCAGGGCAAGCCTGATGGGGGAGGCTCCACCGAGAAGGATCGGTGGGGCCTTTTCCTTGTACTCTGGCCGTTGCATCCCCCCCCGCAAAAGGCATGATTGCACCCGGAGGAACCTCCCCGGCGGGAGGTTTTCCTCCTTTCCCGACCTCTGGATCCTGCGAGCTGAAGCATGAAGTTGAATCGAATCCTCCTGAAACTGAGCGGTGAGGCGCTGGGAAAACCGGGGGTCGCCGCGGTCGACCCCGAGGCGGCGACGGTTCTCGCCCGCGAAATCGAGCGGGTGCATCGGCTCGGGGTCGAAATCGGGATCGTGGTGGGGGGCGGTAACATCCTTCGCGGGGCGCTTTTTTCCCAGGCGGGAACCAACAGGGCCACTGCCGACCAGATGGGAATGTTGGCGACGGTGATCAACGCCCTGGCCCTGGGGGACGCCCTCGAACGAATCGGGATCGAGACACGTGTGACTTCGGCCGTCGAGATGAACACCGTGGCCGAACCCTTCATCCGGAGGAGGGTGATGAGGCACATGGAGAAGGGGCGTATCGTGCTCTTGGCGGGTGGCACGGGGAATCCCTACTTCACTACCGATACGGCCGCGGCCCTGCGAGCGATGGAGATCGGCGCCGACGCCCTCCTCAAGGCGACCAAGGTGGACGGGGTCTACGACAAGGACCCCAACAAGGACCCCAGCGCGGTGCGCATTCCGAGGTTGACCTTCCAGGAGGTCTTGGACCGGCAGCTCGCTGTGATGGACGCCACTGCGATTACCCTATGTCTGGAGAACAACATGCCCATCTGTGTTTTCGATTCATTTCAGGAAGGGAACCTCCTCAAGGTCGTTACTGGGGAGGATCTTGGAACTTGGGTCCGCAAGAGTTTCGACCCGGATGGTTCATGATCTCGAAATTCGTTTCGGGAGAGGATGGGCCGGCGGGAGGTGCTAGGATCTCGCGCAGACCCAAGACCTACAACGTTGCATGGATGCCTCGAAGAAGGCAGGAGATGAAGGATGACTGAATTCGCCAAGATGGTGATCGACGAGATCAAGGGGAAAATGGACAAGAGCGTGGAGCACCTCAAGGACGAGTTGCGGGGGATCCGAACAGGACGCGCTTCTCCCGCCCTCGTGGAGAACATCAGGGTGGACTACTATGGCTCGCCCACGCCCCTCCTCCAACTCGCCCAGATCAGCGTCCCTGAAGCCCGGATGCTCGCCGTGAAACCTTTTGACCAGGGCGCCCTCCCCGCGATCGAAAAAGCCCTTCTCAAGGCCAATCTGGGGATGACTCCCAACAGTGACGGCAAGGTCCTTCGGCTCGCCCTTCCCGCCCTTTCCGAGGAGCAGCGAAAGAAACTGGCGGTTCGGGTCAAGGAACTTGCGGAGAAGACCCGGGTGAGCCTTCGGAATATCCGCAGGGAAGGCCGGAAGCAAATCGAGCAGAGCCAAAAGGATGGAGATCTCAGCGAAGACATCGCCCACGATCTGATCGATGAGGTCCAGGAACACCTCAAGGAGCACGAGAAAGGCGTGGATCAGATCCTGGCCGACAAGACCAAGGAGATCATGACGATTTAGCGTTGCGCATGAGGCGGGAGGAGAATAAAGTCTCTCGCCTTTGAGATTTGGGGGGCGTAGCTCAGTCGGTAGAGCAACGGCCTTTTAAGCCGTGGGTCGAAGGTTCAAGTCCTTCCGCCCTCACCAATAGAAGTCGCTGTGGTAGCACCATGGAAAAGATGGTCGAAGAACTTTTGGCATGCCTGAGGTGCCCTGAGAAGCTGGTGCCGCTTCGGGCCGCCAGCCCTGAAGAACTGAAGGCTCTCAACGATCGGATCGCCAAAGGAGAGGTCGTGGATGTCTCCGGATCCAAGGTGGAAGAGCCGGTCGAGGAGGGGCTGGTCCGAGAGGGCGACGATCTTCTCTACAGGGTTCAGAAGGGAATTCCGATCTTGATCATCGAGGAGGGCATTCCTCTCTAGGCGCATCCCGGGGCGATTCTCCATGAGGCTTGCTCTATGAGGCTTATGGAGTGAGGCTTATGGAGTGAGGCTTATGGAGTGAGGCTTGCGGAGTGTTGCTTTCCCTGCTATCACCTTGCGCTTTTCTGTTTGTCCCCATCGTCTAGCCAGGCCCAGGACGTCAGGTTTTCATCCTGGTAACGGGGGTTCAAATCCCCCTGGGGACGCCAGCGCCGGGAGCCGAAAGGCTCCCGGCTTTTTTTTTGGGGGGGGGTTTTTTGGGGGGGAAGAAGGGGTGGGAGAAGGGGGTGGAAGAAGGGGGGGAGACGAGCCGGTTGCCAGGCGATCCCCTACTTGCAGAGGGGATGGGCCTTCTCATAGACCTCCCGCAGCCTTTCCAGGGAGAGGTGGGTGTAGATCTGGGTGGTCACGAGTTGGGAATGTCCGAGGAGTTCCTGGACGGTTCTGAGATCGGCGCCCCGGTCCACGAGATGCGTGGCGAAGGAGTGCCGAAGGGTGTGGGGGGTAGGGGGCCTGGACAAGCCAGCCCGCAGCCCGAGGTCCCTCAAGATCTGACGAACTCTCCGGTCGCTCAGAGCGGTTGCCCGCTCCCCCAGGAACAAGGCCTCCTGCTCCCCACCCCCGTCCCTGAGCAGCCGGTCCCGGGCGGGGAGGTAAGCTCTCAGGGCCTGGATGGCCGGTGGCCCCAGCAGGCAGATGCGCTCCTTGCGCCCTTTTCCGAGGACCCGGACCATTCCCGACTGCAGGTCCAGGTCCTTTGCTTTGAGCCCCAATAGCTCCGAGATGCGGCATCCGGTCGAGTAGAGCGACTCGATCAGCGCTCGGTCCCTGAGACCCCGGAAATCCTCGCCGAAGTCCAGGGAGAGCAGGAGTTCCACTTCTCTTTGCGTTAGGACAAAGGGGAGCTTCCGGCGGGTCCTGGGTCCGCGCAGGGAGGAAGAAGGGTCTTCTTCCAGGTGTCCGTGGTCTTCGAGGAAGCGGTAGAAGGCTTTGACGCAGGAGAGGCAGCGTTGCAAGGAACGTTCGCTGAGACCTCCGCGCCTACGCATCGCAAGATAAGCCCGAAGGTCCGAAGGGCGGGCTGAGGAGGGGGTTTTTCCGCGAAGGGGGATCCAGGCGCAGAATCGCCTGGCCTCCCGCAGGTAGGCTCGCAGAGTGTGGGGGGAGGCTCCCCGGACTTCGTCGAGCCATTGCCCAAAGCCCTCCACCAGCGGTTCCAGGGTTTTCCGCTCGGCCTCTCTCGCCTCCTCCGCCATGGGAGGCAGCTTGGTTTTGTTGTCCTTCCCTGTCAACAGGGCATTGCCAGGACGGAGGTGATCCGGCAGGTTCTTGGGCGCATGTCGAACACCTACGATTCTCTGGCCCTGGACCCAGCCCTGATGGAGGGGGCCTGCCTGCGATGGTTGGAGGCCCAGGAGGAGGAGAGTCTCCCGGTCCTGCTCCTTTCGGGGGGGGGCCCGTCGGAGGACGCGCGCTTTCACCTTCTTGCGCGGCGACCCCGCCTTCGGCTTCGAAGCCGGGGGACCGTCGAGGGACCCTCCTCTCCCATCGAAGTTCTGGACGCCGAAGGGGAGCCGCGGGAGGAGTTTCCGGTCCAGGCTCTTCCCTCCATGCTCAGGAAATGGGATGGGATGCGGAAGGAAGATGGCCTCCCCGGGTCTCCCTGCTTCTTTGGCTGGGTGGGTTACGACTATGCCTGGGCGAACGAGTATGGCCTTCCCCGGACCATCCCCTCCTTACCCAGCGGGATCCCCGTCATCCACCTGGGACTCTACGAGGAGGTCCTGGTCCTGGACCGGCTCGAGGGTGCTATGTATGGGCCGCGCGCCGCGCTGGAGGAATTCGGTTCCTTTGAGGGGGAAGAGG
>DROQ01000192.1 GCA_011321845.1 Planctomycetota bacterium | reverse complement strand
GAACTGGCGGAGGAGGTGGTGGGAATGGAGGAAATGGGGGGGGTGGAGGAAATGGTGGTGGGGCCAGCTATCCTACCGAGGGCACCCAGGTGATCGCGGTTTGGGCGATCGAAGATTCCTACCCTGTTTCGGGGACCGTCTATCCTGGTTTGTCCGCTTATCATGAAAATGGAATGGATCGGGTAGAGTTCTACCTTGACGACAAAAAAATCGGAGAAACCAAACAAGAAGCGATCAATCCTTCTACAAAGGATCCTGAATTTTTTGTTCCCATCGACACTCGGGTCCTCAAGGACGGGGATTATGAGCTCAAAGCCAAGGTCGTTCCCAAGCAAAGAGATTCCCGAAAAGGAGCATTCCGAGAAATGCCCCCTATCACCCTCCGGGTAAGAAACCGGCAAACAGGTAATACCTATTATTTAGATCAATCGAAGGGGGCTGATACGAACCCTGGGACCCAAGCGAAACCATGGAAAACCTGGGCCCATGCGGAGGCTGCGTCCGAAGGAGGGGACAAAATCCTTGTAGGCAGTGGTGAATATTTCGTTGTCAACGACAAAAACCAAAATGGTCGAAAGGACTGGAAAATTTGGAAGGCCCTTCCCGGGGCTAAGGTCGTTGGAAAAATCAAAGGTGCGCAAATCCTAACTCCCTTCCTCGCTTATGAAGGAATGCAATTCTTGGTAGATGCCGGTTATGCCTTCAAGGGGGTTGGTGTTTCTCATGTCGTTTTTAAGTCTTGTTCCTTCTATGTGGACCCTAAGCTTGAGGTTGGTGTTTTTATTGCCGGTTCAGTGAACGGGACCGGAGAGGGAATCCGTTATTTTGAGTTCAGCGATTGCAAGTTCATCGGAGCGAGAAAAGCTTTCTCTTTTGTGACAACGACAAAAGAGCCGAATGCGATTCCCTCGGCTCATCGGTACAATATTTTCCGAGGGTTGGACCTATCCCAAGTCAATGATGGCTGGATGATCGATGCTCGGGATTCCCTCTGGGAAGACATTGTGGGGCATGACAACCAGAGGGTTACCAAGGATCATTGCGATTTCTTCCAATTCATCTGGGGGAAGAGTTCGAACCTGATTCTTAGAGATATACGGCTCTACTCCTCAGGGACTCTCAAAACCGGAATGACCTTTATCATCCAGACCAATGACTCCCAGCTTTCGGATGTCGCGATATTGAATGCGGCAGTTCAGGTTTATAAGGAAGGGAGTCATATTCTTTATTTGGCTCCAAACAACACAGGGCAAGCGGATCATTTATGCATAGTGAATTCTACGATTTTATCTGTTTCCCCGAATTCGACCGGAGTCATCATACTGAGCAATAAACTCTCCAATTCAGTAATCTCCAATAACATCCTCGCAAGCTTGGCTGCCTATCCAACGGAGAATCTTAGTAAAGCGAAGAACACAAATTACGATTACAATGGCCTCTTGCGGAACTGGGGGGGAATGAAAGCATGGGGGATGCCTCATTCCATCTTGGTCCAGGACCCCAAGGTCAAGGATCCTCTCCGGGGTGACTTTTCCTTGCTCCCTTCTTCTCCCTGTCTTGACCGCGGGGACCCCATGGTCGCTCCTCAGTTCGATCTGCTTCATCGTGAACGAAAAGATGCAAAGCCAGACTTTGGAGCTCTGGAACAATAACCCCTCCGGGAGTAGTGCTGCCTTGCAAATAAAAGAACTGAAGAATGAAGATTTGGAAGGGGTGGCGCACCTTCACCGAGAGGTTTTCAGTGATCCTCATGCTCTTCCCAGCTCAGGAGCCTTGCAGGCTTTTTACAAAAGCGTTTTCCTGGATTCTCCCTTTGCCTCGAAAGCTTCTCCCTCCCTTGTTGCGATGGAAGGGGGGGCGGTCAAAGGTTTTGTAGGTGTTCTTACACGGGAGTTCGCACTTGCCGGGGAAAAGATTTTCATCGGTATTGGGAGCCGGTTCATGGTGGCCCCTTCGGTAAGCGGGCTTGTTGCTGCCTCTCTCTTAAGGCGTGCAGCGCGATCAAAAATCGACGTCTTTTTCACTGATGGGGCCAACGAATTCGGTGGGGCAAGTATGCGGGCTTTGGGGGGAGTGGAGATTCCTCTTTATGGGATCCAATGGTTCAAAGTTCTTCGGCCCTTTCGCTTCCTCTCCTCCTTTGTGAAAAACCGTTCCAGCATCCTTGGGCAACTTTGTTCGGGGATTTCTCGCCCCTTGGATCTCATGGCGGGACCTCTACTTGCACCAGTTGGGAATGCATCTGGTGAATGGGAGGATTTGTCTCCAAAAGACATTGTCGAATTATGTGGATCATCCTCCTCGCTTTATTCGTTGGTTCCACAATATCAAACCTTTGAAGTTGAATGGCTCCTGGATTTTTGTGATAAGTCTAGTAGACGAGGGAGATTCTTTTCCAAAAAACTCCCTCTTTCTGAGGCCAGTTTTGGTGGAATCGTTGGATTCTTAAGACCCAATGGAATCTTCGAAATCTTAAACCTATGGGTTCCAGGGAAAAGAATTGCAGAAGGTTTCAAAGCTCTTCTTTCCTTTGCTTACTCTCATGGCGCGGTCGCTGTCCAGGGCCGTATGGATGATCTTTTTTTCTCATCTTTGAGAGGGGAAAAGGTGATCATGAAACATGGCTCATGGGTTTTCGCCTGCGGAAAAAACAAAGCCGCAATAGACGCGATCCAAAAAGGAAAGGCCCTCATGGGTGGACTGGAAGGCGAACTGTGGCTTCCATCTGCACGCCATGGACATACATAGGGGCGAATTTCTCTAGAGAACTAGAGAGATTGGAAGTGGAGCGGGCGATGGGACTCGAACCCACGACATTCAGCTTGGGAAGCTGACACTCTACCAGCTGAGTTACGCCCGCATGTTGGGGGGGAAAGATAGGTGGGAGGG
>DROQ01000191.1 GCA_011321845.1 Planctomycetota bacterium | reverse complement strand
TGGATTAGCTTGGAATGGCAGGACATTTTGGTTATTGCAGGATGTTCTTGCTAACTACATTTCAACCACTACAGCGCTTGATTTATCCCAATACATTGCCGAACTTCCGGATGAGGTAAACATCTTGTCGTTCGGATACGGAGATATCGATGATGCACCCACAGAACCAATTGTGGAGCTAAAGGATTCAACATTCTATGCTGGACCAATAACTGGCGGCGGCACAAATAATGGGTCAAAAGGTTTTGTGGAAATCGTCAAAATCGGCGCTCCTCCGGGAAAAAACCATCTTTGGCGTTCGTTATTTAAAAAGCGTTCGTGTGGTTATTTGCGCATGTGAATCTTACATTGTCCCAAACGAGACAGAAAGTGAATGCTAAGACACGTTCGCAAATTATGGCTTCTGTCAGGTCGAGTGGTAATAAATCCACCGAATTAAAGTTCATTTCTATTATGAAAGTCCACTCAATAACCGGATGGCGTCGCCACTATCATGTATACGGGAACCCCGATTTTGTGTTTCCTAACAAGCATATAGCAATATTTATCGATGGTTGTTTCTGGCACGGATGCCCAAAGCATTGCCGAATGCCTGCAAGTAGAATTCAATACTGGGAGAACAAAATATTTGGCAACGCTAAACGTGATCGGCATGTCACTAGGGAGCTAAAGAAAAGAGGATGGACTGTAGTCAGGTTTTGGGAGCATGATTTAGCAGGTGGGCCAGTATTGGGTAGAAAACTTACCCGCCTTAAACGCTTGCTGGAGAAAGCTGATGACCAGAAAAAGAGAGGCAGCTAACAAAACGCTGCACCGGACGGCAATTACGCTGCGCTCCATTGCCGCCGGTGAGCTTGATCGTTATGCAATTAAAGAAATGAAAAGATGAAGCCTGTATTTGTAACAATAGGACTATTGATCTGTAGCAATATATTCATGACATTCGCTTGGTATGCTCATCTAAAAGAGTTGAGTAATAAGCCATGGATAATAGCCGCTCTTATCAGCTGGGGTATTGCGCTGTTTGAATATCTGTTTCAGGTCCCAGCAAATAGAATTGGATTTACAGTACTGTCTATTGGGCAATTAAAAATAATTCAAGAGGTTATAACGCTAAGCATTTTTATCCCGTTTTCATTATTTTATATGAAAGAACCACTAAAAATGGATTATCTTTGGGCAGGTCTGTGCTTAGTCGGCGCTGTCTATTTTATGTTCCGGAGTAAATTTGCATAACAAGGCGCTCGTTCGGACGCAAACTACACTGCACTTCGTTTGCGCCGCACAGATTGGTCGTTATGCGCGATAGGAGAATCGTAGTCCATGGAATTTGCCAAGTTCGAGAAAATATCATTGAAGAATCACCCTGAGCTGAACGAGCGGTGGGTTCAGGACCGGATCGCCGAAGATCCGAGCATCCTTGGGCTTGGGGATGTGATCCTAAAGGATAAAGAACGAATTCAACCCCGTGCGGGCCGCCTTGATTTACTGCTTCAGGATGCCGAGTCGAGTCGGCGCTATGAGGTGGAGGTCCAACTTGGCGCAACTGATGAAAGCCATATCATAAGAACTATTGAGTATTGGGATATTGAAAGGAAAAGATACCCTCAATATGAACACACGGCCGTAATTGTTGCTGAAGATATTACAAGCAGGTTTCTAAATGTTGTAAGTCTATTTAACGGAATGATCCCTTTAATAGCAATCCAAATGAATGCACTGAAGAACGGAAATCAAGTTGGCCTCGTGTTCACGACTGTAGTTGATCAGTTATCGCTTGGCTTTGTAGATGAGGATGAGGAAACCCAAGAGGTGACTGACAGGGCATATTGGGAAAGCCGAGGCAGCAAGAAAACAGTTGCGATGGCCGACGAATTTCTGGACCTGGCCAAACAATACGATGCATCGTTAGAGTTAAAATACAACAAGTTCTATATTGGCCTTGCTAAAAATGGTCAGCCCAGCAACTTCATAATTGTTCGCCCAAAGAAAGGTTTTATCCGGTTTGAACCAAGGCTAAAAAGCTCGCCCGAAACAACAGAAAGGCTGGAGAATGCCGGTTTAGATGTCATGGATTATGATGCTAGATGGAGGCGTTATAGAATACGTCTCAAGCCTGGTGAGATTGAAAAGAATAGAGAGATATTGGAAGAAGTGGTGAAAGAAGCATACGAGGCAGCGAGTGCAGAGTAAGCGCATAACAAGGCGCTGCACTCGGACGGCAATCTCGCTTCGCTCCATTGCCGCCTGTGAGCTTGATCGTTAGCTGGACAGAGCGAGATTTCTGGGTTGAACGAAGCAACACTTAGAGATTTCTTTCTCGATCGATGCACAGCAGAAGATCTTCGGAATGAACTGTACGGCACGGTGGGGAGAGGAGTAGACGTAACGAAGTTCTCCATCACCGACATGGATGCAGAGTTCACCGTGAAGGCGGAACACCTCGTCAAGATCTGCGATGCAATTATCAAGGGTTCCTTGCGGCCAGCTGATCTAGCTGTATTCGGCTTCTGTCTCCAAGCATCGGAGTCGTTCCAGTGGGACTCCAATGATCCCGATGGAGATCTCGTAGCTGACGCTCTGGAGAAATGGGCATCCCAGGAGATCAACTACCCTCTCACCTTCAATAATGTTTTGCGATTCAAAGCGAGACTACTTGGAGATCCACAGGAGTTACATCAACATGGAACCAGCTAACAAGCCAATGCAGGAGACATTCCTTTGCCCTGCGGTTGATCGCCAGAACCGTTAGAAGGACAAAAAGAGGACTGACCACATGAAAGATCTCGACCATCTAGACCTCGAAACCCTGATCACCCTCGCCGAGAGGCTTGCAAAGCAAACGCAGGATGGACACCTGACAATCCTCCGGTTTACTACGGAATGGAAGTGCGCACTTGGCACTCCGTCTTTTTATTCGTCGGACGGGCGGTCTGAGGTCGCTGACCTGCCTGGGTTTGCGACGCTACGCGAAGCACTGACGCACCTGATAATCCACGACCAAGGGATCGACAGAGTCCCCGGGATTAACTGAGTTTGCTGGGCTCGTGTTTGATCACTTGCAATGGGCCTTTTAACAAGCCAATGCAGACGGACCGGCCTTCGGCCGGCTGCTGGTTGGCAAGTAGTTAGACGCACAACGCCATGAGCCGGAACGTGAAACCCGCTGATCTCGGAAAACCGGACCTGAAGGTCGCTGGGTTTCAGCTTTGGGTGCACGGGCGGGAGTTTCCTCAATCCGCGGACGACTACGATGGCAACTGGCTTCGCGTAACGGCACATTGCGGCGCATCAGGTGCCAGCGTCTGGGCTCAGGGCGCGATCCTCATGGTCACGGACATCGCTGGTTTCGGGAATGCATCCGTCGCGATGCAAAAGGGTAACAGTAAGTCGGCGGTGTTGGATCCTCTTGAACCCGAACTGAAGGTTTCGCTCGAAGTAGCCGATGGGCTTGGCCACGTGCGCGTCCTGGTGGAGATCACACCTGACCACTTGGCCCAGTCGCACCGGTTCGAGTTTGAGATGGACCAGAGCAACCTGACGGCCATCATCCAACAATGCTTGGCGATTGTGCAGAAGTACCCGATTTGTGGAGAGCAAAATCGAGAAAGCGTCTGACAACAGCATGCAGCAGACAACGCTCCGCGCAGCCGCTGAGTAAGCGCTCCCTGAAGACCACCCCCTTTCCTCCAGGAATCCTTCTTCTTCGTAAGCGCTCCTTGAAGACCATCTACCCCTCCCCCACGCAGGGCCTCAATATCCCTGCATGAAACATAGGGTTCAACCTTTCCAACTTCCGCCCGAGCCGACCAAATGAGCAAAACCGAACAAGGCGTTTCCGATGGACGGTCGCTTCGAGGGCAGGGCTGATCATGAGAGATCAGGAGAGTGTGCATGTGCTTGGGGGGTTCCTGGGGTGAACCTCTCCCGCGATGATGAATTTTGAAAGCTGGGGTGTCTGCCCCCTTCTGCGCCAGAAGGATGAAGTGGGACCTCTCGTCCTTAGGTTTCCCATTGCGAAATTCGGGGGAAAGAAGGATCCATGGTTTGTGATTTCTGTCCGCGAAGGTTGCAAAGGGAAATTGGCTCGTTTGGGCTGGGCGCAGCTCAAGAAAGGTACAAGGAAAGGTTCGGGCCAAACTCGGACTCCACCAAGGGCTTTGGCCGACTTCGCCGAAGGCGCCTGAGGCCAAAGCCCTTGGTGGAGTCCGAGCCGAGCGGAGAAAGAACGCAACCGGGCAGGAGCCCAGCGCCGCTACAAGCGAGGGCGAATCCAAGCACGAGTGCAGCAACGGACTCAACCCGCTTGGCTCCGCCCGGCAGACTGGGCAGGCTGCCTCCCCCGCTCATTTCCCGAAGGTGGACTCGTATCCGTTCGAGGTTTCGAGGCGACCACCCGGTACGGGATAGATCGCCTGCCAGACGGCAGTCAGACCAAGGAGTTTGGTGCTGTTCGGGATGTTCAGCTTTTGGCGCCACACCGGCCCCGTGGGGACGGCGAAGGCCTTCACCGGGATCCAAGGGCGGGCGAGATCGAAATGCAACCGGCAGCTCTGGCCCGGGAGGACCAGGCTTCGGACCATGGGAAGGCCCAGGGCCAGGAGGGCGATCCCTCCCTGGGGAGCGTCCTGCCCGCGGATCTGGATGCCTGTGCCGAGGACGGGATCCTGGACTTCGAGTTCGGGTGTCCGGATCGCCGCCGAGGAACAGCCGACTCCGATCCTGCGTCCGCTGGCGCCGGCGGCCCAGATCCAGGGCTCCGTTCCGTGGACCTCGTCTTCGGCGAAGAAGAAGAGGTTTCCCCCCGAGAGCTGGAAGCCATAGGGGAGCGTAGAGGCCGTTTTGGGGACTTGGTACCCCAGGGGGGCACTGGTCTTGGCCACCAGGTCCACCACCCACAGCTCCCTCGTCCTCGTCTTTTGCGAATAGGGCATCAGGATGGCCTTGCGGGACCCGAGGGGGTGCGCTTGGGTCCGGCGGAGGTCCAACACCAGGTGGGAGGGCAACTGGAAAAGGCGCTTGAGGGGGCTGGTCCCTCCCTGGTTCCCCCAGACCTCGAAGCCGAGATGCCGCTTGTTGGAGGGAACCCAGGCAAAGATCCGGTCCTGCACTCGGAAGAGCTGAGGGTCGTCATATTCGGGAAAGAGCTGCAACTGTTGGATCTGGACCTTGCCCTGGACCAGGCGCAGGACCTCCAGCTTTTGGGATTTGAAATTGATCGCCCGGCGCAGCAGCAGCGCGTCTCCCAGGGGAAGCAGCTGGCGGATCGGACTGTATCGCTGGCGGAGGAGGGTCGTCCCCTTTTTCGCGACTGGATCATATCCCTGCAAAGAGACCACTGAAGCGTCGTGGAAGGGATAGACCACCCACTTGCCCCACTTGGCGAAGGAACCCAAGCCTCCTCTTTGAAAGGCGGTGTAGGGACCAAAGGGGAGCCGAAGGTTCCCCTGGGGGCTCCCATCGGTGAGGTACGCATAGAAGAGGGACTTCCCTTGGATCCATCTCGATCCGTAGAAGAAAACCCGGTTCCCGATCCGTGTCAGCTGATAAGGCGAATTGGGAGGAACCCTGCTCTGCTTGCCCATGAGAAAGCGGGTCCCGGCCACGGTCCCGTCGCTGGACCAAAGCCCCCCCGGGGAGGTCTGCAATCTCTCCGAGATGAGGACCCGGTCTCCCAGCCGGGCCAGATTCTTTTCTCCCTTGCGTGCGTTCACCCGAAGAGTCCCCAAGACCTTGGTCCCAGAGGGCGTCCCATCCGTCACCCAGAGAGGAACCTGGCGCAAGGAGTACGAAGTCTCATAGAAAAAGTGCTTTCCGAAATGGGTCTGCAAAGAAAAGGGCGAGGGAATGGGGAGGAGGTTTTTGGGATTCCCGAGGGACTTGAGGGATTTTCCCGCCCCCTGGACTTCGAAGAGGCCCCTTCCAACGGGGGCTGAGGCCGTAAGGATCCTCGTGCGTCCCTGGCCCCAGGGGAGGAAAAGGATGCCCTGCGAGCCCAAGGTGGGAAAGAACCCCCTGCCCAGGGGAACGACCCTCGTCCCCGCGCTCGTCCCATCGCTCTGCCACAGGAAGGAGAGGGTCCCGTTCTTGAGCCTCGGGTGGTTCGGGGTGGAATAGAACACCCGCGACCCATCGTTGAAGATCGGGAGACCAGGGGCTTCGGTCGCCAGCTTGGCGAAGGTCCTGGAGGCCCGATCCCAGACCGCGAGCCACCGGACCCCAAATCCCTGGTAGAACAAAACCTTCTTCCCGAGCGGATAGGCCTGCCCGGGATTCATCCTGTGAGAGGTGGAGGGGATGTCCAGCCTGGTCCCCGCCTGGGTCCCATCGGTGGAGTAGGCCAGGGACTTTCCCGAAGCATTGGTGAAGAAGAGATCGGTCTTGGTGGGAAACTCCATAAAACCCTTGAAGGTCAGCTCGCTCCCCCATTGCAGGAGAACCTTGGGTTTCAGGTTCTTATCCACGGAGACCAGGCTGGATTTGGGGCCGGGGAGAATCCAGATCAGGTGGCCCGGGGCGGTGAAGAGGGGACCTGGAACGACGCCCTTCCCAAGCTCCAGCCGGAAGCGGGTCCCCTGGCGGGTCCCGTTGGAGGAGTAGAGGTCCCAACCCGAGGACTTGCTCTTGGCGAAGAAGAACATGTCGATACCCTTGCGGATCGCTCCGGGTCCGTGAAAGGAAGGATCCTGTAGGGTGAGCGTGCGCACGGGGAGGATCGGTTGGGTCCCGGAGAGGGTCCCGTCACTGATCCAGGCTTCGCGGTTCCCTCCAGCCGTGGAGAAGAAGAGCTTGCCGCCGAAGTCGTGAAAATCGTAAGAAGGGCTTCCGGTCGCGGGAAGCCGGGAGAAGCCACTCAAATAGCGCGTCCCCTGGGCAGTTCCGTCGGTGACCCAGAGGTGGTCGCTCTGGGAGGATACGGGAAAGAGGAAGAAGAGCTTGTTGCCCGTGACCATGTGTTGGATCTCGCCCCCAAGCTGGGCTCCTCCCTTGCCCCCGACCAGTTCCATGAAAAACCTGGTTCCCTTTTGTGTCCCATCGCTGACCCAGAGTTCGCGTCCCTTGCCGGGAGTCTCGGCGAAGAAGAAGACCTTGTTGCCGAGGACGCCCACAAGGCGGGGAGAGGAGTCTCCCCGACCTGGAACGATGTCCTTGAGGAGCTTGGTCGTGGAAGGGGTTCCCTGGGTCACCCAGAGTTCCTCGCCGGTTTGGAAGGACCAGAGGCTGAGGACCAGGTTCTTGCCGAGGCGGGCGAGGACGCGGGGGGGGTTGAAGGTTTTTACGGTGCCGACGGGGTCGGGGTTGAGGTCGGCGAGGAGGTTGGCTCGGGGTTGTTGGGCGAGGGCGGGGAGGGGGAGGCTC
>DROQ01000190.1 GCA_011321845.1 Planctomycetota bacterium | reverse complement strand
TGGCTTGGGTTTCCGTAGACTGAGTATGTCACCTGTTTTTCTTCCAAGGATTAAATTGGTGGTTCGATCTCTGGACAGTGGAAGTTGCCAACGTCTTGCCCGTAGGATTCTCAACCTGAAGACGGCCGAAGAAGTGCGAACGACCTTGAAGAAGAGCATGGAAGGAAGGAGCCGAGCCAGGAGAAAGCGCGGATGAGCGGTGCGAGGGATGGAAAAGGGTCGGGGATGAAGAAGCGCGGGAATTGGTCGGTCGAAGAACTCACCAAGCTACGGGGGTCCTTTGGCCGACGCCCTCTTTCTCAACTCGTGCGGGAGCTCAGGAGATCCAAGGAAACCATCCTTCACAGGGCCCAAAAAATGTTCGGCCGGAGAAAAAAAACCGGCCCCTGGACCGAGGAGGAATTGACCTGCCTCCGTGAGATGATCGGCTGCTCGGATCTCGAAACCATGGCCCTGGTGCTTGGGAGGCCTGCTTCGGGAGTCCTGGAGCAGCTGAGGGCGATGTCCAAGGAAAAGAAAAAGGGGCGTTTCAGCGAGGACGAGGTCCTTTTTATGAAGACATTCGGCCCATCCCGACCCGACTGGGCCCTCGCAATCGCCATGGGAAGGGATGTTGCCGTTCTCCGCCGCAAGGCCAAGGCTCTTGGGCTGGGCAAGGACAAACGCCTGGAGGAGGTTCCCATCCCCGAAATGGAGCCCATTATCCGGCTTGTTCCCCAGCCTCGTCCCAGGATGCCCCGCTGGTCTCCCGAAGAGTGCCAACTCCTCCGGGAGCGCTATTCCAAGGTCTCCAACCTTGTGCTCGCCCGTTCCTTGAACCGCAGCGTCAGCAGTATTGTGGCCAAAGCCAACGAATTGGGTCTCAAAAAAGACCCCACCCGTCTCGAAGAAATGGGGAGGGAGAACGCGGCTCGACGAAGAGATCGGTAGGGCGGCGTTTCACCCGATTGCACTCCGGGAGAAACTCTTTTTTCAGGAATGGTAAACCTCCGAGGCCGAATCGTCCGATAGGCACCCTTGTCCACTCATTGCCGGTTGGCCGCGTGAAAGGCTCCCCGGTTGGTCCACGAGGAATACAAGGTGCACACATGGACGTCGTAGGAAAAAAGAGCCAAGGGCTTTCCGTCACGTGTCTGGATAAAGACAAAGTCGCCATTCTCGCTTTCAATGATCGAAGCTTGAACTTCTATGTCACCGACGCCCTCAAGGAAAACCTGAAGGAACTGATCAACACCAAGATCGATGAGGGTTACCAGCATTTCGTTCTCAATATGGAGAACGTCAAAATCATCGACTCTTGCGGAGTTGGTCTGATCATCGCGGCGAACAATCTGACTGCCGCAAAGTCGGCCAAGCTCTACTTGACCAACATCAAGCCCTTCATCATCAAGATCTTCGACATCATGCGGATCTTGAAACACTTGAACATCTTCGAGACCGAAGACGCCGCTCTTCAGGAAATCCAACAGGGCAGCCAGGCCTGATCCGACCGGCCGGGTCTGACGAGAGGGCGCGATGGCTCACACCGAAGGGGGCGGAAAGCTTGTTCTCATCCTGGCAAAGGATGAGCCGGGCGTGGACGCTCTCGAACGCGCGCTGTTGGACCATGGCTTGAATGTGGTTCAGGCTTCGCCGGCGGCGACTCTGACACTTCTTGCCGACCTGGAACCGGATTTGATCCTAGTGGATCCAAGCGAGTTGGACCCGAGGGCCGCGGAAGGTGTGCATTCTTCCGAGGCTTTTACCTTTGCCCTGGTCTCCTCCCCCTCTCCCGAGAATCTGCGCATGGCCATGAGAATCGGCGCCATGGACTTCCTGGTGCGCCCTTTGAGCGACGAGGGAGTGGAAGAAGCCGAGCACCTTCTCTCGACCTATCGCTCGACAAGAAGGAGGGCGGTCCGGCAGCGCAAACAGGAGGGAGAAGCTTCGTGGAGGCTCAAGCGGGAGATCCAGGAGCTGAAGGAGTGTTATCTCCAACAATCCCGCGCCCTGGACGATGTCCAAGATCTCTTCTACCTGGACCTCTCCCGGATGATGACGATCTTCGACAACATCATGGACGGCATCTTGTTCGTGGATCCCGAGGGCCAAATCACCCTGATGAATCCCAAGGCCGAAGCCTATCTCGGGGTCAAGTCCTTCGTGGCGATCGGAAGACCTCTGGAGGAGACCCGGGAGAACCAGGAGCTGGTCCAGGAAATCCTTCGGGGCCACCTCAAGGCCAAAGAGGATTATGTCGGCACGGCGGCTACCTTGGAAATCCCTGTCAAAAAAGGAGACTTCCTTTACCTGGAGGTCAGAACGACGGGGGTGCGGGATTACAAGGGCAGCTTCGCGGGCATGCTGACGGTCATCAAGGACGTCACGGCCGAGCAGAAGAGCGATCAAATGAAGAATCGCTATCTGTCCATCGTCTCCCATGAATTGCGGACCCCGCTAACCGGCATCAAGACCTTTGCGACGATGCTGGGCAAGGGGGTTCTCGGGAAGCTGCCGGAGAAGCAGCAGCGGGTGGTGGACTCCATTCGGGAGCAGAGTCTCCGGCTGGAGCATGAGATCGACAAGCTGATTTCCCTGGGGAGGATCGAGTCCGGGGACTTTGCTCTCGATCGGGAGGTGTTTCCGATCATCGAGCTGCTGGACCAGATCCTTTTGCCCTTCGAGGCGGTCGCGGAGGAGCGCGGGATCAAGCTGGACCGCAACATCGCTGAAACGCACGAGTTGGTGCACGCCGATCGGGATGACTTGCGGCGGGCGATTCAAGCTCTTGTCGAAAACGCGCTCAAGTTTACGAACGAGGGAGGACAGGTTGTGGTCTCCCTGACGGAAAAGGATGATTTGGTGGAGATCAGTGTCCAGGACAACGGCCCTGGGATCGATTCCAAATACCAGAAGAGAATTTTCGAGAAATTCTTCCAGATCGAAAACCCGCTGACCCGTCAGCATGGAGGAGCGGGGCTCGGACTCAGCGTTGCCAAGGGTGTTGCCGAGGCGCATGGGGGGCAGTTGGAGTTTGAGAGCGAACCCGGGAAGGGATCGGATTTCAGGGTCTGGCTACCTGTTTGGACGGATTCTGCCGATAAGGAAGGATGCGATGTAGGTCCGGGCGAAGAACCTCTTTGCTTGGACTCCGGTGAGGGGCAAAAGGAGTCATGATGGAAAACACCATCCTGATTATTGAGGACGAGAAGCTCATTATTGTTTCTACGCAGATGGTGCTGGAGGCGGCTGGCTACCAAGTCATCTCGGCCATGAATGGCGAGGAAGGCATCAAGAAGGCTGTGGACATCAAGCCCGACCTGATCCTGCTCGACATCATGATGCCGGGAATCGACGGCTGGGAGACGCTGACGCGGCTCAAGAGAGATGACAATACCACGGACATTCCTGTCATCATCTTCACCGCGAGGGAGCATGCCCGCGGACACCAGAAGAGTTCGGAGATGGGGGCGGCGGGATACTTCCGCAAACCCTTCGAGCCGGATGAGTTGATCGAGCTGGTGGAGAAACACGTCTCGGGGACAACCAACGTCTGATCGCCTCGTCGATCGCTTCGGGGTCCTTAGATGACTTTGCGGGTGGAAGAACTGCAGGAAGGGCCTGGCTCCCCCTCCGCCATCTTCCAAGTCCAGAGGCGGGAAGAAGAGTTCCAAGATCTGCTCCTCAAGCTCTTCGTCCTGATGAAGGTGAGCGAAGACCCTGCCGCCACGGGATCGCTCGAGAAAGAAGCTCTCGACCAATTCTTTGAAATCCTCACGCCCATCGTCCATCGCGAGGGCGAACTCACCGTAGTGGAGAAGGGGGGGCACCTCTTTTTGAACGGGGTGCGGGCAAGGCTCCGGGTCGAAGGCTTTTCGGCGCTCAAGTTCCTTGTCCAGACCCTCTTCGAGCACAAGCTCTGCGGCATTCGTTTCCTGATGGAGGTGGAAAAGGAGGAGGTGGATCGCTTCCGGAGCCTGCTTTTCGAGTCCAGGGACTCCCAGGAGGAGATGGACTTCGCGGAGGTCCTCAAACAGAACGAGGTGAACTCCATCGAGGCCATTCCTCGAAGAAGTTCGACGAGGGAGCGGGTCCAGCCGGGGATCCGGCCCGACCAGACCTATCTCCGCACGATCTTTGTCCAAAAGCAACTCCTGGAAGGGCTGGATGTCCCCGCTTTCCTGGACATCCGCCGGGCAAAACAGGTTCTAGAACTCCTGCTGGGGCATCTTCTCAAAGAGGAGCGCTGTCTGATCGCCTTGGACTCTCTGCGGACCAAGGACGAGGAGCTGTTTCGGCACTCGGTGCACGTGGCGGTCTATGCCCTCTTCCTTGGAAGGAAGCTGGGCCTTCCCTCGGACCTCCTGGGACAGCTTGGGGTTTCGGCTCTTTTCCACGATCTTGGGCTTCTTTCCCGCCGCGAGGGGAAACCGGAGGGGTCCCCAAGCGAGACCGGCCTGGAGACCTTCAGGGCCTTGATCCACCTGGGGGTGCGATCTCCCGTTCTCCGGAGGGCGGCTCTCACAGCCTGGGACAGCCAACTGGCGGAGAGAAAGGGGGATTTGGAGGAGAGTGGTTTTGACTCTCTCGGGCATGGCCCGGGTTTGTTCGGGAGGATCATCGGGTTGGCGGACGCGATGGACACCCTCTTGTCCCAGGCCTCCAAAACGGAACCGCCCTCCGAATTGGAGAAGATGATCCGCAAGTTGCAGAAGGACCATCTGGCCAAAGAGTTTTCACTCCTGGATCTTTTTGGAGGAGGAGTGAGTGCTCTGGAGGATCGGCCGAATCCCGGAGAAGGGAGCAAGGCCGACTTTCACGGTCCCCCCGAGGTTTCACTCCCCTAGGTTTTTTTCGAGGAATGCGCGATGTCGATCCCCCCACCTGATCCAGGAGTCCTCTTGGAGCTCCTGGACGAGTTCGAGGACTTCCGACTTGGTGGCGCCGCATCGGATGGCTCCGCGGGCGTGGGAGAACATCTGGGTTTCGAGGTCCAGAATGGAGAGTATGGCGACTCCCGCGAGTTCGCGCAGTTTGGGGGGGAGGCCGCAGCGCCCGAGGACGGAACCATAGGCGAAGGACAGGGTCCACTCGGACAGTTTGGGATCCCAGTCCCTGATCTTGTCCAGGAGGGTTTCGCTCTGGGCCCCGTAGACCTCCTCGAAGGCTCGTTGGGGGGGAAGGGTTTCGGGCTCGGAGAAGTCCTGCTCGTCGAGGAAGGGGGCGACCCGTTCCCGGGCGGCCAGGGCGAGGGGAAAACCGAGATAGGGGCAGCAGAGAAGAATGGCTTCGCGCAGCCAGGCCGCGGGGGCTCCCGCAGCTTGCAGGGCCTCGGCGAGTTGGGGCAAGCGATCGAGGTCGCGAGCGGCGAGGGCGGCGATCCAAGCAAGAAAGGCTCGCGCGGCCTCTGGGCCAGGTGGGGAAGCGGTCATGCTCCAAGCATAGCCACCCCCCTCCTCCTGCTCCTCCTGCTTTTTGCCTGCCAAAGGGGGACACCCATTCCCCGCGCGGACCCAAGGGACCAGGCGGCGGGGGCTGGGGGGCGCCGACCCAGGCTCCTGGGGGTGTCCTACGGGGCGGATCCTCTGAGGCTCCCGGACGGGCGGGCGGTTGCCCGGGCCCGGTTCCAGGCCCATGTTGTGGCGGAGCGAGCCTCTGCCTGGTTGCTGCTCAAGGCTTTTTTGGCGGCCCAGGCGGAGGAGGGGAAGGTGGCGACCCAGGACCCTGTCCTGCGGGAGAGGTTCCGCAAGGTTTTGGGGGGGAGTCCGGATGCTGTGAAATTTTTACCCAGGGCCAACGGGCAGTGGAGCAGTTGGAGCGCGCTGGATGATCTGGTGAGCGCGGCACTGCTGTTCCGGGACAAGGAGGAGGAGGCGGACTTGGGTGGGGCGGAAGCGGTGCGGAGGGCCTTCCACCGGATGCAGAAGGCCTACCGCCGGCTTCCGGGCCGGCTGGAATACAAGGGGGACAAGCTCTTCGGGGTTTGGGGGAAGGGCCGCGCCCCAGCGGAGCGCTGCTACCCGGATGTGTTGGCTCTCCTCACTCCTCCAGAGCGGGACAGGGCTCTCCTGGAGCTGGCCGCCCGGATCCAGCCTCGACAAGCCCCGGGCGCGGGCCGATGATCCATGGGTGTCCCACTCCGAACTCACGATCCACGAGGATGACGCGGGCGTCCGGCTGGACCGCTTCTTGAGGAAGCTCCTGCCCGGCGCGGGGCTGGGGTTCATCCAGAAACTCTGCCGCAAAGGGGTCCGCCGCAATGGGGTCCGGGCCAAGGCCAGCGACCGCCTCGCTCCCGGGGACCGTCTGCGGATCGCCCTGGCTCCGGAAGAGTTGGAGCGCTTGCGAGTCTCAAAAGGGGAAGCTGGGAAAACGCGTCCCAGGTCTGAGACTCCTTCCCGCTCCCGGCCCGGTGCCCCTCCTCCGCCTCTTCAAGTCCTCTTCGAGGACGGGGACATCCTGGTGTTGAACAAACCCACTGGCCTCCTTGTCCACAGCGGCCCCGAGGGCGAGGAGGACCTCTGCTCCATGGTCCGGCGCTACCTCCCTGTGGGGCCTTCGCTGACCTTCCGACCCTCGCCGGCCCACCGCCTCGACCGGGAAACCTCGGGCCTTGTGGTCTTCGGCAAGACGGCCGCGGCCCTGCGCGCCTTGACCCAAAGCCTTCGTAAAGGGCTTTGGGCAAAGGCTTACCTCGCCCTCCTTGCGGGCCGGCCCGATCCAAGCATGGGTGTCCTGCTTGGCCGGCTGCGGCGGGGGGAGCCCGGAGGGCGGAGGAAGGCTCGGGTGCGCGTGGTGGGGAAGGGAGCCGAGGGTAAGGAGGCGCGGTTGCAATACCGCCTTGTGGCTGCGGCGCAGGGGGCCTCCCTCGTTGCGGTCCGCCTCGAGACGGGGAGGACCCACCAGATTCGGGTGCAGTTCGAAGCGCATGGCTGTCCCCTGGTGCGGGATCCACGCTATGGGGGGCGGCGCTGCGGAGGGTTGCCCTTCTTCCTGCACGCGGCGAAATTGCTCCTCCCGCATCCGAGCGGCGCTAAGCTGCTTCAGCTCGAGGCCCCCCCTCCCCCCGGGATCCGGGACCTTCTCCAGGACGCTGGCCTTTGGGGAGATCCCGAGGCCCAGCTCGACGCCTTAGTCCAACCACCCCAGGGTGAACGCGAATGAACTCCATCCTCCTGTCGCTCTGTTCCTCGCTCTGCGCGGGCCTCCTGCTCCTCTCCTGCTCCAGCAACGGCGACTCCCCTGAGGCGGGGGATCGAAAGGGGGAGGGCGCCGAGCCCCCTTTCGCGACTTCGCTCCTTCTCAAGAAAAAGCCGGAGAGCCTCTCCCAGGTCGACATCGAGATCATGGAGTCAGCGCCTCTGCAGTTCGCCCTGAACTTCGGGCTGCAGGCGCCCACCCCAGGCTACAGCCCCAAGCTCGGGACCTTGGAAACCAAGGGGAACACCCTCCGCCTTCGCCTCGATCTGGTCCCTCCGGATGGGCCTTCTCTCACGGTTCTCGATCAGGTCCAGGTTCGCATTCCACTCGGGTCGCTCCGCGCCGGCTCCTGGTTTCTCGAGGTCCCCGTCTACAAAGGCAACAAACGCACGACTACGCTCCATTTCACTCTGGAGGCCAAGCAATGAAGTTCCTCCCCTTCTCTCCCTCCCCCCGTGCCGCCTCTCCTTCCCCCCTCGCCATCCTTCTCCTGGTCCTCGCCCTCGGCGCATGCCGCTCCACTCCCCCCGCTCTCCATCCCGGGGACCCGCATCCCCGCCTTGGCGACGAGATCATGGTCTGCGGCCAGCTCTTCCACACCGGCACGAGGGTCGTTCTCTGGACCGACCCCGGGGGATATGACGCCTACCGTCTCGACCTCCGTTTCCCGGCCGAGACCGCGGCCCGCAAGAAAAAGCCCGAGGGAGCCCGCTACGGCTCCCTTCGTCGGAGCCTCCCCGAGTCCCTCAAGGCCAAGGCCATTTCCAACCGGTTGAGCGTCTCCGACCTCGCGGAGCAGGTCCAACAGTTTGTTCTCCATTACGACGTCTGCGGGACCTCCCGCCAGTGCTTCAAGGTCCTCCAGGACATGCGAGGTCTCTCCGTACACTTCATGCTCGACGTGGACGGCACGATCTACCAGACCCTTGATCTCAAGGAGCGCGCCTGGCACGCCGGCAAGGCCAATGACCGCTCCGTCGGAGTCGAGATCGCCCACATCGGCGCCTATCCTGCCCCCGACCACAAGGTCCTCGCGTCCTGGTACCCGGGCGCGGAGGGACAAAAGCGGATCCGCTTCCCCGAATGGATGAAGGAGACCGGCATCCGCGGCCCCGGCCCCTACCGTCCCGCCCGCAAGGAACTCCTCCACGGAAACATCCAGGGGCGGGAGCTTTGGCAGTACGATTTCACCCAGGCTCAGTACCGCGCCCTCGCCCACCTGCTCGCTACCCTGAACCGCGTTCTCCCCGGGATCCGCCTCGACTATCCTCGCGACAAGGACGGCAAGCTCCTGACCAAGGCTCTTTCCCCCAAGGCCCTCCAAACCTACAAGGGAGTCCTGGGCCACTTTCACGTCACCACCCGCAAGACCGATCCCGGCCCCGCGATGAACTGGGACCGTCTTCTGCGCGAAGCCCGGGCCCTACGATTCGGGACCTGTCCCTAGGCCGTCTCCAGCCGGGTCAAGTCCCAAGTCCGGCGTCGTCTGGTTTTTGGCGCGCGGCTTAGTCGCGCAAAGTGCTCTGGGCTTGAAGCAAAAAAGCCTCCTCGTTCTCATCCCGGTTCTGCTCCTTCAGCAGGATGAGGGTCCAAAGAGTTCGGATCTGGAACCGGTTGGCGATGGGATTGTGGAGGAGGGCGAAGATCTTGCCTTTCTCGAAGGAATGAATGAGGGTTTCCTCAGCCGCGTACAGGCAGAAACGAATGGTCCGCTCCAAATCTTTGGGAAGGCGGGAATCTTCCCCTCGGGGGTGGCGCAAGGCCTTCAAAGTCTCCAAAGCCGTCCAGATCGAAATCTTCTTGGGGTCCTCGAGGGCCGCAAAATAGGAGGACAAGGTTTTCCAGTCCCCGGTTCGCAGGGCAAGGTCCAGGGCCTCTATGGCCCAGCGCTGCGTTATAGGATCTCCTCTCAGCCCCTCCTCCAGGGCGATCCCTCGAAAAAGGGAGCCTTCCCGGAAATGCCTCATGAGCACACCCAGGGTTGCCTGGGGGGCGCCCCGGACTTCTTGCAATTGCCTCCTCAGTTCCAGGCGTGGGTTGCGGCAAGCACAGATGGGTTGCCGAATTCCAAGCAGAAGCAAGACCGGGAGGGAGATCCCCAGCAGCAGAAGGGTCCGCCGCAGGGAAAAACGGCTTGAGTCGATTTGCCGGAGGCTTTTGGAGGGTTGTGGGAGGGGGGGAGGAGTTTCGTTCCTCGCTTGTATGCAGCCAGGGTTTTCCCAAGGTTCTTTCATCGGTTCTCCGACCTCGGCAGCTTGGTGGATCTTCCCACGGGGTAAAAAAATCTTCGGTCTTCCTCGGCCCAAACCCCCTTCCGCGGTGAGAAGGGCGAGGCGGGCGTTCACCGGGAATCTTTGGGGGGTGCATGGAGCAGGATTTCCAGGGCGGCCTCGGTGGGGGGGAGGGAGGCGAAGGGCGGACCGAGGCGGAGAAGGGTACCGGTTTCGCACTCTTCGGGAGGTTCGAAGGTCTTGGCCCGCTCCCTGAGGACCTCAAGGCCCGCGTCCGAGAGGCCGGGCCCGCGCGCTTCGCGCACCCGCACCCGCCGCTCCAGGCTGTCCCAGCCGGGATCCAGGTGGACGCAGAGAAGGGGGACAGCCATGTCCTTGGCGAGCCGGACGAAGGGCTCCCTGCGCGCCCGGCTGGGGAACCCGGCGTCCGCGATCACCAGCCCGCCCTCCCCTCCCTCGGGGGCCGGTTCTTTGGCCGCCAAGGCAGCGCGGCAAGCCTCGAGCAGCGCCTCGTAGACCGCTTCGTTCTGGGCCTTCCCATAGATCCCCTCGCCGTAGGCAGCCTTGGCGCTCTGCTCGGGCGCGAGGCCGGCCTGCTCCTTGCGGATCCGATCGCTGTGGAAGACCAGGGCTCCCGTCAGTTCGGCAAGGACCTTGGCCACGGCCGTCTTGCCCGAGCCCGGCAGCCCGCAGAGCAGCACCAGCCCCCGTCCCAGATGGTAGCCAAGCCCCAGGCCCAGGTAGCGCAGGAACTCCTGCCGTGACTGTTCCCGCTCTTCGGCCGGCACCTCCGGCTCGTGGGCCCGAAACAGGGCGACCTTGGCGCGCACCATGGCGCGGTAGGTCTTGTAGAAGGGCAGCAGCTCCCACATCTCGAGGTCCCCGGCCCTCTCCGCGTAGGCCCGCATCGTCCGGCGCGAAAGTTCCCGCGCCCCCAGGTGGTCCAGGTCCATCCCGAGAAAGGCCAGTTCCGAGGCCACGTCCAGGCAGCGAAAGCGCAGGTTGAACTCGATCCGATCGTAGATGACGACCCCTTCCTCCAAAAAACAGATGTTCCCCGCGTGCAGGTCCCCATGCCCTTCGCGGATCCGGTGTTCCCGAACTCTCCTCTCCAGGAGTCCCCGCCGCTTTTCGAAGTCCTCTCGGCTCCACTCCTCCAGCAGATCCAAAGCCCGAAGATGCCGTCCTCGCTCCGGATCCTCCCTGAGCAAGGCCCGGCACTGCACGAAATTCTCTTCCGAGTTTCCCCAGACCTGGCCCGGAACCCCGAACTCGTCGATCCCCTTCCCTGTCGCTGCCCGCTTGTGGAAGTCCACCAGGAGGTCCACCAGGGCCGAGAGTTGCCCCTGCTCCAAAGCCCCCCTCTGTACCAGCTGGTCCATCATCCGTTCCGCCGGCAAGCGCCTCATGGCCACGCAGTAGTCCCGGACCTTCCCCTCCCTTCCTCCCACACGCAGACCGGCCTCCCCCTCCCGGATCTCCAGGACCCCCAAGTAGACCGAAGGCGCAAGCTCCCTCCCCAGCCGGACCTCCTCTTCGCAGAAGAACTTGCGCGCCTCCAATGTACTGTAGTCCAAGAAGCCGAGGTTCACGGGTTTCTTGAGCTTGTACACCCGGTCCCCGACAAAGAAGAGGACCGAGATATGGGTCTGCAGGACCTCGACGGGTTCTCCCTGCCCTCCGGGAAATGCCTCCCCCTGGCCGAGCCCATCGATCAGCGCTTCGATCTGCATGTCCCCAGGATAGAAGAAAAACCCCCAAAGGCCTCGGAGGTTCAAAGACCCGCGACGATTTGGCCGGGCGGGGGTCCGGCAATCCCCTGCCCCGACATCCCGCTCCCCCGGAAATCCGCCACCCCGACATTCCGCTCCCCCGGCAATCCGCCACCCCGACAAGCCGCCGTCCCGACATTCAGCTTCCCAAGCAGCCCGCTTCCCAGCAGCCCGGATCCCAGCAATTCTCTTCCTCAGCAACCCACCTCCCAGCACCCAGCTTCCCAGGCACCCCGCTTCCCAGCGAACCCAGCT
>DROQ01000189.1 GCA_011321845.1 Planctomycetota bacterium | reverse complement strand
GGGGGAGGGGGGAGGGGAGGGGGAGGTTTTTGGGGAGTGGGTTCATTGGGGGATCATAGGGGGAGAAGGTTTTTGGGGATGATACAGGAGGGAGGGGGGAGGGGGAAACGCCTGGAGGCGTTTCCTACGAAAAACCCCTGGAGGGGTTTTCTACCAAAACGTCTGGAGACGTTTTCTACCAAAACCCCTGGAGGGGTTTTCTACTTGAAACGCCTGGAGGCGTTCCCTACGGGTGTTTCTTGCTGGGGTGCGCTATGGGGTTAGAGGAGTTGGGTGGCTTCTTCGCAGTAGCCGGCGTCGAAGTCGCGGCAGACTTGGGGGCGGACTTCGTAGATGCTGCAGCGCATGAGGGGGCCGGATTTTTTGAGGAAGACGCAGTGGCCGTCGACCTGGCGGAAGACGGTTTTGTAGAAGCCGCCGAGGTCGTCGTCGGGGCGGAAGTATTTTTTGTTGTTCCTTTCGTTGTCTTCGAGACCGAGGTGGTCGAGGATGCGGAGGCGTTCGGTTTCGGTGAGGTGGATGCGGGGGAAGCGGCAGCAGTCCGCCTTGACGCAGCGGTCGCAGCGGTCGGGGTCGTAGTCTTCGTCGGGTTCGGCGAGGGCGATGTGGAGGGCGTCGACGAGTTTGCGAACGGCCTTGCGCAGGTCGGGGT
Source organism: Planctomycetota bacterium (assembly GCA_011321845.1). Taxonomy (GTDB): domain Bacteria; phylum Planctomycetota; class UBA1135; order UBA1135; genus HyVt-539. The sequence continues at coordinate 10,541 of DROQ01000189.1, read as the reverse complement.
GGTCCTCGAGGTCGAAGCTCTGGGAGTAGCTCATGTTGCCGCTGGCGTAGGGCGTGGACTGATCGGGGCCGGTGGCTGTGACTTCCAGTTCTTCGTCGTCGAGCTTGATTTCGATGTTGTCGAGGTGCCGGAAGAGGGTCTCGAGGTCCTTGTTGTTCTTGGCCAGTCTCTGGGCCTTGGGAAGCTTCTTCTTGCTGCTCGATTTCATTGGGGAGGTTCTAGCGTTGGGGACCCGGCAGCTCAAGAGCGCTGGAAATCGATCCGGCGGAGGATGTTGCGGGATCGACAGGAAAAAGAGAATGGAGATGACCGCAGCTCAAGATGGCTGGGAGTCGACCCGAGGGTGATGTTGCGGGGGCGACATGAAAAAGAGAGTGGAGATGGCGCAGCTCAAGAGGCCCAGGAAGCGTCCCGGTGGAAGAGGTTTGGGGGTTCTCCTGAAACTCCTGAAAAAGGGAGCGGAGATCGCTCAAGAGGGCTGGGAAGCGTCCCGGCGGAGGAGGACCCAACGCAATCGGCCGGCGCGGGCGGGGTGGGCCCCCTCGGGTTCCCAATCCCGCAGGAGGGAAAAACCCTGGGCCTCGTGGCGGCGGACAAGGTCTGGGACCTCGACGGCGTAGGGGGGGCCGCCCTCGCGCTCCTCGATGGGGAAGAGGAGGGAGAGGAGGAGGCCGCCCTCCTTGAGGACCCGGGCGCTGCTCTGCGCGAAGCGGTCCCGCTCACCGGGTTCGATGGCGCAGAAGCAGGTCAGCTCATAGAGGCCGTCGCAGCTGCCCAGGAGCTCCTCGGGGGGATCGAAGAAGTCCCCTTCTACGAAACGGGCTTGGGGCAAACCCCTGTTTTTCGCTTCGCTCCGTCCGAACTCCAGAGCCTTGGGGGCTAGGTCCAAGCCGATCGCCTCATAGCCGAGGGAGGCGAGGAAGAGCACGTCGTGTCCTCTGCCGCAGCCGGGAACCAAGACGCGGCCCCCCTCCGGAAAGGGGAGTTCCCCCGCCTCGGCCAGGTGGACCAGGGAGGGGGCGGCCCCCCCCAGATCCCAGGGGAAGTGGCCTTCGAGGTAGCGTTGGTTCCACTTGTTGTTCTCGGGCATGTGCGCTGGTTCCCTGCAAGAAGCCGGAGTATTCTGAAGGGCGAAATCTTAGCCTGGGATCCAAATGACCTTCCTGAAAAAGTCCTCCTTCTTTGTTCTCCTTCTGCTTCTTTTCGCCTGCGGCACCGTCGGGATCACAGGGCGCAGGCAGCTCCTGCTCATGAGCGAGGCGGAGGAGGTCCAGCTGGGCCTTTCCACCTACAAGCAGGCCATGGGGCAGTATCCCGAGATCAAGACCGGTCCCCAGATTGCGATGCTCAGGCGTGTCCTCTCCCGCATCGCCCCCGTGACGGGCAAGAACTACCCCTGGGAGGTCCGCCTCCTCAAGGCCGACAACGTCGTCAACGCCTGGTGCCTCCCGGGTGGCAAGATCGCCTTCTACACGGGGATCCTCAAGGTGGCGCGGACCGAGGACGAGGTCGCGGCGGTCATGGGGCACGAGATCGCCCATGCCTACGCCCACCACGGGAACGAGCGCATGTCCCAGAACATGGGTCTCAAGGCGGTGGCCGAGATCCTCTCCCTGACCCTCTCGGGATCGGGGCGCAAGGGACAGGAGATGCGCAACAACGTCATGCTCGCTTTCGGTGTGGCCTCCAAGGTCGGAGTGCTGCTCCCCTTCTCGCGCAAGCAGGAGAGCGAGGCGGATGAAATCGGACTGCACTTCATGGTCCAGGCGGGTTACGACCCGGAGGCGGCGGTCCGGCTCTGGGAACGCATGGCCAAGGGGCGGGCGCCCAGCACAGGCCTGGACCGCTTCCTCTCCACCCACCCCCAGCCGCTGGAGCGTGCCCGGGCTCTCCAGCGCCTCATCCCCAAGGTTCGGGCCAAGTACGGACGCTGAGGGCTGCCCGAAAAAGAATGCCTGAAAATTTTCGGGCATTTTAAAAATTGATCTCAACCGATCTCTCGATCCTGTCGAAAACTTGGGCAGTCCGCATTAGGAGTCCAAGGATGCAAACCAAAACCCCCTCTCGAACCAAATCCCAAGTTTCGATCCCCCCCTCCTCCAAGAGCCTGAGGGAGAACCCGGTCCCCTTGCCGCAGACCGGCGTCTTGGGGAGCATTCTCACGGATCTGGAGATCGACGGCCGCAGTGTCAAGGCTTTGCAGGAGTTTCGCTACAAGCTTCGGTACAAGCTCTATGACATCGCCGAGCAGCTCGCGACCCGTTGCCGGCGTGTGGGCCTTGAGGCCGAAGGCCTGATCAAGCCCGACCCCTTCGGTCAGGAGGCGGCTCCCCGGGCTTCCATTCGCAAGCTGCGTCGCTCGGCAGCCCTTCAGTGGCTCAACGCCACCCTCGAGGGCCGCTTCGACAGCGAGTTTTCCCGCCTCCTCCGCCACCGCTGGATTCCCATCCTTCTCGCCGATTATCGGGACGCCCATCCCGCCCCTTTCCTGATCGAGAGTTTCTTCGACTATGCCGAGGGCTTCTTGACCTCGTACATCTGGAACCGGCCGGCCGAGAACATTGTCGGGGAGGCGTGGACCCTCCATGCCATCCGCCAGGCCCTGGATCTCCAGCGCCGGATCTTCGGCCTCGATCTGCGCCGCTGAGTTCTTCGGCCGGGGGAATCCGGCCCTGGAATTCTCTCAGGCGGGGTCTTGCATCGGCTTAGGAGCTCGATATTCTCCTTTGCCCGCGAGTACCCGTAGCTCAATTGGATAGAGCACCTGACTACGGATCAGGAGGTTGAGGGTTCGACTCCTTCCGGGTACGCCACATTTTCTCCCAGCCTTCTCCCCCTGGCATTCCCCCTAGCCGAGCCCTGCCAAGCGCCCCACAGACCTGCCTACTTCTTCCCTGCCTACTTCTTCCCTGCCTACTTCTTCCAGGCCATTCCTGTGATCTGGATCCCCGCGCTCCAGTCCGGGATGGGGAAGGCGACATACTTGAGCACCCCCGGTGGGTCCACCCGGTACCAGATCTTGGCGATCCCCTGCGCTCCCATCTCCTTGGCCCGCCTGGCGAGTTCTTCCATGCTCTCCTGGAGGTTGATGGGGACCATGGGGATGAAGCCGAGAAGGTAGAAACCATTCTGGGTGACGGAGATGCTCCCCAGGGTGGTGGCCTTTGCGGGTGGTTCTCCTTCGGAGAAGTGGAGCTGCATCTTGGCTTCCAAGGCGAGGTAGTCGGCCTTGTGGACGGCCCAGCAGCCGGGGAGGAGCAGGAGAGCGAGGAGGAGGGTCGGTTTGAGCATTGTGCACCGGGGTAGGGGTCTGCCCCCTTTTTCGGCACATTCCCCCTCGCGCCTCCAGCGCGGAGCCTACTTGGCCGGGCGTACCCGGGCCCACCAGGCCCGGATCCTGGCGACGGCGTCGGCGCGCTCGCCGGCAGTGGCTCCGGGCCGGTAACCCGCGGAGGCCAGGTCGATCCGCCGGTAGGGAAAGATGCAGCGAAGGGTCTTGGCCAGGGCCCAGGAAGCCTGGCTCCGGTTGCTGGGGTCCGGGTCGTCCAGGGCCTGGATGAGGAGGGGGACCGCCCTCGGGCTGCGGAATTCACCGAGCACTTGGAGGGCCTTGTACCGCAGCCGCTTCGCGGCCGGGGACTTGGATTGCACAAGTTCCAGGACCTTGGGGAGGCCGGAGAGGTCGTCCCTCCGCCGGAGGGTGTCGGCTGCCCTGAGCACGAGGGAAGGATCGGAGGACTTGAGGAACTGGTAAAAGGAGGCCCGACCGGAGAGCCCCCCCAGTTTTTGCAGGGCGTCGAAGGCGGCCTGGGAGACCAGGGGCTGCCTGGAAGCGACCAGCTTGCGGATGAGGGGCAGGGCCTTTTGGTGCTTGTGCCTGGCGAGGAGGGCGATGGCGTAGCGGGCCTGGTAGTTGTCGGGATGGCTCCGGAGGAAGGCGAGGGCCGCCTCGAGGACAGGTGGGGGGAGGGTCTCGGCGCGGAGGAGGAACTTTTGAAGCCTGTAGAAGTTGCCGTTGCTCTCCAGGTCCCGGACGAGGGCGGCGGTGTCCTCAGTACTCTGCCCGGCGCCGAGGAGGAAGGCCTGGAGCAGGGATCGGCTGTCCTTTGCCAGGGTGGGATCGGCCAGTTGTTTTTGGACGAGCCTGGGGGCCTTGGGGTCCTGGCTCAGCAGGAGGTAGTAGAGGGCGGCGTCCCAGTCGATGCTGGAGAGCTTGGGTGAGAGGAGGTCTCGCACGGCGGCCTGGATGGCGGGGTCGGCGAGGCTCCCCAGCCGGAGGAGCATGGCTCTGCGTTCTTTGCTTGTGGGCGCGTGCTCGAGGATCTCGGCGATGCGGGGGCCGAGGCTCTTGTCCCCCTGGCGACGGAGGACAAGGGCGGCTTCCAACTCCACGGCCGGTGCGCCGCAGTGGAGGAGCTTGCGCAGAGTGGGCTCGGCCTGATCCCAGGGGTAGCTGCCGATCAGGCTGAAGGCGAGGCTCCGCGCATAGAGGGAGAAGCCGGGGAGGGCCCGGACCAGGAGGGGGAGGGCGGCTTTGGGTTTCTGCTTGAAGAGCTTTTGAAAGGCCTGGTAGCTCCGGCTCGAATCCTTGCTCTCGCCGAGCTGGGCGACGAGCTGGGCGACGCGGTCCTGATGGGGGAGGTGGGGGGCGGTCCACCGCCCCGAGGGGAGGAGGGCCAAGAGGAGCGGGAACCGGAAGGGGAAGGGGGGGCGCATCTACCTGCCTCCTCCCGTGCGTGCTCCTCCGCTGCGGCCGCCACTGCGCCCCCCGGCCCGGCTTGGGCGCCCGCGCTCCGTGGCAGCGGTTTGGGTGTCCTTTTTCTTGGACTTGTTGCGGGGGCGGCGTGGGGTTTTGGCCAGCCCTGGGAAGGTGAAGTAGAAGACCGCGATCCCCGCGCGGTGCAGGCCGAAGGCGTAGCCCGTGTGCCCGTAGCGCTCCTCGATCTTCTGGCGCATGTTTTGGAGCCTGGCCAGTTCCTTTCGCAGGAGGGCGCCGCCGGGGAGCTGCACCCGCTCGAAGGGCTCGACCCCGTGGCAGAGGCTCAGGTTGGAGTAGCCGATGCCGACGGGCCGCTTGCCCGCGGGGGACCAGGAGACCTCCGGAGGCGGGGGGGGCTGCTCCATCTCGGCCAGGAGCCTGGGGGCGACCTCCCGGCACCAGGCCGCGTAGGTCACGAGGTTGACGATGGCGAGCTGCAGCTCGAAGCGCGTGAGGGCGGCGGCGGCCAGGGAGCGGGGAGCGCTCCGGCCCTTCTTGCTGCGCTCGAGCATGCCCTCCATGTTGGCGAGGATCCTGGTGCAGTCGGCGCGCAGGCGGTCGGCCTTCTTGGCGTTGCCCTTGAGGTTGAGGGAGGACATGAGGCTGGCCCAGCCCCGGGCCTTCCGCCGCTGGGGGCTCGCGCTGGTTTTCCCCAGCTGGATGGAGGGGAGGCTCCGGATCAGGCCCGCCCGGGCCGCCTCGCGCCAGGCGCGGTCCACCGCTCGGTAGGCCGGGTCGGAGACGATGAGGCGGAAGGCCTCCTTGCGGCTCACGACGAGAGGGGCGAGCTGGTTCACCCGCCCGTCCCAGAACTCTTCGCTGGCTTGGAGGTGGTCCCCCGAGCAGAACGGGCAGGAGCTGGAATACCCGCAGCTGTGGGAACTGGTCGCCTGGGGGGAAAAGAGGTAGACCTTGCCCCCGGTCGCCGCGGCGAGGCGGTTCATGCCGTAGACCGCGAAGCCCGAGGGCGAGACCTCCCCGGGCGAACTCATCTGGAAGATCCAACCCCAGGGCAGATCGATGAAGGGGCCGTCCGCCGGAAAGAAGCGCGTGCCCCGGGGGGGCTTTTCGTAGCTCCGCGCCTCCCAGTAGGGATCGGAGATGTAGGCCTCGCGGGTGATCACCGAGAGCCGGATCCCGTTTTTTCGGAGCAGGCGGACCGTTTTCTCCAGGCCTCCTTCCACGTCGGGGTTGTCGAGGTTGACCAGAAGGATCTCTCTCCGCCCGGGGAGCTTGCCCAGATAAATCGCGAGGGAACGAAGCTCCTTGTAGCAGTCGTGAAAGCCCGGCGAGGTCCGGACCACCGCCTCCCCCAAGGCGCGGAGCAGGGCTTTCCGATCCAAGCTGGGGGCCAGGAGTTTGCCTCGCTTGTCCCCGACACGACGCAGGCCGATCCTGGTATCTTTCAACCTGTCCCCGAGGCCTTGCAGCGCGCTCTCCATTTTGGCCAGGAGTGCTGTCCCCTGCAGCGCAGGCGTCGGGTCCAGGAGGATCATGAGCACCCGCCCCGCCTCCTCCCCCTTCTCCTGTGCCCCGGTGCGCGCCTGCCCCGGGCCCTCCCGCAAAACCTCCCGCAGCGCCCTCCCGAGTCCCCGGTCCGGCCGAGTGACCTTTTCGGCAGTCGATGCCCCGACCTGGCACCAGCCTGTTCCTCCCGAGAGGAGAACCGCGGCGAGCAGGGCAAGAGAAACAACTCGGTTTCGCATCCCCCGAATATACTCTCTCCAGGAGCCACCCAAGCCGGGAAGCCCTCCCTTCTTCGCATTCCCGGAAAGAAACCCGTTCCCCTGAGTGCCGCAGCAGCTTTTTTCTCCCTACAAAAGGAAACCCGAAGGGGCAGTGCGTGTTCCTTTCCAAGCAAATCGCGAAAATCCAGGGGGCCTGCGAAGGAAGGCTTGGAACTCGGGGATGGAGGAATCAGAAGCCTTTTTTGGGGAAAGAAGGGTAGAAAAACCCTTATGAGTCCTGCTTATTTGGACGATGAGGGGAGGGTTCCTGAGCTGTGCCCATCCCACCCGGATCCTTCATGGCCTTGAAGGGGCCGGGACCAACCGTGGAGGATTCCCATGCAACTGCTCTGGGTGGTTCTGATTCTGGTTCTTTTGGCCGGCTATCTCCTTTTTCGGAAAGAGCGGAAAAGAATCGATGCAATCCTGGAGAGGATCGCCTTGGAAAGGAAGGGGGTGGTGAGGAGAGTTTTCGGCTCCTACTCGCAGCTGAGCTTTCATTACAAGTCCGTCGAGATCCAAGTCTCGGCCATGGCGGGGGGGTCGACAGGGGGTGGCATGAGGGCATCCCAGACTTTTGCGCAATTTTCTTTCCCGGGTTACCCCAAGGAGGCGTTCTTTCGTGTTCGTGAAAAATCCCTCCAAGCCTTGGTGGAGGGTCTTCTGGGGGCGAGGGAGCTTAGCTTGGGAGACCCGGGTTTCGAGGAGCGCTTCTCCATCCAGGGGAGGGATGGAACCCTGCTCCGCCGGATCCTGACCCCCGAGATTCGACAAAAAATCGCCGCGTTTCCTGAGGGAGAAGGGATCTCGGTCTGTTTGGAACAGGTCCGATTCTTCGACGGAAAGAGCTGGGAAGATCATCCCCGTCTCCGTGTTTCGAGAAGCAAAGTCTCCACTAGGGTCCAGGACTATACGGAACTCATCGGGATTGCCGAGGAGATCTATGACCGGATGGCCAGCTTGCTTGAGAGGCGTTCCTTTGCCCTTGCCTCTTCTTGCTGAACAGGTTTACCAGGTGAAATGGTAGTCGTGGCGCTCGAGTTGTTTGCGGGCGGGTCGGCCCTTCATCTTGACCTCGGTGGTCTTTTCGATCAGGACGCGTTGAGGTAGGAGGGTCTTGCGGTGGAGGGTGGCCTGCATGTGGACGGAGATGGAGGCGCTCTCGAACATCTCCTTGTGGATTCGGTCCCGATACGCGGGGGGAAGGGACTTTTTCATGAGGGCAATGAAGATTCCCAGGATGTCCCCGGTGCCCGTCTGCTCGTAACGGAGCTGGATGAGTTCGGGGTTTCCCTTGGGACTTCCAAGGTTTGTGAGCTTGACTTTGCACTTGCCCTCTCCGCCCATGGGGTAGGAGATCACGCCATCCAGGATCTTTGAACGGCCTTTGGGGGGAACTTCCAGCCCGTTCCAGGTTTCGGCCCAGGCCTTCCAGAAGGAGAGGGAGCTTGCGCGAAGGGTGGCCAACATGGCCTTGGAGGTCATGCTCTTGGAGACGAGGGCGATGAGCTGCTTGTCCTTGTCGGTCTTGGCGGTGGAACGGAGGATTTGGATCACAGCCTCGACCCCCTTGCGAATTCCCTGGGCCTGGGCCTCAAGAGTTTTCGGGTCGATGGAGAGGGTGGGGAGGGCGGAGGTGACGGCCCCCAAGAGCTTCTTGCTGAGGGCGAGCTGTTCGGGAGTGAGGCCCATGGTGTCCATCTGCTGGACCTGGATGTCGCTCATCCTGCCGATCCAACGCCCTTTGTTCTCAGGGTCGGGGACCAGCTCGAAGTTGTAGCTGGTGACCGCCTTGCGCCCCTTCTTGAGGCTTTTTTCGACGATGTGCGCCTTGGCCGGGATGGGCCAACCGAAGTGCAGGGTCAAGCTCTTGCCTTGGGCCTGGGGAGTAGGGGCCGGCCCTTTGACGGGGACCTGACCCTTGCTGGGCATGGCCAGGGTGGAGGCGAGGAGGAGTGCGGGGAAGAGTGCTTGGAGGGTTCTGGTCATGGGCGGGAGTATAGGCCTCCCTCCTCTCGCAGAAAAAGGACCTCTCAGGGAATCAACGCAGTTGCATGACCTGGGGGGCGGACCAGGTCTTGATGCCCAGGGGATACCCGGTTTCAAAGGTCATCCCGATGAAGGTGAGTTTGAATCCCAGCAGCGCGGTGCTCCGCGGCAGGAGGAGGCTGGCTTTGGCCCGGCCCTGGGCGTCGAGGGTCCCCATATGCCCGATGTAGTTGGGGGCGAGGTTGGGCTGGGCCGAGAGCAGCAAGAGACCGTCGGGGTTGATCGGTAGGTGCCTGGGGCCGACCTGGACGCCGGGGGTGCTTCCGAGGGCCATGGGGATCCAGTAGCCGCGGCCCGGGTCGCCGGCACGGAGGACGAGCTGGGCCCTGGTCCCCATGGTGTAGGGGTTGGGGAGGCTGAGGATGGCGGCCGGCAGTGTCGGGACGAGGATGAGGTCCTGGGTTTTGGAGGAGCCGAGGCTGGGGGAGGAGATCCTGGCCAGGAGATCCTGGTGGCCGGGGGCCTGGACCCGCAGGGTCCAGTTGCCAGCGGGGAGCCAGAGGTGGAAGTGCCCCGCGGGGAGCGCGCTCCTCGAGCGCTCTCCCTGGTTGGTCTGGAGGGCCGGACTTGGATCGAGGCTGGCCGCGAGGGGGGCCTTGGCCTTGAGGGATTGCACCCGCCCCGACACGCTGGGCCGCAGCCCCAGGAATGCCCGCACACCCGGCCAGACCCGCGCCTCCTCGGCCACCGTCGCCGTAAACGAGGGCTGGAACGAAGTCCCCACCTCGACCAGGTAGGCCAGGCTCCCATTCGTCGCCCAGTGCCACTCGGGGGCCTCTCCCGAGGCCGAGGGGCTCCTCGTCGCGTAGCGCATCTTGCTGCGGATCAGGGAACGGAAATGCCCTTCTACCTGCAGTACCCGTTTGCCCGCGTATGCCCTTTGCTGACAAGGTCCGTAGGTCGTGAGCACCTCCCGCCCGTAGCTGTGGAAGTCGAGGTACTTGTCAAAAGCCTTGAGCCGTGCCAAGGCCATCATGGTCCGGACTTCGGGCTCGGAGGCCGCGTTCGGCCCCCGGTAGACCGAGGAACTCTCGCGGGAGCTGCTGCTTCCACACCTTCCCCAGTGGAAGGGATAGTTTCGGTTGAGGTCCACGCCGTAACTTCCGCCGGGGTTGCGGCGGCGGTTCTTGCGCCACCACCGGTCCCGGGTCCAGACGTATTGGACGCCGTCGGGGTTGACGCAGGGGACGAACCAGAGTTCGTAGGTGTCCACCGTCTGTTTGAGCAGGGGATCGGTCGCGTAGCCTTGGAGGATGCGCCTGGCCGCCTGCAGGACCATGTAGGGGGCGTTGAGCTCGCGGGCATGGTGCTGGGCGGCGATGAGGGCGGTCGGTTCGCCCTCGTCCTGGTTTACCCTGTCGCTGATCTTGAGGGCGAAGAGGTGGCGTTTTTCATGGGTCGGCGCGGTCTTGGTCCACAAGGTGAGATCCACCCGCTTGGCCAAGCCAGGGTACTTCCTTTCGAGGGCGAGCAGTTCGGCCTCGATTTCCTGGGGAGTGTAGTAGCGGGCGTCGGGTCCCTGGGGCTGGTTCGCGATCAGCTCGCGGTAGGGCTTTCCCCTTTCGAGCAGGCGGTGAGGAAGGCCGAGGGCGAGAAAGGCCATCCTTTCCTCGGGCTGCACGACCACTCGAACCTCCTGGTGTCCGAGGCGCTGGAGCGGGGGCTCTTCACAAGGTCGAAGGATGTCGAAGTCCTGGAGCAAACGGATCGAAGCCTGGCCATGGTCCAAGCGGACCGAATAGAGATACGAGGTTCCCGGGTCCTTTGCGCCACCTGTTGCCCCCTGGGATCGGACAGGGCTGGGGACCAGGGCGGGTGCCAGGAAAAGGGAGGAGAGGAGGGAGAATCTTGCCAGGCTGATCATGCTCCCGAGGATAACGCTTCAGCTTTCGGTTGTCGTTTCTTCATGGGCCTGGAAAAAAACTTCGTTCGCGGGGGAAGTCCATTCCTCCCATGGCAAGGATGCGATCGCCACATGCTCCTCTTTTTCCCGGAAGGGGGGGCTG
>DROQ01000188.1 GCA_011321845.1 Planctomycetota bacterium | reverse complement strand
GGGCGGGGGGGAGTGGGGCTCCTGTGGCTTGGGGCGTTCGGGGTGTTCGGGGCGGCGGGGGCCTGGGGGCAGGGGCGCTTCGGGCTGGAAGACCTGGTGGCGGCGGATCAACCGGCGCGGCGGGAGGCGGCGGCCCGCTACCTGGTGGCGGTGCCGGAGTCGCCGGCGCTGGCGCTGCGCAACTTCGCGCGGCGGGGCGGATGGCGGCGGCGGGTGGCGCTGCTGCGGGTGCTGGGGGAGCGGGGGGAGCTGCGGCCGGAGGAGGTGCTGTCGGGGCTGGGGGACGAGGTCTGGGTGGTGCGGCTCCAGGCGCTGCGGGCGGCGGCGCTGATGGACGGGGCGCTGCGGGACGCGGCGGTCTTGGGGCGGATTCGGGCCTTGCTGCGGGATGAATTCGTTGCGGTGGGGCGGGAGGCGGCGCGCGCGCTGGGGGCGCTCGGGGTGCTGGGGGATCCGCAGCTGGTGTGGCTCTGTGGCCGGCGGGGGTTTGGGGAGCTGGGGCGGCGGCTGTTCCTGGCCTGGCCGGAGCGCTTTGGGGCGCGGGGGTTCCGGGGATGTCTGCGGGCCAAGGAGGGGCGGGCCGAGTTTTTGCTGCGTTTGCCGGGGCGGATCGGGGCGGGGCATCGGCGCTTGCTCTACGAGGAACAAAAGGCCTGGGCGCGCGCGGGGGAGCGCTGCCTGGCCTACCGCTGCCTGGGGGACGCGCGGCTGCGGGAGCCGGGGCTGGTGGCCCTGGTGAAGCGAGCGCTGCGGGAGCCCGGGGGGCGGGAGGCGGGGACGCTGCTGGGGCATGTGCTGCCGGCGGAGGCCAAGGGGCGTTTCTTGCAGGGGCTGGAGCGGGAGGAGGACGAGGGGGTGTTCGAGGCCTGCCTGCAGATGGGCGAGGGGGCGCCGGCGGAGGCCAAGGCCGGGTTGCGGGACCGGCTGCTGGCTTTTGAGCCGGAGCGGCGGGAGCGGGTGCTGGCGTTTCTCGTGGGGGCTGGGGTGCCGGGGCTGCTGGAAATGGGCCTGCGGGCCTTGGCGGATCCCGGGGCGGACGCGGGGCTGCGGCGGCTCTGGCTGCGGGGCCTGGGTGGCGCGCTGATCCGGGATGCGCGGGGGCGGAAGCTGCTGGCGGCTCTGCTGGGGACCGGGGGGGCGGAGCGGGAGCTGGCCTTCCATCTCTTCTGCATCGAGGGGATCTTCGACCCCGCCCTTCCCAAGACGGCCCTGGCCCTGTCGGGGGGGCGGCGTTCGGCGCCCTTGCTCGCCCTGCTGCGTTTTCGGGACAAGGTTCCTCTCCCCTTCTGGCTGACCCTGCTCCAAGCGCCCCATCCCAAGATCCGTTGGGTGGCTTACCAGGGCATCCGGGGTCGGGACTGGCCCAGGGCCCTGGGCGCGCGTCTGCTGCGGCTCTTTTCGACAGAGGTCGACCGCAGCGCGCAGAAGGCTCTCCTGACGACCCTCCTCTCCCTGCGCGGCGACGGGGAACTCCTCCGCCGGGTCGTGGCGGCAGTCCTCGCGGCCCGCAAAGCCTACCTGGACCACAAGCTCCTGGAGCTGCTCGAGGAGAGCCATCGCCCCTGGGCGGCCGGGCTGCTCCGGAGCCTGCTGGCTTCGCGGCTCGGTCCCAAGGCATGGGTGTCCCTCGCTGTGCGGGGGGAGCCGGAGGCGCTGCGGCGCATCCTGGTGGATCCGGGGGCCTATGGGGCGGGGGAGCTGCGGCGGGTGCGCAAGGGGATGATCGGCATTCTGCGCGAGGAGGATCTTCCTCTGCTGGCGCCCTTGTTGCTCGGGGATACGCCGGACTTCGCCAAGCTGGAGATCGTGCTCTGGCTCCGGGGGCGGAAGGATCTGCCGGCGCGGCCCCTCCTGGAGAGCCTCCTGCCCAAGGCCGAGGAGCCGGAGCTGCGCGAGCAGGTGGCCGGGGCTCTGGTCGAGCGCGGCCGCTGGGACTTGCTCGGCCGAACGGTGGAGGACTGGATCCGGAAAAAGGGCGAGGAGGACGAGGGGATGATCCTCGAGATGCTGGACGCGCTCCCGCAGCCGATTCCGGCGAAGGCGCTCCCTGCCCTCGCGCGCATTCTTGCGGCGCCGGCGGCCCGGGATCCTTTGCGGGCGGTCCTGCTCGAGCGGAGGGGGAGTTTCTTCCAGGGGCGGGTGCGGGCCTCCATGCCGCTGGTCCTGCCGACCCTGCGCGCCATGCGCTCGGCCGACCCGGAGGCCTTCAGAGCCGCCCTGATCCGGAACCTTCGCGACCCCAAAAAGAGTCCGGCCTGGTTCTGCGTGACCAAGGACTACCTTGCGCACATCCTCCTCCTGGCCCAAGAGTGGGAGGGGACGGCGCGGGCCTGCGAGCCGCTCTTCGCCTGGGCCGAGCGTCTGGGGCCCAGGCCCGCCCCGATCGACGGGGTTCTGTCCCTGCTGCGCGCCGGGGCGGAACTTCGGGCGGGCCGGGTCGTGGAAGCGAGCCGGAGTTTCGACCAGGGGCTCGCCAGCCTGCACCTGGTGGCCCCCGACGAGCGCAGCCTCCAGGATCTGGCTTCCCTTCTGACCGGAGTCGGGCAGGATTCTGGGGTCCTGGCTCTACATTTTCGGGAGCGCCTGCTGCAGGCGCTGCGTTTTCGTGGGGACCCTGAACGGCTCGGGGAGATCCTCGTTTCGGCAAGGATCGCGGCCCGTGGCGACCCGCGCTCCCAGGCCAGGCTGCGTCGCCTGGAAAGGCGGCTCGGTAGACTTCTCCCGGAGAACGGGGACAACAAAAAGAAGGAACGATGAAAGGCAAAGTGCTCTGGATGTTTTCGACCCTGGTCCTGGCTGGGCTCTCCGCCCAGGCGAGGCCCTCCCAGCAGAAACCCGGCAAAGGGAGAGAACCATCAGCGGGACGAAGTCATTTAAGAAGCCAGGCAAGGGCCCTGCAGCAGAAACCCAGCAAAGGGGTTCCGGCCCCTTCGACTACGCAGCCTTCGACCCCAGCCCGTCCGGCCACACGGCCCGCGACCCCGGCCCAGAAAGGAACCAAGAGCGGGAGCCTCGAACAGCTCAAAAAGCTGCTGGCCAAGGATGGGGTTCAGCTCGATCTCAAGAACAAGCAGGTCCGCGTCCCCGGCAAGATCAAGATTGTGGATGACTTCTTGGAATACGTGCTCACCGGTCCCCGCGGCAAAACCCACGAGACTCTCGTGGTCGTGCCCAGCAAGGGCAGCAGCATCAACGCCGCCCTGCTCGCTCTGGGCCTCAAACCGGGAAGCAACTGCAAGAGCATTCCCATCGTCCCCAAACCGACCGAAGAGGAGTTCCGAAAAGGGGCGCCGATGAATCGCCTGGTCCCTCCCAGGAGCGCGCCCAACCATGCTTCCCGTGTCTGGCTCGCCCTCTCCTGGAAGGACGACAAGGGCAAGACCCACACCTACCGCATGGAGGACCTCATCCTGGATCTTCAGGAAGGGGGGCCCATCAAGGACGTGGAGTGGATCTACCTCGGCGGGCGCATGGCCCCCTTGCACCGCAACGAGCCGCCGGTCTTCATCACCGACTATGCACAGAACTTCGTTTCGGCCTATTACGTCTTCATCCCCAACCACCTCATCACCATCCACCACAAGCGGGCGGTGAACGACCAGAATTGGTGGCCCAACAACAGCCTCCTTCCTCCCCGGGGAACCGAGGTGGATCTGATCTTCTCGCTCAAACCGCTCGTGGACCGCGTTCCCTGGAAGAAGACCTCCTACAGGGAGGGGATGGAAAAGAACGAAGGGAAAAAACCGGCCGAGGGGGGAGCCGGGACTCAGCCCAGCAGTCGCGGGTCCAAGGGGAAATAGAGCTTGTCCATGGAGTCGATGGATGAGCTCCTCGAGACGGACCCCGCTCCATCCAAGTGGGCGGGGCTCGCGGTCCCGCTGCTGCTCCTGGAGGGCCTTGTGCTGGCCTGCGCCCTCCACCTCTTCGACCGCTCCCTGCACCCCATCGCCTACGCGATGCTTCTGCTGCTCGCCTCCCTGCCCTGGTTCTTCGTCTCCCGCCTGCTCCTCAAGGGTGAGTGGAAACCCAGGCTCCGCCTCCTTCTCCCCCTGGCCATCTTCCTCCGTTTGATCGCGGTAGTGGCCACTCCCAGCCTCTCGGACGACCTCAACCGCTACGTCTGGGAAGGCCGGATCCAGCTCGCGGGGCACAACCCCTACCTGGTCGCTCCCAAGGACCCGAGGGTGGCCCGGCCGGGGGATCCCGTCTGGGAAGGGGTGAACCACAAAGAAGTCCCCGCCGCCTATCCCCCGGTGACCGAGCTTTTCCTCCGGGAGTTGGCCCGCCTCGACCTCGGGGTCCTGGGGGTGAAAAACGCCTATGCGCTCGTGGAATTCCTTTGTCTGCTCGCGGGGCTGTCCCTGCTGCGGGGGATGGGGGTGGGGAGCGCCCTGATCGGGATCCAGGCCTTTTGTCCCCTGGTCCTGGTGGAGTTGGTGGCGGAGGGGCACAACGACTCCCTGGCTCTGCTGTTCACGGTGTTGGGGCTGGCTGTTCTGGGTAGGGGGGAGAAGCGCTCGCTGTTTCGGGCGCTCCTTGTAGGCGGGTTCCTCGGGCTCGCGATCTCTTCCAAGTATCTCCCCGTCCTGCTGCTCCCCTGGCTCTTGCGCAAGGATTTTCGGATTCCGCTAGTCGCCCTGGGGGTGGTGGCGCTGTCTTACCTGCCTTTTTATCCGCCTTCGGGGGATGTTTTGCTCCTCTTCGAGGGGTTGCGGAATTACGGGGTGCGCTGGCGGGGGAACGAGTCCTTCTTCTGGTTGTTGGCGGAGGGGACGAGGTGGGCGCAGGAGGCGCTTCGGGATGCGGGTTGGACCCATTGGCCGGTGGGGGTGGAGCTGCAGAAGGTGTCGAAGCTGCCTTTTTTGGTGCTGTTCGGGTTGGGGTCTTTGCTGGTGTTTGTTTGGGAGCGGGTGCCCGCGCGGGCTTTTGTGCTGGTGTTGGCGATCCTGTTCGTGTTGACGCCGACGCTGCATCCTTGGTACCTGGTTTGGGTGGTTCCTTTTTTGTTTTCGATTCCGATTCCGGGGTTGTTCGCGTTGTTGGGATCGGCGGG
>DROQ01000187.1 GCA_011321845.1 Planctomycetota bacterium | reverse complement strand
GGGTGGTGGAGGGCCCCGCGCTCCCGGCAGAGGAGTACGGGGGTTGTTACTTCTTGGAGATCCGGTCGTTGCTCGAGGATGGTGGTGGCGACGACCGGGCCTTGGCGGCGTCGGTGCGCAGGCAGATGGCGGGGGGCGTGGACTTGGTCAAGCTCCTTTCTTCCGAGGACCTTGCGGCCAAGCCGCAACGGGTGGAGAACAAGCGAAAGACCGTCGAGAAATGGGCGCGGAAGAAGCTCCAGGTGGAGCGGGAGCTGCAGGATCTTGCCCGGAGGGAGGACGACCTGGTGGGGCTCGGCGAAGAGCTGAGGGAGCGGGATCGGGAGGCCAAGAGGCTCAGGCTCTACGAGGATGCGCTGAGGCGGCTGCGCCTCGAGGAGGAGGCGGTGAAGATCCAGGGGCGGCTCCGGGGCTTGCCGGAGGCGACGGCGATTCTGCGGGGCGGCGAGTTGGAGCGCCTGGATGAGATCGAGGCGCGGTTGGGGAGGGAACGGCAGCGCCGAGAGGTGGCTCAGGCCGAATTGGCGGGGGCCCAGCGGCGCATGGAGGAGAACCGGATCCCGGAGGAGGCTCTGGCGGAAGGGGTTCTCCCTGGGTTGAAGGGGATGGCCGCCCAGGTCCGGGAGCGGGAAAGGAGGCTTTTGGACCGGAGGGAGGTGGCGGAGACGCGAGCCCGGGTCTTTGAGGATCTTGTCGAAGGATGGGGTTGGGAGGGGGAGGAGCTCGAGTCCCGCAGCGAGGCGGTCCTGGAATGTTTGGAAGGAAACGAAGACCGGCTTGAGGCTCTGCTTGCCGATTTCCAGGAGGTTTTGGGGCAGGGTGGGTTGTTGCGGGCCGAGCGGCGGCGGTTGGAGGAGGCCAAGAGGACCCTTCTGGAGGCCAAGGGAGGGCAAGCCTCTTCTGGGGAGATGGCGAGGAATGGGTGTCCCCCTTTGGAGCGGGAGAGGATTCATCGGGGGTTGTCCGAGTTGGAGCGGGTGTTGACCTGGAGCGCGCTGAACCCCTGGGTGCTGGTGTTGGTGCTGGGGGCTGAGGGTGCCTTGTTGCTGAGCGCTCCGCTCTGGGTGGGCCTGGTTTTCGGGGGTGTGGCGGTCTTGGGCTTCGCGGGGGAGCGTTGGCTCCGGTTGCGGCGGTTTCGGGGGAGTGGGCTGGGGGAACGGTTCGGGAGGGATCCGCTCCAGGCTTTTGAGCGGTTGCAGGGGGAGTTGGTTCGACGGGAGAAATGGGAAGGCTTGGAGGGGGAGGTCGAGGCGCTGGCCCGGCGGCAGGAGGAGCTGCGTCGGAGAGAAGAGGAATTGGAGGAGGAGGCTGCCGGCCTGCGGGAGGCAATGGGATTGGAGCCGGGCTTAGGGAGCCTGCGTCTGGTGGATTGGGCTCGGCGGGTGTTTCGGTTGCGAGAGGCGCGGGAGGAGTTGTGGGCTGCGCGGGCGCAGTGGGAGCTGGCTCGCAGGGAGTTCGAGGAGGAGCGGGGGGCGCTCGTGGGGCGGCTTGTCAGTGTTTTTGGAGCGGAGCTTGGGGGGAGGGAACGCTTGGAGGCGATGGGTGGGGCCGAACTCTCCCAGCTGGTGGAGCGCCTCGGAGAAAGGGTGTCCCTTTTTCGGGAGGCGAGGGGGGACGCGGAGCAGGCTGAGAAGAGGCTTGAGGATGCGGGGGAAGGAGAGCGCTTGGCTCTCAAGGAGCGGGAAGCTCTGTTTCAAAGGCTGGGATTGGAAGTGGGGGACCGGCAGGCCTTGGAGGAGGCGGCGAAACATCGGGCGACCTACGTTCGGGAGCGCAAGGCCCTGGACCGTGTGGAAGGGGAACTGGATGAATTGGATCGGGCTCTTGCGGGCGCGCCGGAGCTGCGAGGGGCCGACACAGGGACCCTGGAGGCTCGGATCGAGGGGGCCAAGTTCGCCCAGCGTCGGGCCGAAGACCTCCGGATCGAGATGGGGAAGGTCCAGGGGGAGATCGAAAACACCAAAAGGAGCAAGGCGCTGGCCCAGGCTCTGGACGCTCTCGAGGAGGCGCGGGTGGAATGGACGAAGGCGAGCGAGGAGGAGGCACACAAGGCCTTGGCGCGGGGACTCCTGAGGGCTGTGTTGGAAGAGAGTGCGGAGCAGACCGAGACTCCCGTTTTCGAGAAGGCCAAGGATCTGTTCTCACAGTTCACCAGGGGTCGGCTGGAACTCAAACTGAAGCCCGCCGACGGGGAAAAGGGGGAGGCGGGCGAGGACCGTTTTTATGCTTTGGACCGGGAGCGTGAGCGATCCCTGTCCCTGGGCGAACTCTCTGATGGGACGAGGAGCCAACTCCTCCTGGCCGCGCGGATGGCCTTCGCCACAGTGGAGGAACGGGGGGTGTCCCTTCCTATCTTCCTCGATGAGGCCCTGAGCCATGCGGACGATGTTCGTTACCGGGCCATCGTGGATGCTCTTCTTTCCCTGGTCCGGGAGGGGCGCCAGGTCATCCTCCTCACTGCGGACGAGGCCGATGTGAGTCGGGTGAGCGAGCAGGTCCGAGAGTCGGGTTTGGAGGATCGTTTCCAGCTTGTCCGGCTTCCCGAACATTTGGGGATCCCCCCGGAGGGCCAAGCCTCCTATCTCCTTCCCCGGCCCCAAATCCCCCACCCTCAGGGGCGGTCCCCCTCCGAATACGCCGCACTCCTTCGGGTTCCCGCCCCCAGCCTCCTCGAGGCCCCCGGTGCCCTCCACCTCTACTACCTCCTCGACGACAACCTCCCCCTCCTCCACTCCCTCCTTCTCCAAGGCTACAGCACCGTCGCCCAACTCACCTCCCCCCAAAAGCCGAAGGGGGACACCCATGGATTGCAGGCGCGCTGTGCGCTCTGGCTGCGCTTCCGGGAGCTGTGGGACCTGAATCGGCCGGGGCCCGTTTTTCCTAAGGACCTGGAGGAAAGCCCACTTAAGAAGTCGACCTTCCTCCCCGATGTCCGGGCCCTGGTCCCCGAAACCGGCATCCGTTTTTCCGAACTCCAGTTTCGGCTAGAGGAGATTTCGGGCCTCCGGAAGAAAACCAAGGAGGCTTTGGAAGAATGGGCGAGAGGATCCGGTCTCCTTTTCTCCGACCCACCCCTGAGCGAAGAAGAGATCCTGCGGGAGATCTCTGTGGACTCTCCTCTTCCCTCGGAAGAGACCTACGCGTTGCTGAGGCGCTTTATGGCCGGGTTTCGGGAACCATTGGAACGAAGCGGACAGGGATCACCTTGGTCCGGCGAAAGCTCCCATCCTTCAAGCGGTCGTAAACCATGAGCCATTGCTGACCTACGCCCACCGGTGCAACAATTCGCCCGCCGATCTTGCATTGTTCCAGCAGGCTTTGTGGGAGGGAAGGAGGGGCCGCAGTGAGGATGATGCGGTCGAAAGGGGCCTCTCCCGGCCATGGCTCGAAGCCGCTCCCGATTCGGTAGTGGATATTTCGGTACCCGAGGTTCTCGAGGATTTTCCGGGCTCGGGAGGCAAGCTCGGGAACGATCTCCACGGTGAAAACCTCTTTTGCCAGCTCGGCGAGGATGGCGCACTGATAACCGCTCCCCGTCCCGACTTCGAGGACGCGCTCTTTGCCGGTGAGCTGCAAGAGCTCGGTCATGAGGGCGACGATGTAGGGCTGGGAAATGGTCTGCCCACTGCCGATCGAAATGGGAGAATCTTTGAAGGCGAGGTCCCGAAACTCTGTCGGGAGAAACCGCTCTCTCGGGACCCGCACCATGGCTTCCAGGACTCGAGGATCGCGGATCCCCCTCGCCCGGATCTGAGTCTCCACCATTCGGAACCGCTCCTGAAGATAAGGATCTGGCCCTCTGGCCCCGGATCCCTTTTCTTTCCCAGGATTTGAGCCATTGCGCTCCCCGGCCTTTTCCATCCCAGCCTCCTTTGTTCCGATCCGAATTCGCCCCTTTTCTTATGGGATCGGCCTCTTCGGATACAAAGCAAAAAGAGGCCTGGATCTATCTGGTTTCGAAGGAAAGGTCCTTGGCCTTCTCCGCTTTGTATTGAAACGAGATCTTCCCCTCCCCCTCCACAAGATACCTGACCCGAAGAATCCCCCGTGAGGGGACACCCTTTTCTATGGGGAGCTTTGTGGGGTGGACCTTCTTGGGAAAGAGAGTCATTTGCCTTTTCCGGAAGGGGTCCGAGGCGATTCCCGCGCTCAGGATGGCGCATCCTTGGGGGGTTGCGATGAGGAGGTCCGGTCTTCCGATTCTTTTGCTGGAGGCCTGGGCCGTTCTGCTGGGGATGATTCGTTTGTTGCGAATGCTGACATCCAGGTAGCGCAGGCCCTTGCCCGCGGGGGACCATTCCAGGGAAACAAGCTCGAGTTCCGGAGTTTGGAAGGCGTGCTCCAGGACGAAAGCGGCGTTTCGATGGAGCATCTCCCGGATGAGGAAGGAGGGCGGGATGCGTCCTGTGTCCTTGGTCATTCCGCCGACCTCGATCTCGCCATAGAGGGGGTGCTTCACCTTGTGCCATGGGACGAAGTGTGCGTCGAAGCTGAGTTTACGGTCGAACTCCAAGCGCTCCTTCGCATCCGTGTAATCCCCATCTTGCTTCCACTTTTTCTGAATCCAAAGCTCGTTGGTGAATGAGATGATCCCCAATCCGGCATATGTCCAGTCCACAAAGCCTCCGTGGACCTGGTACAGGTCTCTCCAGATGACCATGTATTTGTAGAAGGGGAGGATCCTCTCCCCGGATTTCCCCAGTGCGTCATAGACCCGGGCGTCCGAGGCTGGATAGGAGAAACTCTTCGCGCCGGGTCCCCGGAGGATCATGCCTCCGAAGTTATGAAAGGCTTGGACACCTGCAATGTTGGGATGCTTGAGGATGAAATCGCGAATCGCTCGACTCTCGGGGAGTTGGAAGGGGAGGGGGCGTGCTCCTCGCTGGAGGTAGGAAGGCTGCCAATCGCTCCCCCAGTCACGATTGGGGTCATATCCCCCCGGACCATCCTCGTTGATCCGTCCATCCCCGTCGTCGTCGATGCCCTCGCTCCCAAGGAGGAGCCAGTCTCCTTTTTCGCCCGGCTTGCAGCGGACCAGGAGCCTTGGTTCGTCCGGGTCGATCTTCCAGTTTCCTTTTCCCGGGACATGCTTCCTCATGGAGCAGATGAAACCGTCTCCATCGAGATCGTTGGGCCCGTCTTCGTCATAACGACCATCGGAATCATTGTCGGTGGGGATTTGTCCCCCGCGCGAGCTGTGCCGTGTATTGGGGAACTGGAACCAATAATCCCGTCCGTCCGGGTTGGCGCTAGGGACGACGTAAAAAGTGACTCGATTGAAGATCTCTTTCAAGCGGGGGGCCTTGTCCTTGTTTTCCAGAAGGTACCAGATGGTGTATAGAGCAGCCTCGGCGCCCTGGACCTCGTTTCCATGGATGTTCCCGTCGATGTACATTCCGGCCTTGCTCCCCGGGCTCCCCGTTTCGGGGTTGGTGACGGTAAGAGCGAGCAGCTCGCGGCCCTGGAAGGATTTTCCGATGACCTCGAGCTGAATGAGCTTGGGCCACCGTTTCTTCATCGCCTTGCAGATCTTTGTGATCTCTTCCCAGTTATGAAAACGATCCCAGGAGAGGAGATCGACGGGGGGAATGGGGCCGGAGCGGGGGGATTCCCCTTGGGACCGGAGGCCCATGTTTGAGAGCCCAAGGAGAAAAAGGGCGGAGAGAACGCCGCGGGCGCAAAACGGTTTGGTCCACAGGTTTCCCATCACTTCACCTCCTTGATGTCAAAGACGAACCCTTCTTGCACGATCCTGAGGCCAAGGGTTCCCGGTTTGGGTTTCTTCAAGATCCATCGAAACTCCGAAGTCTGCCCCAAAAGGAGATGGGTGGGGATGAAAACAAAAGGCCTCCCGGTGAGCAGGGAATTTTGAGCTTCACTCTTATCCCAGCGTTTGGAAGAGAGAGGATTTGCCCGGGAGTAGCGAACAAACTCCAGTCTCGGTTGCCTTGGATTCCTCAAGCGGTCTGCAATGGCCGTGCGGGAGGCTTCCTTTCCCTCGTTCCGAACGACTGCTCGAAGCTCCATGGCTCCATTCCCCAAAGCCTTGGTCTCCATCCTCACAATCCGCAAGTCACACGCCCGCTTATAAACCTCCTCCACCAACCGGCTTACAAGGAGGACACCCTTGCTTTGCTCTTCGGCGCTGTATTTGGAGTCCTCCAGGGGGTCCTTTCCTCCGATTTCTACAGGGCCTAGCTGGGGATGGTTGAAGGGTCTCCAGGGAAAGATCTTCTTCCTCTCCGGCTTGGGTATTGCCCTGGAGCTGGGCTCCAGATCTTTCTTCTTTTTTTTCGCAGGTTTTGAGGAAGGAGATTTTGGAGGTGACTTTTTCGTCTTCTTCTTTCCTATGCGAAGTGCGAGAGAGGTTCTCCCCGCATGGGCGTAAACCCAGGCGTGAAATCGACCCGGCCACTCATCGCTGCCCTGATTCCCCTTGCGCTTGATCGCTTTGGCGAAGCTCGCCAATGCCGCTTTGTCGCGAGGTTCGTAACCGTTTATTGGGGAATTTCGGGCAGCGGTATTCCTTTTCGCCTTCCCACTCAGGTTGTCAAAGGCTCCTAAGGTGATGACTGCCCGGATTCTGGGATGCTGGATCACGAATTCGGCAAGGCTTCGGGACTCAGGTTCGGAGAGGACGTAGGGGCCGGCTCCCTCACCATGTTCGGGATAGAGGTGGGGGAAGTTGCGATTGGGAACGATTCCGCCTGGGGGGTCCTCGTTGAATTCCCCATCTCCGTCATTGTCCTTTCCCTCCCTCCAGACCTTATAGATCCCAGCTTCACCCTTTTCCGGGTCCGCTTTTCGCATCCTCCCAGATTTGGGGTCCTGAATATAAGTTCCTTCAGGATCCTTCTTTCGCATCCAAAGGATCCGCCCGTCCCCGTCGAGGTCCTCAGGTCCATCCTCGTCTATTTGGCCGTCTCTGTCCTCGTCAACCGGACCCAGATTCCCTTCGACCTTGGCCCCTTGTCCGTCCCGATTGGCGCATGGGATCACAAAAAGGGTCCATTTTTGGAGTATTCGTCCCTTAAGGGTGTCGGCCTTCTGGTTCACAAATTCCTTGGCGATCTCGAGGGCGACCTCCGAATCCTGGGTTCTTCTTCCGTCCAAACCCGCGACCAGGAGGAGTGCAGGTCTATTGCGTCTTCCCGGAGTTTCCTTTTGGATCGCCAAGGCGAGGATGGGAGCGCCACTCCGGGTTTTCCCGATCTCGAAAACACGAGCCAGGCCATGGGAGTTGTTTGCAATCTTTCGAATTCGTGTCTCGAGAGCAATTTTCCCATTCGGAACTTGGGCTGAAAGAGAACACAAAGGAGAGACAGATGCAGCAGCTAGGCTGAGGGTTACAAAAAATTGTGCGTTCATGCCGCCCAAGCTTGGACCCCTTCTCTCCCCCCCGCAAGCCTTGGTAGCGGGACACCCTTTTTTTCCCTTCGAAATTTTCAAAAAAACCCCTGATGGATTCGGGCCTGGAGCGTCTCTTCCTGTAGAGGGCGCTTTCTTGGGAATCCAAGGCAGCTTGGAGGGGGGTGCTCAGCGAAGGACAAGGAAGTTCGCAAAGGGGGAAGAGC
>DROQ01000186.1 GCA_011321845.1 Planctomycetota bacterium | reverse complement strand
GCTTGCCTTCAATATGCACCTGCCCCAGCTTTTACGTGTTCGGTACCAACTTGGTCTCTCTGTTTTACCCATGGGGTTGCCCTTTTCCTCCTTTTTTGTTTTAAAGCCTTTTTCGGCTTGGCTCTCCGAGTATTTAGAAATCCCCGAAGGTGTACCCGTTAAAGATCAACCAAATGGGATTCTATGGATTGTCCTTTTTCTCTCTTCCACGGTCGTTCTTCTCATTCTTGGATATCTCATTGGTTGGGTACTCAATGCGATTATCGCAAGGACTGTGCTGGGATGGGATCCTGAAAAAACCCGCAGAGTTTTTCTTTATTCGGAAGTTCCCAATGAATGGTTGAAGGAAGGAGTGATAAGCAATGGAACCAAAAAGGAAAGAAAAAAAGCCAGTATAGTAAATGAAAAATGGGCCGAGATTCGCAAAATGGGGAAATGGAATTTTATTCTCACAAGAGGAGTGTATCGATGGGGCTCTTCTATGTATTTTTTCATGGTAATCGTTCCAGCATTGCTCCATGGCTCCCATCGGGAAAAGCATTCTTTCTTCTTGGGAGCAGTCCTAATGGGGGCGGGAGGGGCAATCTTTGGGGCGATCTTCTGGCACTTTTCTGAAAAGCAATACTTGCAGGCATCAAAAAAGGAAAAGCCCGAGGAATAAAGCGAGCCTGAAGCAAAATGATTCGCCCTCAGGGAGCAACATCGAGTGGAAATGTGGGAGAAGCTAAGCGCGGCACTGGGGATTGGGAATTGGGGATTGGGAATTGGGGATTGGGAATTGGGGATTGGGAATTGGGTGATTTGAAAATGCAGCAATAGGGAGAAAAATGGAAGAGCTTGAAAGGCGAAAAAAAAAGGCGATTTCAGCAATTCAAAATGTTTTTGGCACCGAGGAAGACGAGGATGGTGCCACCCTGTTCGTGACCCATCATCTTGAGGAAATCGAAGAAGAGTATTGGAGGAAACATTTAGGGAAATCCAAGCCTGAACCAAAAGAGGTCCTCGACATTCTGGTTCTCGAATCACATTGGGGGGACGAGAATAGCGATGGAATGGATACGCTTGATTTTACGTTACCTGGGAACGTCACCGACTATTTGATCAGTGTCAGTTTCGATGAAGTGGGGAATGTTGAAGAAATAACAATGGAGAGCTAGCACTGGTTTTTCCTGGATTTCCATGAAGGAAGCTGCAGAACGGATGGCCTTTGTTGTAGTTTCTGTTACGTGGAGAGGAAATTTGCAGAAGGCTCCTCCGAACCCCATGGGGCGCCTGGGCGAGATTCCTTTGAATCTAAGGGGAGCAGATGATGATCATTGAGACGGATTCGCAAAAGTTTCTCACATTCATCAAAATCTTTATGCCTATCTACTGGCTTCCCAAGCTTGGGGGATGGTGGTTCAAGGAATTCATGTCCCGATTGGTGTACCGGATGGAAGAGGATTGGCTTGTTCGAGAACAAGGGGTTTTCTTCTTCTCGAAAAAGAAGGTTCCTTTCCGGAGTATCCGCCTGGCTTCCGTGGATCGCGGGCCCATCCTCCAACTATTTGGAGGTTCCCTTGTTCGGATTCGGACGGTTGGTGAGGATTGGAGGTTTCGGGAGGTTTCCTTCATTTGTCCAGCCGATCCGGACGGATTGGTGGAAGAAATCATGAAGCGGGCAGTCGAAGCCAAAAACAACCCATAACCACCCAAGGATGGGGATTCGGCTTAGCTTGCTTTGATGGATGCAATTCAGGATGCCCGCATTGGTTCTTTCACGCCTCGTTCTTTCGGTACCTGGAAAACCTTTGGGGGCTTGAACGTTGGAGGACCATGAATCCTCGGAATTCTCATTCATCCATCAAAGCTGGTGTCCCCATCGTTTTTGCCTGGGAAAAGGAACGACCTTCATGGCCGGGGGCAGTGCTGTCCAAGATCATCCTCCCCTTTCTCCAAAACTCCCCCCATTCTCTGTGGAACCCGCATTCTAAGCCCGAAACTCCACCATCCGAAATCAAGTCCCCCTTGCCTGAAGGTAGGCCTGTCTAAGGTGGGCTCCAGGAAGCCTTATCAGGAACGCGTATGTTGGAACTCGCGGGGTTTTCTTTGGAAATGCACTCGGCTTTAATGGCCAAGTTCCCAGGATGGAAGAGGGGAGAAGAATTCCCCTTCTCTCGGCATGGATCTGAAAAGCCGCAACTATCGTTCATCGCCGCTGGTTTTCGGAAAGAGTCAGGCTCATCCCTAGAAAAGGTGGAAAATGAAAATCACCCACATGGACCATGTAGTCCTAACCGTAAAAAACATCGAGGAGACCGTGCGTTTCTATGAATCAGTGCTGGGTATGGTCTCTGAGACTTTTGGCCAAGGAAGGGTTGCCCTTAAATTTGGAACGCAAAAGATCAACCTTCATCGGGAAGGGCAAGAGCTGGAACCCAAAGCCAAAAGAGCGGGCCCAGGTTCGGCGGACTTGTGTTTTATCACTGAAACCAATCTCGGGGCCGCCATGGAAGAGGTTAGGAGCAAGGGGGTAAGGATCCTCGCCGGCCCGGTTGAGAGAACAGGAGCCATTGGTTCCATCGTTTCTTTTTATTTCAAAGATCCCGATGGGAATTTGATTGAAGTGGCCAATTATGAACAACCCTGCCAATCGAGGAATGCAGTGGAAAAGAAAGGGAATGTTCCACTCCGCTGATTGCGAATTGATTCTACGATACCCAGAAGGCTCCCTGTTCTCCCCATCCGGGAATCCGCCCATTGGCTGTGCCCCTTTTTCGTGAAAGGAGGGGGAGGAGGGAGATGGGGAAAGCCACAGGCCTGCCCAAGATCCCTTTTCTCCAATCGCCCAGACTTCATGCAGAAGCCCAAAAACCTGGACGGCAGAAAAGGGGGACTTGATTTCGGATGGTGGAGTTTCGGGCTTAGAATGCGGATTCCACAGAGAATGGAGGGGAGAGAATAGAGGAGGGCACGGAGAGAGGGGCGGATGATCCTGGACAGCACTGGACAAGCTACCACTCGGTCTGGAACCATAAGAGGAACCCAAGTAGATGCCCACAGGTGAAGTCCTGATGGCCTTGAAAACCTGGACCTGGGGTCCCAATACCGCGGGGTTGTTAATTTTCAGATTTTTGTAGCATTTCTTCGGCTTGTTTTTTCCCCTTCCAAGCGATTTTATTCCCGGGGAAATAGCTCTCGAACTTTTCGAAATAGCGGATGGCCAACTTTGGTTTTTTCATTTTCAAGAACAGAAAGGCCATTTGAAAGAGAGTATCTGTCGGTTCAGGCTTGGGCTTGGGTCCCGGATTCTTTCCATCCACATTTTTGGGCCAGTGTTTCTTGGCTTGATGAAAGCAAAAAAGAGCCTCGTCATATCGGCCGGCTTTCACCAGCGATACGCCCTTCGTCTGCCAGGCATACCATGTTCTCTTGGCTCCTTTGATCCATTTGGGAGCTTCGTCCTCTTGAGACAAGGAAACCGGGGTCCCTTCAGGTTCCTTGGGTTCGCTGTTCCTGCAAGAAAAAGGGGAAAAAGCGAATAGAGCCACCAGGCCCCAAAAAAGATTTCTTTTTTTCCATCTCATTCCGATGGCCTCTAACAAAACGGAAACATTTGTCCCTACCTTACATTTTCCTTAGATCGGCCTTCTTACGATCTGGAATGAAGCAGCCCTGTCCAAGATCGCTTTTCCCTGATCGCCCATACCTAATGCTTGAGACCCAATACTTGGCTTTCTGGCAAGGAGGAGCTGATTTCGGATGGTGGGTTTTTGGGCTTAGAATGCGGGTTCCAAGGAGGAATGAGGAGAATTCAGAGAGAGGGGTCGATGATCTTGGGCAGTACGGGCCTAGAGCCTATTTGGAACCCAAGAGGGTCCCAGATTTTCATCCTTTTAAAAAGTGACCCAAGGGTTTCCAGAGAGCTCCCAAGGGCAAGCCTCTTATGAATCTGGAAGCTCTTAGGAAGGAATGCTAAAAAGGAGGAGGAACTTCGCTTCCATGTTGGAACCCTACTCCTTCTCTGGAAACCTTGGGCTGTGGCCCCTTCCCTCTGGTCCGAAGGGTGGTGGGTTTTCGAGAACCTGCAGAACAGAAGACATAGGGGCAAAGGGGGATGCTTTTCGGTTCATCCCTTTCCAGAACTTAATGGTGCCGGGAGAGGTTGCTCTTTATTGCTTCTTCAGAGGGAAAGAAAGATGAGAATCCAATGGGTGAAAATGGACCATGTTCCGTTGGCAATGCCCGAGGGTGGAGAAGCAAGTGCTCGAGGCTTCTATTCCGGATTGCTAGGTTTTGCAGAGAGACCGAAACCTCCCATCCTTGCTCAGCGAGGGGGAGTTTGGTTTCAGAATGGTGAAATCCAGGTCCATCTTGGTGTGGAGAAGGAGTTCAGGCCCGCCCAAAAGGCTCATCCCGCTTTCCTTGTTCGGGGCCTTGAGGAGCTTGTGCTTCGCTTGACCACGGCCGGCGTCCAAGTCCTTCGCGATGATCTACTTCCTGGATACGATCGCGTTTATCTGAAGGACCCTTTCGGGAATCGCATCGAGCTGATGGAAAAGAGGGTGGAATGATCCCAGCCTCGCTGCCCGTGCTCGCTGGTTCGGCATTCTGAAAGGATGCTCTGAATAGGTGGAGGAGAAAAGGAACTTGGCACATAAAAAGATCCATGCGGTTACTGGGGCCTTTGGGTACTCAGGGAAATACATTGCGAAGCGTTTGCTGGATTCGGGTCACGAGGTGATCACCCTGACCCATTCCCCCGAGCGCCCCAATCCTTTCGGCGGAAGGATTCAGGCCTTTCCCTTTCATTTCGATCGACCTGGGGAACTGGTCCGTTCGCTTCGTGAGGTCTCGGTTCTCTACAACACCTACTGGGTGCGCTTCAATCACAAGTTGTTCACACACGCGGACGCCGTTCGGAACACAAAGTGCTTGTTCGATGCGGCAAAAGAAGCGGGAGTGGAGCGGATCGTTCATGTCAGCATTACGAATCCCTCGGAAGATTCCGATCTGGAATATTTCAGCGGCAAGGCTGAGCTGGAACGATCTTTGGCGGAAACAGGGATTGCCTATGCGATTTTGCGTCCGACGGTGTTGTTCGGCCGGGAGGACATCCTGATCAACAACATCGCTTGGGCCCTTAGGCGCTTCCCCGTGTTCGGGGTTTTCGGGAAGGGCGACTATCGGCTCCAACCGATCCATGTGGATGACCTTGCTGCTCTTGCTGTGGAGCAGGGAGCTGGGCGACAGGATGTGGTTATCGACGCGATTGGGCCCGAGACGTTTACCTATCGGGAGCTGGTCCAGACCATCGGACGAGCCATTGGGAAGAAGAGGCCCATTGTCTCTGTTCCCCCGTCCCTGGGGTTCCTCGCGGCCAAGGTCATTGGTCGCCTTGTGGGAGATGTCATGATCACCCGCGAGGAGATCAAGGGTTTGATGGACGAACTCCTCTACGTGGATGCGCCTCCGGCAGGGTCGACGAAGCTGACGACTTGGATCCGAGAACACGCCCCTTCCCTGGGGCGGCGCTATACGAGTGAGCTTGCACGAAGAATTTCCAGAAACGAAGCGTATCGAAGCAACTGAAGGTTTTTCCGGGTATCCTGAGGGTTTTCCCCGTTCGCCCCGAGATTGAGGGCTAACCCTGTTGGATTTCGTGGAAAAAAGGCTGGGGGCCTTTCTTTTGCCCAATCCGGGTTTGTTGAGATGAAGAGGGATTCACTTACGGTTTTAATCGGCCAAGGTCTCGGCCTCATTCGTCTCGGAATGTGTCCCAATGAAGTCATGGAACGATTCCCAGAAGAACAAGGTTACGAAGAATGGATGGGAGGCAATCTCAATGATTCCCTCTTGTTTCATGGCTTGATTTTTCAATTTGACCGGTGCAACTCCAAGTCCCCCTTGCCGAAAAGCAAATTGAATCGAATTGTCATTCATCAGCGAGTGGATGTTGTTCTCTTTGAGCGTCCCATGACTGCATGGACACGGGGCGAATTGGAAAAAGAACTCTCCCTGCGGGGATACAACTCGGAGGAAGGAGCAGGAGGAGACCTGATCGTCCCCGAAGGAATGGAATGCAGTTTCGATGAGGACGACCGGTTCGTTTGGGCCGAGATCATGAAGCCTGAACCTGAGACTTCAGCCAACCCCGAATCTTCATGATCTGGGAACATCTGGCGACGCAGGGCATTGGGGGCCAGGTTGGAAAAGGTGGGAGGTATTGGAGAAATCTTCTTCAACTGTAAGGGGGACCTGGGCTTGATCTTAATTGGGGGGCAGGGGCCCCTCGCTCCTGGTGGCGAAAGAAGCGACAACTATCTTGACACCTACTGGAGGGGGACCCTGGCGGTCCTTGCTCTAGGCGAATCATGGGAAAGAGGATCGCTGATATCCATCGCCGAGCAATGGCTTCGCAAGAAGGCAATCAAAGATACCTTGAAGCTCTAACCCCCAACGATGCCTCCACAACTCTAAAGGTCACCCTTGCGGAGATCTGCAAGCCCATCACCCGGAAGGGACGACGAGTTCGAGCTCTCCGACCTTGGGACATGAGTGAAATGAGGCTCCTTGCCGCAATCATGTCCGGGTACCACCTGATCCATGGAATCCGAAAAAGAGACCTAGTTCACGAACTCGACCCGGGATGGAAAGAGCACAGCAAACAACGACGAAAGGCAGCAGCTCGTATCAGATGCCAAATGCGTATTCTCCGGGCTCATGGGATAGTCAAGAAGGTGGCAAAGACTCCTCGACATCTCCTCACGGAAAAGGGAAAGCGGATTCTCTCCCCGCTGCTCTCCGCGCAAGAGGCTCCCCTAAGTCTCTTTGTTGCAGGAGCTGCATGAGAATCCTCTTCGCACAACCAGGTTTCAATGGTTCGTGGTACGGGGGAAACCGAACGCTGTTCACCCCACCCCGCCGTAAGCGATCCCAGCAAGTTCGGCCAAGTCCTTTTTCCAGGTGCTGAGGTCATCCAGGCAGAACTTGTTCAGGTGATCGTGGCCGCAAGCGCGGGCCATCACTTGCATGAGTTCGGTGGAGGCGCGGAAGAAATTGTCGAGCTGCTGGGCGCCTTTCTCGATTTTGAGGCGCTCACGCAAATGAGGTTTCTGAGTGGCAATGCCGACCGGGCAATTGTTGGTATTGCAAGCCCGCATCCCCAGGCAACCGATGGCCTGGATGGCGGCGTTGGAGACAGCGATGGCATTGGCCCCCAGGGCCATGGCCTTGATGAAGTCGGCTGGCACACGCAGGCCGCCGGTGATGACCAGGGTGATGTCGTCACGCCCTTGAGAGTCGAGGAAGCGGCGCGCTCGCGCCAGGGCAGGGATGGTGGGGACCGAGATGTTGTCGCGAAACAGCAGCGGAGCTGCTCCGGTCCCGCCGCCGCGTCCATCGAGAATGATGTAATCCACCCCGACCTGCAGGGCGGCTTCGATGTCGCGCTCGATGTGCTGGGCGGAGAGTTTGAAGCCGATGGGGATACCGCCGGTGGCTTCACGCACCTCGTCGGCGAAGCGGCGGTAATCGTCCAGGTGCTCCCAGTCGGGAAAACGCGCTGGCGAGATGGCGGGCTGACCTTCTTTTAAACCCCGCACCTCCGCGATTTTGCCGACCACCTTGTTGCCCGGCAGGTGGCCACCTGTGCCAGTCTTGGCCGCTTGGCCCCCCTTGAAGTGGAAGGCCTGGCAACGCTTGACCTTGTCCATGGAATAGCCGAAACGGGCCGAGGCCAGTTCATAGAGGTAGCGCTTGTTGGCCCCTTGTTCTTCCGGCAACATGCCGCCCTCGCCGGAGCAGATGGCGGTTCCTGCCCGTTCGGCGCCCATGGCAAGGGCCAGCTTGGCCTCTTCGGACAATGCGCCGAAACTCATGTCGGAGACGAACAGGGGTCTTTCCAGCACCAATGGTTTCTTCGCGTTAGGACCGATGACCACCTCGGTGCCTACGGGAGTGTCATCCAAGAGTGGGGGGCGGTGCAGTTGGGCCGTGAGGATTTGGATGTCTTCCCAACGAGGCAACTGGTCACGCGGCACGCCCATGGCCCCCATGCGTCCATGGTGGCCAAGCCTGGACAGGCCATGCTCTGCCAGTTCCTGGATGAACTGGACATGGGGCTCTTCGGGCACGCCGTGGATATCCTTGTAGAGTCCCTGGTAAGCTTCGCGATCGTAGGGTTGTGGGTTGTCCTTGGCCCAGGCGAAGATCTCATCCTCATCCACCCAGACTTGGCCGTCCTCTATCCATGCTTGGAATCGGTGCAGGCGCTCGGCCGGGTTATAGGCACTCACACCCGTGCGGTAATCGTAATCCCAGTTGTGCAAGCCACAGATGAGGTTGCGGCCCTCGACACGGCCATCGGCCATCAGCGCCCCCCGATGCAGGCAGCGACCATACAACACCGACACCTTCTCCTCATTCGGCCAGCGGATCACCACAAGATCCACTTCGCCCACCAGGGCATAAGCGGGCACGAGGGGTTCCAGTTCGTCCCAGGCAAGGAGCGCCTTCTTGTTCATTTCATTCGTCTCCTGTTCTTTCGGTTCGGTTCATGTCAACTCCACATTGGTGAGGATTGAAGCCAGTGCAGGGTTCTGGAGGGCGAAAGGGCCTCCCACAGGAACCCTGTCAGCTCGGCGGCTTCGGGGCACTGGATGCCCTGCCCCTCGAATGATTCGGTATAAGGGGCAAGGAGGGGATGTGCACCGGTCTCCCAGAGGGGCCATTCGTTGGCCCGCGGTTTCTTGGAGATTTTGCCCAGATTGGAGTGGTGAAACAATACAGGCTGACATCCATGCTGTACTGGAAAGTGGTGTTGGAGTCCATGGGGTTTGGGCCGAAGCCCTTACACCCACCATTTACCCTTAAAGTGGAAGAATCAGATGCTGGTATTGCAGGCGTTGGGGGTCATGATCTACCTCTCGGACAGGTCACTCGCTTTACCAATTCCGATCCAGTCAAGTTGCTTGCTGCTCAAGTCGGCATCCTTCATTCAGGGAAAAGGGATTTGGGGCATGCTTAACAACAAACCACCCCAGGAAGCCAACCGCGGGACAAAATCCGATTCCTGGAGCTTAAACTTCACCTCCTGCCTGGTCCCCCTTGCCGATGGGTTAGAAAGAAAAGCCTACTTCCCAAAGGTCACCTCATACCCATTGCTCAATGCGAAGCCGCCGGTTCTTTCGGGAAAGACCACTTGCCAGGTTATGGTCAAGCCGAGGAGGCTGGGGGCATTGGGAATGGGACGTGTCCAGGACCAGGGTTGGGTGTTGTTGGGGGTGAACAGGCCAGCGAGGAGCCAGCTGCGGCTGAGGTCGACGTGAAGGCGGCAGGGTTGCGTGCTGCCGCCGGGAAGGTAGGGGCCATTTAAGGCGCCGTGGCCTATGAGAAGAAGGCCGATCCAGGAATTGGAGGGAGAGTCCTGACCCCAGGCCCGGAGTTGCGTACCGAGGATGGGGTCGGTGAGCTGGAGGGTAGGGGTGCGGAGTGGGGTTTGGGAGCAGCCCGCACCGATCGGTTTGCCGCAAGGACCTGTTGGCCAGAACCATGGTTCGCGGCCGTGGCTAGGGTCTGTTGCGAAGAATAGGAGCCGACCCCTGCTGTAACGGAAGGAGGAGGCCTTGCTGGACTTGGGGCCGGGGTAGATGTCACCGAGAGAATGGAGGGTCTTTGTGCGGAGGTTGAGGATGGCGGGTTCCCAGCCCTGGCTGGGTTTATTGATTTGGAGGAGGAGCTTGTTGGTTCCGAGAGAGAAGAGGAATTTGGCTGCGGTGGGGCCGAGTGGGGGTAGAGGAGCCTTGTAAACCCGTTTGAGAGAGGTGATTCCTCCATTGTTGGCCCAGATTTCGAAGCTCTTCGTGCGGAGATTCGCGGGAATAAAGGCGTAGAGGCGCTCCTGAATGTTGAAGAGTTGAGGGGAGTCGTACTGCCCGAAGGTTTGAATGGGGAAGAAAAGTGCTCCTGGGCCTTGGACATAATCGAGTCGGGTTTGCTTAGAACTACTGCGACGGAGGGCATAGAGGGTATTTCCGATGCGGTAGAGTTGTTCAATGGAGCGGATGGTTTCCTGGTGGAGAATGGTTGTCGTTCCTCTTGGATCCATGGCGAGGAGGTAGTACCTGCGGTTGGGAGGGGTATTGGAGGTGTAGTGGAAAAGAAGTTGCCCACCCCAAAAAGTGAAACCTTTGAGAGATTTGGTGGTTTTTAAGGGAAGAGGGTAATGGTTCATGGGTGTGGTGCCTTTGGAGCTTCCGTCACTGATGTAGGCAGAGAGACCTTTTACGTTACGGGCGAAAAAGGCGATGCGGTTGCCGAAGCACTGGAAGGCGTAGGGCTCAAGGGGAGGTAAGGGAAAGTTTTTATCCAAAAGCGGTTTGGTGCCCTGATGGGTCCCATCGCTGATGTAGAGGACCATGTTGGATTGGGTCCCAATGGACTTTGCGCCAAAGATAAGGCGGTCACCCATTTCGACGGCCTTGGTTCCTGTTTCGGTGACAGAACTAAAGATCTTGGGCAAGATGCGGGTGCCCTTGAGTGTCCCGTCGGTGACGCCGACGGGCGCCCCCCCATTCGTATTCCCGCCGAAGAAAGTGGGGCCGAAACGGGTCTGGAAGGACCAAGGGTTGGTGACCTTTGGGATACCTGGAGCTTGGCCGAGGGAGCGAAAGTTTAGGCCGAAGCCCCGGAATTCATAAAGGCCGGCGCCCTGAGGCGGGGTGGGAGTGAGCAAGAGGACACGATCGTCCTGCCCGGGAATGATGGCAATGCCATTGCTTCCGAGGGTGGGGAAAAAGCCTTTACCGAACTTCCATTGGCGGGTGCCCTGTTTGCTGCCGTCAGTTTCCCAGAGGGCGCGGAGCTGGGTATTGGCGCCGAAGCTGAGGTCGAGGGCCGAGAAGAGGACCCGGTTTTGATCCTGGATGAAATCCCCCTGGAAACGCCCGATGGGGATGCTTTCAAAGCGCTGGAGGTTTGGGTCCCAAGCGTGAATCTTGGGCGATGGACCCTCTGTAAAAAAAAGGACCCGCTGATAGGTCAAGAAAATGCGGGTGGGATCGGTGAACCGGTTGTGGCTGGGGATCAGGATCCTGGTTCCTTGGGGGCTACCGTCACTGAGGACGCTGAAAAAGGTCTTTTGCTTGGTGTAGAAGGTTAGCAAGGCCTTGGACTGGAATTCCATGAGAGGGAGGAGTTCGAGCTTGTTCCAGAGGTCCATGGCGAGGCCAGGACGGAACTGGCGATCGAAGGAGAGGAGCAGGTTGTGAAGGGAGTTGACCGAGGAGCCCTGGAGAAAGTAGAGGTTCAAAAACAGGTGGGACTTGAGGGCGAGGAGAGAGGAAGAAAACAGGCGCACTTTGCCAATGGGGACCCGCAGCCTGGTGCCCTTTGCGGTTCCGTCGCTGGAGTAGAGGCCCAGGTTGCCCTTGATGTCCCAGGCCAAGAACAAGACCTGTCCGCCGAATAGGACACTGCCCTTGGGGTAGGACAGGGTGAGGCCGAGTTGTCCCTTGGGGAGGAGGAGGTGAGTTCCCGCGCTGGTCCCATCGCTGATCCAGGCCTGCCGCGGTTTGTCAGGAAAGCTGAAAAAGAGTTTGCTGCCAAGGTTTTGGACATCGATTTCCCCTCCTCTGCTGGGTGGGACCTTCCATTCTCGAATTTTTTGAGTTCCCTTCGTGCTGCCGTCGCTGATCCAGAGTTGGAAGCTTGATCCGGGGGCTTCGAAGAGGAAGAAGAGTTTCCCGCTGATGGCGATGGATGCGATGGATGCGTTCTTATTGAGACCCCCGCTGCCGGGAACCAGATCCTTGAAGAAGCGGGTGCCGAGGGAGGTTCCATCACTTACCCAGAGCTCGCGGCCGTGAACAGGATCGTCGGCGATGAGATAGACGAGCTTTCCGAGGCGACCGAGGTAGTGGGGGGAGGAACTGCTGGGTCCTGGGTAGATGTCTTGGACTAAACGGGTGGTCTGCGGCGTGCCCTGACTCCGGAACAGCTCTACACCTGCATCCTGGGACCAGGCGCTGATGAGGAAGCTCTTTCCGATTTTGGTGAGAATGCGGGGGCTCGGAATGCTTCCTTGCGAGAGGTTGGGTGCCTTGTTCAGGTCGGCGATAAGTTGGGCTTGTGTCTGTGTCTTGGCGAGGCCGGGGAGGGTAAAAAGCAGGGAGAGGGGCGCGGCGATCCGGGAGGGGTTCATCGGAGCCTCCGAATTTGTTTCAAGGGTTTGTTGGGAGTCGTGCGGTGGGCAGGCTCCTCTGGTAAAGGGAACCTCAGCATCATCCACCAAAGTACGGAGTCTTTCAATCAGGGGTGGAAGGTTTTCAGCCTTACTTCGAGGACCCAGGCCCCGGGAGTCCCCCATTCCGCCAGGCAATCTTCGACCCCACTCCCACCGCCTCTCCTTTGTAAGCCGTTGATGTGATGCATCCCCATCCCCCAGACCTTTTTGGGGACACTCCGATTTCCCTCCCCTCTTTTCATCTTTTTTGAGATGGATGAACAATGTCCTCTTGGCACAAGACCGACCATTTCCTAAGCTGCTTCCTCTTCCATTTGGGAACTCCGGGTCCTCTGCCCAAGTCCTGCCCCCACTTGGGGATGTCTCCTAGGTCGCTGAGGGAAAAGACAGCTGGGATGAGGGGATGAGAAGATGGTTTATCCAGACCCGTCGGCCTCCATTTAGACAATT
>DROQ01000185.1 GCA_011321845.1 Planctomycetota bacterium | reverse complement strand
GGCCGCTGGGGGTGGGGACCCGGCCGCCTTCGAAGAGGACTTCGGGGGCGAGAGGGTTGCGGACGGGGGCCTGGTCCAGGGCCTCGAGGCTGAGACCGCGCGCCTTGGCCTCGTCGAGGAGGAAGCGGTCGATCCACTCCCGCGGGGTCCCCGCCATCTCTTCGGCGAGACCCAGGCGTGCCGCCAGAGCCTGGAGAATCTCCAGCTCCGTCTTGGATTCCCCCATGGGCGGGATCACCGGGACCATTTTCTGGACCCAGTGGTGTCCATAGGCGCCGCATACATCCTCGGTTTCGAGCATGGTAGCCACCGGCAGGACCACATCCGCCCGCCGGGTGGTGTCGGTCTCGTGACTGTCCACCACGACCACAAAGGGAAGGCTCTCCAGCGCCCGCGCCACCCGCGCGCTGTCGGGCAGCATCGCCACGGGGTTGGCCGCGCTCACCCAGAAGAAGCGCGGAGGCGCGGCCTCCAGGGCCGCCCCGAGGAGCGGCATGCTCAGACTCCGAGAATGGGTGTCCCGCTTGGGCGCGAGGTCGCGGCGGAAAGCGCTGCGGCGGCCGTAGTAGAAGGAGGCGCCGCCGCCGGGGAGACCGAGGTTGCCCGAGAGGATGGAGAGGGCGTCGAGGGCGCGCACCGTTGCGCCCCCCCGCGCGCGGCGCTGCAGGCCCCAGCCGATCAGCAGGGCGCAAGGGCGCTCCAGCAGAGCGCGGGCCAGCACCTCCAGCGCCTGGGGAGCGAGTCCCGCAAGGGCCGCCCATTCATCCGGGCTCTTTCGAAACACGCAGCGGGCATAGCCTTGGAGCCCCTCCACCCTCTGCTCCAGCTCGGCGGGAAGGGTCTCGGCGCTGCCCCCCGCTGCTTCCAGCAAGAGGCGCCCCAGCCCGAAAGCCAGCTCCAGGTCCCGCCCCGGCAGTGGAGTGAACTCCTGGTGCGCGGGAAGCCCCGAATCGGCGGGCACCGGGTTGATCGAAAAGAGCCCGGCCCCCGCCCGCACCCTCTCCTTGAGCAGGGGAAGCAGGTGGATGTTCCCCACGCCGGGATTCTTCCCCCACAAAAGAATGTTCCGCGAATGGCGCAGATCGAAGAAATCGCTGCTCTCGCTGACTCCGAAGTCCAGAACCTGGCCTTCCTCCCCTGCGCCGCCGCAGATGTCCCCCACGCACTCGGTGACGGGTCCCAGGAGCCGAAAGAATCTCTTGGTCAACCCCATCAGGATCCCCAGGCTTCCGCCGCTCTGGAAGAAGGCCACGCTCTCCGGCCCGGGAGAGGCCAGACTCCGGCGCAGCTCCTCGGCCACCCGCCCCAGGGCCTCGTCCCAGGAGACTTCCACCTGAGCCCCCCCCCGACCCAACCGGGGCCGGAGGATCCGACTGCGGGAAACCATGCGCTCCGGGAATCGACCCGTCCTCCCACAGAGAAAACCTCGGGTAATTGGGTGTCCCGGATCCCCCTTAACCTGTAGAACTCGTCCGTCTTCGACGCCGACGAGGAGGGAACAGGCATCAGGGCAATCGCGGGAGCAGGCCGTTCGGATCCATTTCCTGGTCATTGGACCCATGAGCTTATCCCTCCCCCGTCCCCGTTCCCATGAGTCAATTTGCCACCTAACTTAAACCTAACCACCGCTCGGCCATCCTTCTCAAATTCCGCCCAATTGCCCTTGTTGTGGAAAACTCGGGGCCTAGCCTCTCCGCCAATCCTCGAAGGAAGCTCCTTCGGGGATCACCTTTCCTGAAAACCTGAGATGTTTCAGGTTCACGCTTCCGATGACTAACTGAGAGGATGAATCAATGCGTAACCCCACTGGGCTTAGCATTCTTGCCCTGGCGCTCGTGACCCCGGTCGCGCTGGCCAGCGATAACGAAAACGACCTGACCCGGGTCCGCGTCCCTGCTCTGCAGGGGGGCACCAGCGTCAACTGGACCCTCGGCAAAGGGATCACCTTCGCCAACGGCGACAACAAGGCCGTTCTGGGCGCCTGGGCCAAACAGGAATACCGCTATGTTGGCGGCGACGTCGCCACCAACTCCAGCGACTTCCGGATCCGGGAAGGCCGCATCGGCTTTGATGTCTCCGTAGGCGGCGACACCAAGGTCAAGCTCTGGATCGACTCCGGAAACGCTTTCTCCGTGAAGGACGCCTGGGTCCAGCAAAAGCTCTGGGCCAACGAGCAGATGCGGATCGACGCCCGCTTCGGACAACAGAAACCGATGTTCGGTCGCGAAGGCACCGGCTCGACCGCCAAGAGACTGTTCCCCGAACTCTCCCTTTCCGGAAACACCTTCTCCAGCAGCAAGAGGACCCGTGGCGCCAACGGCATCCTGTCCGCCATGGACAACCAGCTCCACGTCTGGGTCGGCGCCCACAACATCACCGTCGCCGGTGGAACCAACTTCTCCGGAAACGGTGAAGACTCCGCCAACCCCGACAAGGAACTCAACTACCAGGTCGGCTTCAGCTACGACAGCGACAACAAGGGCGGGATGAGCCGCTTGGGCTATGGCCAGGGCGATCTCGCTCGCTCCGAGGAACTCCGCTGGTCCGTTGGCGGCGGTGTCTGGATCGAGAACGAGTCCACCGGCGTCGCGGCCCAGGGCATGATCTTCAACCTGAACGCCGCTGTGAAGAGCAACGGATTCTCCGCCATGGCCGAATTCTATCTCCGCAGCGCCGAGATCGACGGGACCAGCTCCGCCGATGCGAGCGCAACCGGCATCACCGTCCAGGGCACCTACCTCTTCGAAGGCAACTGGGTGGCCGGCGCCCGCTACTCCTGGGTCAACATCGACGATGACACCGGTGTCAACTCCGCCATCTCCTTGACGACTCCGTCCTACGGCGGCACCTCCCTGAGCGCCAACGGCGACGCGACCGAGATCACCATCATGGGTGGCAAGCTGTTCAACGGCCACGCCAACAAGGTCCTCGCCGACTTCACCTTCCAGTCCGTCGATCCCGACGCCGGGACCTCCTTCGACAACATCATCTTCCGGGTGCAGCACTTCATCAGGCTGTAAACCTCGAAGAACCGGGAGGGTTCCACCCTCCAAAGAAGGCGCGGGAGCCGATGCTCTCGTGCCTTTTTCAATTCCGGTTTCCCCGGGGCGAAAACCCATGGGCGGCAGGGCCCATGGAGGTTTTCATCAAACCTTCATGCTCCATTCCCTCGCTTTTTACCGGCCCCATCTATTCTCACACCCTTCTCCGGGATTCCTCACCCCATACAAAGCGACGGGGGAATACGGGAAATCCCCTTCCAACGAAAAGGAGCATGAACCTTGAGCATGTCCACCGGATCGAGTCTTCTTGTCCTCGCCCTGATCTCCGCCCCCGCCCTCGCTGGCGAAGAGGAACCCAAATGGGACCGTGTCCGCCTTCCCGCCCTCTCAGGGGACACCCAAGTCCATTGGAAGCCGGGAAAGGGAATCGTCTTTCAGAACGGCGCCAACAAGGCGACCTTCTACGGCCACCTCCTCCAGCGCTTCGAGTCCATTGCGGGGGATCTCCCTCAGAATAAAAACGATTTCCAGGTCAAAGAGGCCCGCGTCGGAATCAAGGCCGAGTTCGGCAAGGAGACCAGGCTCAAGCTGATCGTCGATAGCGCTGGCACTACTTCGGTCAAGGATGCCTGGATCCAGCAACGGGTCTGGAACAACAACGAGTTCGACTTTTTCCTCAGGGCTGGTCAGCAGAAACCCCTCTTCGGCCGGGAGCAGACCGGTTCCTCCACGAAACGGATCTTTACCGACTCCTCCCTCGCCTCGGGGACCTTCTCGGGCCAGCGCTCCCGCGGCGTCAACCTTGTTTTCAGCGGCATGGAGAAAAGGCTGCATGTCTTCGCCGGTGCCTTCAACTCCACGATCGCAAAAGGCACAAAGCTCTCCGCTCAGGGCGAAGACGCCTCCAACGGCGACCTCAAGCTCAACTTCGGCTTGGGAGCCACCCTCGACAGCGATGGAAAGGGCAGACTGAGTCGCATGTCCTACTCCGCAGGCGACCTGAAGCGCAGTCCGGACCTCCGCTGGTCCGTGGGAGCCGGAGCCTGGATCGGGAAGGAAGGATCGGGGGTCGATGCGCAAAGCCTCGCCTTCAACCTCTCGGGCGCGGTCAAGATCCAGGGCATTGCCGGCATGGTCGACTTCTTCCACCGAAGCGCAAGCGTGGACGGAGGCTCGGCCGACGCGAGCGCCATGGGTTTCACGGTCCAGGGCACCTATGTCACCGAGTCCATGTGGACCCTTGGAGCCCGATACTCCTACGTTCACATCGACGACGACCCCGGGGCCAACAGCACGATCAGCCTCAAAACGCGCTCCGGCGGGGGGACCTCCCTCGACGCGGCCAATGGGAGCGCTTCGGAGATCACCCTCATGGGGGGCAAGTTCCTCCACGGACACAAGCACAAGGTCCTCGTGGACCTCACCCTCCAGACCATCGACCCGGATGGCGGGAGTTCCACCGACAACATCCTTTTCAAGGTCACCCACCTCATCGTCCTCTAACCCTTTCTCCAACACCTTTTGCCCTGCGTTCGAAACCTCCGAGCCGAAAACGCCTTTTCGACCTTTTCTCTGAAAAAGCCCAATTCCAGGCCTAGGCCACCTCAGGCCTGTCCAAGATAGTTTTTCCAAAACCTTCCAAACGTAAGCCTGAAAACCAAATACCTGGAAAGTAGACAAGGGGAACCTGATTTCGAATGGGCCGATTTTGGGCTTAGGATGCAGGTTTCAGCAGGAATGGAAGGGGTTTCGAGAAGAGAGCGGGATGATCTTGGACAGCCCTGGGGCTACCTGGGCCCCGGGAGCCCTTGGAAGCTCTTTTGCTGGAGAGCAAAGGGCTGGCTTCCAGCTGTTCGAGTTCCATCGACGGGGTGGAGAGCCATTGGAAGCTGTGTTGCTGGAGAGCAGGGGATACAATCCCTCCTCTCCAGTGTTCCCCTCCTCCAAAAGCCTCCTCGCCTGCTTCCTCCTCCTCGGTTCCCCGGGGATTTGCAGGGGCCAGGATTCCCGCCCCAGCTTCGCCTGGACATGGGCCGATGGAGGCTGGGAGATCCACCAACTCCTCCCCCCCAGCCCTCCCTCCAAGGAAGCAACCCATGTTCCCCTGCTGCGCCTCCGGGGCATTCTCCTCCACGAGGTCCTCTCCGACGGCAGCACGCGCAAGCGGAAACTCCCCCTGCGCGCCCGAAAACAGGACGAAACCCACCTCTATTTCGAGGCGGAGCTTCCCCGCGAACACCATTTCTATCTCCAATGCCGCCGTTCCACGGCCCCCAACCAAGGGGGACACCCATTCCTCAGCTTTCGCCTCCGGGACGAAGTCGGGATTCGGACCCGGGCCAGTCGTATCGCCCTGCGGTTTCAGTGGATCCGCCAAGGCCCACCCCCTCGGCTCGTGCAGGTCTTTCCCACAGCTCAAGGAAACCTGCAACCCGAAACCGCCTTTGGGGCGCCTTACCTCCTCCTGGGGGACCAGAGGGGCAGCCTGGCCCTGGCTCCAAGAGTCGCCGGCCTCCGGGACAAGCGCCGCCTCCCCCTCTTTCTTTCCTCCCGGAAGGAGGAAGGGATCTTGTTGGACTTGGGTTTCGCGACGACCCAGCTCCTTTCCGGCAGAGTCATCGAAGCCCCGGCAAAGGCCCCCTCTCTGCGGGAGGAAGACCTCGTTCTCGAAGGGCGCCTCCATTTCTTCCCGAATACCCCTCCGGACGAAGCCCTTCCTGCCCTTCTCTCCGATCTCTGGATCCAAGGAGAAACCGAACCCGCCCTGGAACTCCTGGCGGGGAGCTGGCGGCAAAGGCGAGAGGAGGAGACGGTCCGAATCCTGCACGACCTGGACCGAAAAGCCCAAAGTTGGAACGCCGGTACCAGCGCCCTCCAGGACCTCGCCTCCCCCCGCGGCGCTTTGATGGAAGCAGCCCTCATCCTGGAGACCCTGCGTGACAAGGGCCTCCACCCCTCCCCTCTCACCCCGGCCGAGCGAAAACTCGGCACGCGGGCCATCGGGGACACCCTTGCTCTGCTCCGCCTGGCTCCCGGCAA
Source organism: Planctomycetota bacterium (assembly GCA_011321845.1). Taxonomy (GTDB): domain Bacteria; phylum Planctomycetota; class UBA1135; order UBA1135; genus HyVt-539. The sequence continues at coordinate 7,980 of DROQ01000185.1, read as the reverse complement.
GAGCGGCCTGTTCCGGACCCATTTCATGGGAGATCCGAAAAAAAAAGGCAGCTGGGTTCTCCACGAGAAGGAACCCTTCTCCACCGAAGCCTGTGCCCGAGTCGCCCTGACGCTCTGGAGCATGCGAAACCTTCTGAGCCCTCCGCTCAGCCGTCAGGTCCAAGCCAAGTGCGCCCGACTGGCGCACTTCTTGAGGGAAAACCAGACCCCCCGTGGCTCCATCCCAGCCTTTTTCCACGAGGATCTCAGTCCCGTGCGGGACTCCTTCTTCCAAAGCTCGGCCGGAGCCCTCGCCTGCGGGCGCTTCCTCCTCGCGTTCGGACGGGACAGGGGGGAGCCCAAGGCCATCCAGGCCGCCATCTCCCTGATGCAGGCCATCGAGGCCAGACACCGCAACCCCCCGATCCCCGATCCCAAGCTCCGCCTCACAGCCCCCAAATCCTTTCCCGCCCCCCTCCGCGCCCAGACCGCCCTCGACGCCCTCGCCCTCTCCCTCGGCCTCGCCAAAACCCAAGGGGGGACACCCTTTCTCGCCAACGCCCGGCTCTGGCTGCTCGAGCTGTCCAAGCTCCAGGTTACGGCCGCCGCTCCCAGGCTTCAGGATCGCAGGCGGGGGGCCTTCCTCCGCTCCAACCTCTCCCTGGAAATCAGCCAAGGGCTGGACGAAGTCGCCTCCAGCCTCATCGAGGCGGCCTCCTCCCTGGGAACCCCCGAGACCCTCTCGCGGGCCCGGGAAGCGATCCGCTTCCGGCTCCTCGGGAGCGAGAGCCTTTCACCCGCCTTTCTTCGCGACCTCAACCGGATCGAAAACCGCTGGGGCTCACTCATCCTGGACCCCCAGGCCAGGAACTGGTGCGCCACCGAAAACTACCGGCTGTCCCTCCAGGGTGAAGAGGGGCAGCGAGCCCTGGAAATCGCAGCCGGTCCAGCAGTTCGCAAGGAAACCGAAAAAGCCCTCCCTCGGGGCGTTTTTTTGAAAAAGGGACCCAGCTGGGACGACTGGAACATCCAGGGAGGCCTCCGCTCCGATCGCAACCCCGAAAAGATCCTGATCCAACCCATCCCCCTGAACCTCCTGGTCTACGACCCCCCCCTGGAGGTGGACCGACGGGCCGACCTCCCCATCTCCGCAAGGATCCTCGACCTGAGTTCCCCCCCCAGCCGGGCCTGGCTGAGTTTCGGCCCTCCCCTCGGCCCCATGGGAGCCCTCCCTCTCAAGATCCGAATCAAGGGAAACACGGCCCTGCTGGACACCACCATTCCCAAGGCCTTCCTCCCAGATGGCGAGCGTCTCCTCACCCAGATCCACCTGCTCACCCAGGGTCGGCAACTCCTGGCCCCTCGCGGGAGGATGGCAGAAACCACCCTTGGAGACTCCTTCCTCTTCGACTTCAACGACCCCGGCTCCCTCCATCGCCTGGGGATCCACAAACCAAGGGTGTCCCTCTCCCAGGGGATGGGGATGGGTGTCCCGCTTGGGGCGGGGGAGGCGCTGCGGCTGCGCTTGCCGATTCCGGCGGAGGCGCTGAGAGTGCGGCTCCAGCTGCGGGTGCAGGGCAAGGTCCTGGTGCGAGCGGGGGAGCGTTGGGAAAAAAGGGTCCTGACACGCGAAGGCGACCCCTTCGCCGACCGTTCCTATGTCCTCTTCGAGCGGGAAGACTGGAGCAAAGGCCAGGGACTCGCGCTCAGCCTGAGGGGGGAGGCTGAGGGGGCGGCCCTCCTGCGCCTTCGCTATTCCCACGAAGGCCGGGGGAGCCCCCTCCCGCTCTTCGAGGCTCGGGTCCCCTCCCCGCGCAAGCCCCCCGCCCAGGCCCGCGCGCTCGTGCTCCCCCTCTCGCTCGGGGAGGCCTTCGCGCCCAGCAGCCAGGAACTCGCACTCGCCTTCTTCGGCTCGGGCTCGAGCCCGAGCCTGCGGGCCTGGATCTCCAGGATCTCCCAGAACAAACTCTCCCTCTCAGGCAAGGTCCTCCCCTGGCGGAGCCTCCCTCCCCCAAAAAAACCGAGCGTTCCCAAGCTCGTCCGTGACGCCCTCGCACTGCACCGGGACAGCCTCGCCAAGCTCCCTCCCCCAGAATTGCTCTTCATCCCCTTCCGACAGGGAGCCGCCTCCTGGGGATCCCCCACCTTGCTCTCCCCCCAACAGGTCCAGCGGATCTACCCCTCCTTTGGAGCGCAAAAGGCTCCCGCCATTCTCCTTTTTCCCCTCCGAGGAAAAAGCCTTCCCCTCGGCCCTCCTGCTTCCCTCCTCCTCCAACTCTGGTCGGGACTGCCGGCGGGCAGCGAAGGCCTCGGCGCCTTCGGCCCCCGCTTTCCCGGGCGGCGCCCGACACCAAGCGGCCGCCCCAGCGAACCCTCCGGCCTCAGCCTCTTCGAGGCGGGTTGGGGGCGGCTCTACCTCGCAAGGCCCCATTCCCTCGCCGAGGTCCTCCTCCCCCCCCTCGCCCAGGGTGGCTTCCTCCTCGAACTCCCCATCCCCCTGCCCGGACGCGAGCGGATCTTCGTCGAAGCCCGAAGCCCCTCCCTCCTTCTCCCTCCCCCTCTCACAGAGGGCGAGCTCCTCGCCATCCGCGACACCCGCCGCGCCCCCAAACCCATGCCCGATGGGGGACACCCATCCTATCTCTCCCCCGCCGGCTCCCTCCCCAGCCGCCTCCGGGACCCGGCCGGCTCCGGCAGCACCCAGGGAATCCTGGTCCGAACCCTCGCGGGCGAAAGAGTTTGGAGTATCCGCCCCCGTGCCGCGGCCAGGGACGGAACCCAGACCTTGGCCTTGGAATTCCTCGGCAAGGATCTGAATCCGGGGAGCTTCCGGCGTTCCATCCGGGAACCAGGACAGAGCTTCTTCCGGACCATCTCCCCCGCCAAGGCCCTCTTCCCTCGGAAACGAGGCGGGATCCTGCGCCTGGAGTGTCCGAGCCCCCTCGGAGGGAAGGAACAGCGTCTCTTTCTCCAAGGGGAGGCAAAGGGACTCTCCGAGCTGCGGGTTTTCTTGGGGGACAAACCCGCCTTCCAAGCGGGGCTCAACCCCGGCCCTGTCCGGATCCTCCTCACCCTCCCCGCGAACCGGGGAACCAGGAGACTCCGGCTGGAGCTGAAGAACCTCCGGCCAGGCAGCCAGGCCTTCATCCTCCAAAAGGCCCTTTCCCTCCCCCTGGAGGAGAGCCTCTTCCAAGCCCGCAACGTCGCCCCACGGGAGCTGGAGCGCAGCCGCCAGACCTCCCCCCTCTCCGACGGCCGCTATTATTCCCCCACCCTCGTCTTTCCCAAAAGCCGCTCGGGCAAAGCCTCGATCCCCCTCCCCGTCTCCATCCCTCCCGAGGGAGGCATCCTCAGGGTGCAAGCCGCTACGAGCGCGCGCAACCGCTCGACCCCGAGGCCGCTGGTCCGGGTCCTGTTCCGGCCGGCGGGAGGAGGGGAGCGCAGGGTCCTCAGCGCCTGGACGCCCCTCGCGAGGGAAGGCGAGGAGATCCCCCTGCTTCGTTTGGACCTCAGCCCCTACCGTGGCCGGACGGGCTTCTTGATTCTCGAACGGAAAGGGAGCAGGGGCGAAGTCCACCTCCTCGAGTGTTCCATCCGACGCGGCTGAGTCCGCTCGGCAGTCTCCGGGCTAGCGAATCGTCAAGCTGATGGAGTTGCCGAAGCGGTAGCCCTTGCGGCCCGCGGCCAGGACCTGGAAGTAGATCTTGAGCCCCCTGAGGGAGCTGCTGTTGGGGAGGACCAGGCCGGAGCGGGACCAGCCATTGGCCGGCACAAGGGTCTGCCCCAGAAGGGAGAGGGAGAGCGGATCCAGGCGAAGGACACCGAAGGGAGTCTGGAGAAGAGAAGGCCTAAAGGCGAACCAATGCACCGCGAGTCCAAGCCTCGCGATGGTATGAAACTCCACCCTTCCCCCGATCTTGTCCGATCCTGTCCGGAAATAGAGCGGTTCCTCCACATCGGACTCGAGGGCTTGAAAATGCTTCTCCCTGCGCGCGGTAGGACCCGCGAACTCGTCGATCGCCATGGGATCGCCGTGCTGGACGAACTCCAGAAACGACTGGGCGATGTCCTGGGAGTTGTCGAAAACCTCCCGGTCCACCTTCTTGGCCCTCAGAACCCAGGCGACCAGGTTGTAGTGATCCGCGTTCTGGTTGCAGAGATAAAAGATCTTGAAGCGAAGAAAGGAGGAGAGCTGATCAAAGGACGCCTTGGCGTGAGTCTTCCACGGGGCGATCTTTTCTCCTGCCCCACCGATCACAAGCATGGGCACCCTAATGAGCGGCGCAACCTTCTTGACATAGTCCGTGTTCTTCCCCAGGTAGGGCGAATAGGAAACGCCGGCCACGTACCCAGGGTTGGCCGCGAGCACATGAAAGATGTTGGCCCCCCCGAAAGAGTGGCCCAAGAGCGCCACCCGGTCCACCTTCATGCTGCGGTAGAAGGGTGAGCCCTTGCGTTTGTTCTCCCATTCGAGGGCGGGGAGGAGAGCCTTGCCATCCTCGATCTGCAGCTTGAAGTCGGTTTGCGCCGTGTCGGACAAAACGAGAATCCAACCTTTGCTCGCAAAGCGATAGGCAAGCTCGGTGTACTGCCGACCCAGGCTGTTGAAACCATGAAGGAAGACACAGGTCTTCCAGCCCCCGATCCGCCCCACCATGGGGGCGTCCTTGCCCGAGGTCACCGCCGGATAGGCAATCCGACAAGCCAACTTTCGTGACCCAGTGGCGGTTGGATTCGTGAGGACCACATCCCGATATCCCACCTGGAAGGTGGCTTGGGCCGCGAGCGCACTGGAAAGAAGGAAGGTCAGGGAGAGTCTCAGAACCATGATGCCTGGCACAAGAAGGGAACGTCGCGATGTAGAGAGGCAAGACTGAAAGGAAAACGAGGGAGAAGTATAGCAAATCCGAACCCTGAAAGGCAGGAAGCAGCTGACCCCTCCTCCCCATGGAGACTTGAGGCGGACCAAGAGGCGGTCCGGAAAGGAGTTAGCGGCGTGTGGGACGGTGCCATCCACCCCCGGCCGAGGCCCGGGCATGGACGGGAGTGGGACGAGAATGGGTGTCCCACTTTGTCGCAGCTGAGAAAATTTCGCCTCGATGACACTGGCCTGACATTTCGGGGCGGGGGGAGCCGACAATCCCGCGCCAGGATGTCCTTTTGGAGGCAAGCGTGAAACATCTTCATCTCATCGGCACCAGCCATCGCTTCGTTCCTCCCAGCCGCATCGGGGAGGTCGGGAGCAAGGAAGAGCTTCTCCAGCTCCTGAACCGGGAAAAGGACCAGGGCCTGCTGCGAGGATTCGTCCTCCTGTGCACCTGCAACCGGAGAGAGGCCTACCTCGAGCTGGCTCCGGGAAGCAAGGAGATCCCTCCTTCGATCGTCCGGGCCTTCTCCAGGGTTCCCGGCCTCAGACTCCATGGGCCCTCGGTGACGGAGCACCTCTTCCGGGTGGCAAGCTCCCTCGACTCCATGGTTGTGGGCGAGAACCAGATCAGCGGGCAGGTTCGAGCGGCGGTTCAAGACGCGCGGGACCAGCGACGTCTTTCCTCCCTTCTCGAAGAGGGATTCCAAGCGGCCCTGCGCACCGCCAAGGAGATCCGTCGAAAGACGGGGCTCGGAACGCAGTCGGTCTCCGTGGCCTCGGTGGGGGCAGCCGCCACCCGGACCCTCCTGGCCCGGCGCGGCATCGAGAATCCCCGCATCGCCATCGTCGGAGCCGGGACCATGGCGAAAAAGGCTGCGAGCGCCTTCCGGCGGGGGAAGGCCTGCCGCCTCTTCTTTGTGAATCGCAGTGAGCATAAGGCCCGCGCGCTTGCCGAAACCTACGGAGGCGAGACCCTCTCCCTGGCCCAGGTCCTCCGAGGGAGCCAGGCTTTCGACGCCCTCCTCACGGCCGTCTCCACCGAAAAGGCCCTCATCGATCTTGCATGCGCTCAGATCCTGACCAGGGAGGGTCCCATCGTCCTCACGGACCTCGGATCCCCCGCCAACATCGAGAAGCGCTGCGGAGACCTCGACGGCGTAAGCCTCCTTGACATGGACAAGCTCCGGGAGATCAGCGAAGCCAAGCTCGAAGAACGCCAGGCCCTCGCCGCCCAGGCCGAACCCATCCTCCAACGGGGGCTCGCGCGCTTTCGAAACAGGCAAAAGGCCAAGGACCTCGGGCTGGACCGCGTCCGGAGAGAGCATCTCAAGCTGGCCGAGGAAGAGCTGAGCCGTATCACCCAGTTCGGAGGCTTCAGCGAATCCTACAAGAGCCATCTGGAAGAAGCCTTCCTTCGCCTCGCCAAGGCCCACGCCCACTTGCACCTCAAGGATCTGAAAACCCGGCTGATGCCCGCGCAAACATAAGGAGAGTGAAAAGAACTCCCTCTCTTCGAGCCTCCGCAGGTCGAAGAGCTATGATCCCACCAAGTTTCTCGATGGAGTTTCTTATGAAAACGCTGCGCATTGGAACACGTGGAAGCGACCTGGCTCTCTGGCAGGCCAGACACATCTCTTCCCTCCTCGAAGCTTCCGGAGAGGTGCGCTGCGAGCTGGTCATCGTCAAGACGAGCGGGGATCGCATCCAGGACGTTCCCCTGACCCCGGAGCTGGGAAAGGGGTTTTTCACCAAGGAGATCGAAGACGGGCTCCTGGCGGACCACTTCGACCTCGCCGTCCACAGCCTCAAAGACCTCGCCGTCCGCCTCGCCCCCGGCCTGGTGCTGGCCGCCGTCCCCCGGCGGGGGCCCGTGGGGGAGCGCCTCCTCCTGCGCAAGGAAGCCTTCGACACCGCCAGGGCCAACCGGGGCGAACTCCCCCTCGCCGAGGGCGCCAAGGTAGGGACCAGCTCCCTTCGCCGAAGGCGCCGCCTCCTGGACCTGCGTCCCGACCTCCAGATCCTGGACCTCCGCGGCAACGTCCCCACCCGCGTCCGCAAGCTCCAGGAAGGGCAGTATGACGCCATCCTCATCGCCCAGGCCGGCCTCGAACGCCTCGCCCTCCCCACAGGCGGGCTCATCGCCTTCGACATCGACGCGCGACTCTTTCCCGGCGCCCCGGGCCAGGGAGCCCTCGGCCTCGAAGCCCGCGCGGAGGACCAGGAGACCCTGGCGCTCCTCTCCAAGCTGGAGGATCCGCAGACCCGCGTCCTCACCGACATCGAACGCGGCGTCCTCCAGGCCCTCGGCGGCGGTTGCAGCCTCCCCCTGGGCACCCTCGCCACCCTACTCGAGGAGGGCGACCAGCCCCGCTACCGCCTCGACGCCTTCGCCTACGGCCGCGAAGACCAGGACCCCGGCATCTCGATCATCCTGGAGTCGGGGGACAGCCATTCCTTGATCCAGGAAGCCGTCCGCTTCCTGGCCCCCGCCCTGGAAAAACCCCTGGTCGGCAGAGAGCTGCATCTCGTCGGAGGAAGCGGCCGCAGCAACCTGGGCAGCGACCTCGAGGCAGCCGGCGCCAAGGTCCACCGCCACAGGGTCTACGACATCCACCCCCTCCCCGTCCCCGAGGAGACCTGGGACCGCCTCGCCCAGCAGGACGCCCTCCTCTTCTCCAGCCCCAGCGCCATCGAGCTGGGCGCGACCCCCCTCCTCCGCGCCCTCGGCCCCCGCCCCCCGAAAGAGCGCCTGGCCAAGGGGGACACCCATTCTTCCGCTGGGCCCAAGCGGGACACCCATTCTAGGGTCCCGTCCCCCGCGATCCTCGTGCCCGGCCGCTCCTCCCGCCTCCGGGCCGAGGCCCTCTTGCCCGGCTTCGTCATCCTCGAAGCCCAGGAAAAGAACGCCCGGGGCATGGCCCGCCTCGCCATCCAACGAGGTTGGACCAAGATCGGTGTCCTGGGTGCCCGGGACGGGAGCCCCGACGCCATCCAAACCGCGAAGGAGGCCGGCCTCCAGGTTCTCCACGTCCCCCTCTACCAAGCCAGCCCCCACCCCCGACCCTCCCCCGAGCCCTTGGGGGACACCCTTTTTCTTTCCCCCAAGGCCGCCCGCCTCCTCCCGCCCCAAGGCG
>DROQ01000184.1 GCA_011321845.1 Planctomycetota bacterium | reverse complement strand
GGGTCTAACGGCATAATCGTTATCCTTGGCAGTCAAGGATTTAGCCATCTCCTTGGCCAACTTATCAGGGATTCCCTCGTAAGCTCGAAAATCCCTTCGTTCTTCCAATTCGGAAAGGGCCCTGAGACGAATCAGATATTCTGCTTCCCTGGCTACCCGGATCCTCAACCGTTCCTCATTAAGCAATTGCCTCAATCCCTCCTTCTCCATTTGGGTCAAGGTCTTCCCCTCAGGGTTAAATTTCTTTCGACCCATCGCATCTTCAGGAGTTGACGGGATTGTTGGAGCACTCATGGGTCCAATTCCAAAAATAGGTTTCCCTTGAGACACAAGCTCCTTAGCCTTCAAATAATCATATCGAAAAGTCAATTCTGGTCGATTGTCTAGCATTCTTGCATTTGTCTTGATTTTTTTTGAAGAGGGACTTTCTTTTTTTGCAATAGCAGACAATCTCACATCCACATTTTTATTAAAGATTCCTTTTTTCATTCCCCTTGTTAACCCTACAATCCCTTCCCCCATCTTTTCCTTGGGAAGAGGATCTAAAGAAGGTGGGTTTTTATGCCCCTCCCCAAACCCCGCACCTATGAAATAGCCAAAAAGCGCCAATAAAAAACCGGCCATGGCCTTCAAAACAAAATTCCGTCTGCTCATCTCTTCCTCTTTTATTCCTCAAAGCAAATTGCCAAATCTCTAGTTGAATCCATGATGGTTACTCATCTTCTAGATTAAAACAATTTCAATTACCTTAAATCCTTCAGACCCCATATTTCCTCAAGACAAGACCTACTCAGCATCAGTGCTGTCCAAGATCTTCCGCCCCCATCTCCGAAACCCCCTCCATTCGCTGGAAAACCAGCATTCAAAGGCCGAAATTCCACTCTCTAAAACCAGGTTCCCCTTTTTTGCCATCCAGGTTATGGGGCTTCAGAGTTAAGTCTGGGCGATTTAGGAAAACTTATATTGGACAGGCCTGACTCAGCATCAATTAATCCCAATAAAATGAATCCTTGGAATTAGCTACATACCTGCGTCCCATTAAAGAGAAAAAAGGGGGTTACTTGAAACGCAACATTTTTTGGGCCAGCCAGATTAGCAACCCAAAAAATGGAGAATCTTTCCCTCCAGGATAAGGATCCTTAGTTCGGATTCGTGCAGTTGAGACAAGTGAACCTGACTTCGCCTACAACGCATGAGGTGAACAAAGTCCATTCTTCAATTTTCCAACCCCAAGAACTCCCACACGGTACCTCGATCGTACCAGGCTGAGGTTTTGTAGGAGGAGGATCGAGAGGGAGCGGAGGTTGATTGACTCCATTTACTATAGGGATAAAGAACCAGGCTTTATTGGCACAGTTTTTTGTGACCAGAGTAAATCCATAGACCCATTTACAATGCTTTTTTGGGCCGTTACATCCTTGTTGGTGGCAGTTTCCATCATTGAGCTTTTTCGGAACCTTCCACCATTTTATAAACATACAACATTGGCTTTGTCCTGGTTTAGGAGTATTTGCGGTGCACTTACAATTTTGAAAGGCATAGGACTTGAACTCGGTTGGGAAAACAGTTTTTTCCGGAGCTTTGAAGGACGCTCTCCCAACTAGGCTCCCAAAGGCCAAGCAAAGGGCATAAAAAACAAGGTTCATCGCTTCCTCCTTCTAGTGGAATGGGGAATGGGAATGGGGAATGGGGAATGGGAATGGGGAATGGGGAATAAAAACCCTTAACCTGATAAATTAATAACAAAGAAATATTCTATTCCAAATCAGAATCGAAGAAATTTGCTCTGGAAATTTTCCAAGAAGCTGTAAACCGCCACAGCAGCGATAAGCCTTGGGGAACTCGGAATCCCCCTGAAAACTCTTTACACCAAGCTCGTCCCCTCCCGTCTTTTCCACCCAGACAGTAACCCGCCTAACCGAGATCTCGATCCTCGGTCGCATCATCCCCGTAATCCCACACAATGAGACCGGGGGACCTGACCTCCAGATGATCCAGAGGGGGTTCCCAAGTTTAAAAATTGGTTTTTGGAGACCAGGCGATCAGGCCGTTTGGAGTCAATGCGGGGGGATCTGCAGCGGGGCCTGAAAGCCTTCGACACCCTCGAGGTGGGCGGAGTGATCCTCGGGGACATCCCCTCCTGGCGCGTGGACCACATGCCCTACGGCGGCGTCAAGGACAGCGGCCTCGGACGCGAGGGCCTGCGCTACGCTATGGAGGAGATGACCGAGATGCGGCTCCTGGTAGTGAAGGAGAAGGGGTAGGAATCCTCGGCGGTTCTTTTTTTGGCAGGGGCCGCAATGCTTCCTTTTCATTATAGGTTTTCCTTTCAGGTCAAGGGTTTCCCTTCGGGATTCCGTTTCTTTCGGCTGATTGCACCTGGGGGAGGGAGGTTGAGGAATACTCATTCGGTCCAGTTCAAGAATCGGCCAAGGCTTTTGAAACAGGATTCAATCAGGGTCTTTCTACCATGTTCAGGGGAGGAGGTTCTTCTTTCCCTGCGATCAGAGGGGGAGGGGGCGACTGGGAGGGGTTTGGGTTTGGTGGTTTGAAACGCCTGGAGGCGTTTCCTACTTAAAACACCTGGAGGTGTTTTCTACGTGAAACACCTGGAGGTGTTCCCTACCGACGTTTTCTACGTGAAACGCCTGGAGGTGTTCCCTACTAGGGCGTCGTCAGATGCCCCGAGATTCCGAATTTCACCGTCCAGACGGGGAGATTCGGGAGATCGGGGCAAGAGGCATTCAAGTCCTGAAAGGACTTGAATGCCTCGGTTCTGGCGAACGGATTTTGCTCCAGGATGGCTTTGCGCTTCTGCAATCGACCCCTCTGGGGTCCTTGCAGAAGTGCAAAGCCAAGGGATCCGAAGGATCCCGGTCCCGGGGCAAAAGACGTCGTCAGATGCCCCGAGATTCCGAATTTCCCCGTCTAAAACTTGACCCGTGAAACGTTGGAACAAGCCAGGATACCGGCGTTGTCCACGAGGACAGAGACGGCGTCCATGGAGAAGCCCTTGAGGAGGGAGAAGGTTCCCGCGGGGAAGCTGTAGGGCTTGTTGGGGAAGAGGTTGCTGTTGCTCGTCGCCTTGAAGTGGACGGGATTTCCGAGGCTGACCGGCCAGGAAAGGGTCGTTGCGCTGAGGGCATCGAACTCCAGCCCGCAGACGCTCCCATGACCGAGAACTCCAGAAGTGGTCAGAGACAGAATCGTCCAGCCTTCGGTGTAACCAGCGCTCAGGTTGCTCAAGCTGATCTTGAGGTCGCCATTCCCAGCGGTCGTTAGGGAGAGATGGAGTCCCGTCTTGTCACGCATGCCGCCGAGCCCGGAGACGACGAGGGCGTAGTCTACGTCGGTAGCGGCCGTCTCCCTGTGGTTGTCCACGCTCACCTTGGCGGCGCGGACGTCGACCTGCCAGATTCCGGAGCGTGGGTTTTTGACAAAAACGTTCTCGAGAGTGTCGACATCGTTACGGGTTCCGCCGGGGCTGCTGTAGTTGGAGGCCTTGAGGCCGTTGTTCCCCCAGTAGGTCGTGCCCTTGGGACCGGTGACGTGGAGGTCGAGGTCGTTGAGGCGCGTCTTGGATGCAGCGGGATTGGCCGCGGGTTCGCTCCAGTTGAGAGTGGCCTTGAACTCCTTTTTTCCGCGGGGGACGAAGACCAGGTAGGACTTGGTCTGCAGGTTTTTCAGGACGTGGTTCTCGTTGATGATGAGCATGCGATCGCGCTCATCGTAGGGTCCCTTGACGTTGGGCCAGCCCCAGCCTTGGTGGACGCGAGTGAGGTCGGCGGTCGCTCCCGAGAAGGGATACTGCAGGGCCTGGTTGACCATCATGGCCTTGACCGTTGTGAAGTGCGGGAGATATAGGTGGCGGTTCTTCCAGTCGCCCCGCTTGCCGGGGTAGCCGAAGTACCCATCGGTCCAGAGCTCGATCAGGAGCCCCACGTGGCCTGCGTTGATCGGAGTAGCGCCCGAAGTTCCTCCGAAACTGCTGGTATAGCTGCTTGAGTTGTAGCCAGTCGTGTAGATGTAGTCGTAGTAGCCGCAGAGAGTCGGCTTGATCCGGCCGTCGGCAGCCGGGCCGATGGAGCCCGAACGCCTCCAGTAATCATCGGTCGGAGTCAGGGTGTTGCGGTGGCGGATACCACCGATCGAGAAGATGTTCTTGGCCCAAGCCTGCGGCCGCGAGGGAGTCGCCCCGGCGTTGCTCTGGCTCTGGGTGATGGGGATGTCGTTGCCGAAAATGATGGTGTCCATCTCGGCCGAGCGGTTGGTGTATTGAGTGGTGCGCGCATAGCCCCAGGATGCAGTCTGGAACATCACGTGGTAGGTCTTCTTGAGGAGGGAGACCAGGGCGTTGCGGTTGCTGTTGCCGTAGACATAGCGGTAGTTCGTGAAGTAACCCTGCCCGTCGGGGAGCATGCCCCGGGCAATCTTCTTCTTTCCATTCGCGAAGACGATGCCGAAGGTGGCGTTGCCATGGCCCGAGGGACTGGTGTTCTTGAGGCCAATGGGAGCGCTGCGCCAGGCGTTGGCGGCGAACTCGGGATGCGTGGAATAGATGCCCTCCATGATGTGGCCCTTGACGCCTTTGCCTGTGTGCCCACCGAGAGGACCCTTGGGCTCGACGTAATCCGCGCCACCGTATTTGCGGGCGTTGTCCATGTCCTCTTCGGGCTCGCTCCAAGGATCGACAAAGAGCACTTCCTCCCGGCCGAGAACTTGGAGGAGCTGGGCACGGTCGAGGCTGGCTTCGACCAGAACATGACCTGTGCTGGCGTTGTCGACTTCGCCCCCCATGGCCCGGATGGCCGCAGCGAGACGGACACGGTCGGTCTCGGGATCGAAGAGGCCGATGTCATAGCGTCTCTTGCCGAGGGTATCGCCGCGCAGGAGGGCGGCACGGATCCCTTCGTCGAGACGATAGGCCTTGTGGTAGGGACCGACCCAACGCACATAGGGAAGTTGCCGGATCGTGGCGACCATGTCGGCGTCCATGCGCACGAGTACGGCCTGCTCGGGCATGGGGAGGCCCACTTCCACGCCACGCCGGAGCAAATCCCGGCGGTAAGCGTCCAGGTGCTGGGTGTGGAACTGGACCAAAAAGAGTCTTCCATGGGACGGGGCTTTGAGGAAATCCGCGACGAAGGGGACGCCCTGGAGGGGATCAAAACGCTTGTAGCGCATGAGAATCCGCAACTGGGCGGGAAGGTTTTGGGACCAGGTCTTGCCCCGATCGAAGCTCAGCTGGTAGCGAGGGGGGCTCTGCTCGAGCAGTCGGATGACCGTAGTCGAGCCCGGGACTTGGATCAGCCTGTCGCCCGGACCGGAAGCAAGCAGAGGAAGGCAGAAGAGGAGGGGAATCGCAGCAAAGGGTTTCATGTCGTCTCCAAAAGGGAAAGGAAACAAGGGGAAGTTCGGTAAGGAATGAAGAAATCCGAGGGACAAAGAACGCAAAGAAGAAGAGAAAGGAGAAAGGAAAAGGCGAACGCCTCTCCACGGAAGGAGACTCCATCCTAACAACTCTTTTTCAATCCGGGAAATGCCGGTTTTTTCCGGACGGGGGGCTTGTTATCCTGCTCCTATTATGACTGAAATCGTTGAAGTCCTCGGTCGTGAAATCCTGGATTCCCGAGGCAACCCCACTCTCGAGGTCGACGTCCTCCTCGATTCCGGCGTCCGTAGTCGCGCAGCCGTCCCCTCGGGAGCCTCCACCGGTGCCCACGAGGCGGTCGAGCTCCGGGACGGCGGTGAACGCTACCATGGAAAGGGCGTTCTGAAAGCAGTGGGCCACGTCAACGAAGAGCTGGCCGACCTCGTCGTCGGAGAGGAGGCGGCCGACCAGGCCGCCATCGACCTGGCGATGTGCCGGCTCGACGGGACCGAGAACAAGGCCCGCTTCGGAGCCAACGCCATTCTCGGAATCTCCCTCGCCGTGGCCAAGGCGGCGGCCCTCGAAGCCAAGCTCCCCCTCTACCGCTACCTGGGCGGTCCCAACGCCAGACGCCTTCCCGTCCCCATGCTCAATATCCTGAACGGCGGAGCACATGCGGACAACAACGTGGACCTCCAGGAGTTCATGATCATGCCAAGCGGGGCAGCCTCCTTCCGCGAAGGGCTGCAGATGGCCGCAGAGGTCTACCAATCCCTCAAAAGCATCTTGAAAGAACGCGGCCTCTCCACCTCCGTCGGAGATGAAGGCGGCTTCGCCCCCAACCTCTCCTCGAACCGGGAGGCCATCGAGATCATCCTGGCTGCGACCGAAAAAGCCGGCTACAAACCCGGGCAGGACATTCTCATCGCCATCGACGCAGCGGCCTCGGAGTTCTACAAAGACGGCAAATACGAACTCAGCGGAGAGGGGCGGAGCCTGGACGCGGCCGGCATGATCGATCTATACCGCTCCTGGATCGCCGAGTACCCCATCTTCTCCATTGAGGACGGGTTGGACGAGGACGACTGGGCAGGCTGGGCCCAAATGAACTTGGCCCTGGCCGGCCCGGAGACCAACAAACCAATCCAACTCGTCGGGGATGACCTCTTTGTCACCAACAAAAAGCGGGTCGCCCGAGGGCTCGCCGAGGGCTCGGCCAACAGCGTCCTGATTAAGGTCAACCAGATCGGGACCTTGACCGAAACCCTGGACACCATCGACCTGGCGGTTTCCCACGGCTGGACCTGCGTGGTCTCTCATCGCTCGGGAGAAACCTCCGACACGACCATCGCGGATCTCGCTGTGGCCACTGGAGTCGGACAGATTAAGACGGGCGCTCCCTGCCGCAGCGAACGAGTCGCCAAATACAACCAACTTCTCCGTATCGAGGAGGAACTCGGGGACGCGGCGCGCTATGGTTTAGGCTTCGACTCGAGTGAAGACGAGGACTGAAATACCAAGGGCTGAAATACCAAGGGCTGAAATACCAAGGGCTGAAATACCAAAGACTGAAACAACCAGGACTGGAAAACCTAGGACTGAAACACACCAGGGATGGAAAAAACGGGGGCTGGGCTCGAGGGGGTTGGAAAAAAGAAACCTTGACGAAAGGGAAGGCGGAATGAGGAGAAACAGACCAAAGGACCCGGTGAGCGACGTTCCTGCTCTGCTTCAGCATCTCCCCAAGATCGCCACCCTGTTCTTCTCCCTCTTCGCCCTCTACCTCCTGCCCTTCGCCCTGGTCCCCGCCTGGAACGAGGCACGGCTCTCCCAAAGGATCCTTCAGGGACAGCGCCAGAAACTGCAGGACCTCAAAAAGGACTGGGAGCTCAAACGCCGGCAGCTTTTCGGCCTCCAGAATGACCCCCAAGCCTGGATTCGGGCGCTGGATGACAAGGGCGTCCCCCCACCCTCCTATCTCCTCTCCCGCTCCTCCGAGCGTTGAAGAATCAGGAGGACTCCTTGAAAGGAGGAAGAAGATGCCTGGCTTTGGCGGCCCTTTGGAGTTTTTGGGCCCTGGCCCCTTCCCTCCCCGCTCAAGAAGTTCGGCTCAACCCCGCCATCGAGAGCCAACGGGCGCAACGCAATCGCAGCCAGGTCCTCCTGGCGGACCAGCGCCTTTCCCGCCGCCTCGGCGCGGCCCTCCTGCTCGCCAGCCAAGGCAAGTGGACCCAAGCCCGCCCCAAACTCCTTCCCGCCCTTGTTCCGGGACACCCAAGGATCCAGATCTCCTGGGGTCGCCGGGAAACCCGCGATTTTCATCTGCTTCTTGCCCGCATTCTGGAAGCGGCTCCTCCCCACGCCAAAAGGGCCTGGTCCCGCAACCTGGAGAAAGAAGCTCTCCAGCGCCTTGCTCGGATCCCACGAAAGCCGCGGGCACTGCGGGCCTTCGCCCTCGCTTTCGTCGGGACCAAGGCAAGCCGTGCCGCCCTGCTCCAAGCCCTTGACCTCGCCCTCGAAAAAGGGGACCTGCTCCAGGCCGAAACCCTCGCCGCCGACCTCCGCCTCCCCCCAAACCATCCCCAGCGCCTCGCCCTCCAACAACTCGCCCGTTGGAGCCTCCCCGTCCCCGCCTGGCCCAGCCCCCCCGGCGCCCCCAACGGCAACCCCCCTCCAACCCCCCAGCCCCAGGGGACACCCATTCGTGGTCCCAGGTCCCTCGGTTCCTGGCCGGGTGGCTCCCTCTCCGTCCAGCTTGGCCTCATGGGCCCGGGACCGAGGGGAAGCTCGCGCTACCTCTTCTTGGGTGGAGCCAAGCTGGGAGTCGTAGACCTCGCGGTCGCCTCCGATCCCAAGGAGAGCCATGAGGACGAATCCACCAAAGCCCCCCAGGCCCGACTCCAGCTCCTCGCCCTCCCCGGGAGCCTGCCTCCCGAAGGCGATGCCGGACTCCTCCTCTCCCAGAAGGGGATCTCCTCCCTGCTCACCATCCTTCAACCAACCACCGCCTTCCTCCAGAAGACCAGGCCCCGCCTCTTCGCCCTCCGCCTCCCCTCCGAGGGCGCCAAGACCCTGGAAGTCCAGTGGTCCTATGCACCTCCAAGGACCCAGCTCACAGGAAGCCTCCTCGCCACTCGGGGCAGGATCTTCTTTCTTTCCTCCAAGCAGCTCGACCCGGTCACCATCCAGCTCAGTGCGCACTGCCTGGACGCTGGGGGCAAGCTCCTCTGGTCCAGGGACCTGGTGCGGGGGGCCCCTCTAACCAAGGACCTGGCCGAACATCGTCAAGAGGGGCTCCGCGGGCGCTTCTTCCGGCCCGAACGGCCCATCCTCGACCAGGGAAGACTCTATATCGGGACAGGACTGGGGATGACCTTTTGCCTCGATCCCTTGGATGGGACTCCCCTATGGAGCTTCCGCTACGCACGACTTCCCAGCCTGGGCGACCGCGAAGAACCCTGGGAGCGAGGAAGCATCGCCGGAGGGAGCCGGATCTGGCACTGCCCCAGCGACAGCAACTTTCTCTATCTCCTGCGCAAGGACCCGGGAATGGAGAGCGTTCTCCAGCGGCTCCCTCTACCCAAGGGCAGCCTCCGCTTTTTTCTCGGTAGCTTGGGGGACCGGGCGTACTTCCTCCGGAGGGATTGGCTGGAGATGGGACCCGTGCGACTTTCTTTTCCCGAGAAACCAGCGCCCCATCCCCGCTATGACGCGCCCCCCATCCAGCCGGGGGAGCGGTTGCTGTTTCCCCCTGTGCTGACGGGGAGCTATCTTTTGCAGGTCAGCGACAAGACGCTTTACCTGAATGAAATCGCGCGGGATCTTTATTACACCAAGGTGCTTCCAGTGGAACGGGAATGGGGCCCTTATTTGGGGCTCGCGCTCCCGACACCGGCAGGGTTCCTTCTGGCTGGCCCAAAAGGTCCCAGTGTTTGGTAGAAAACGTCGGTAGGGAACGCCTCCCGGCGTTCCCTACTGGGTTACTTACGGCGGGCGAGGAGGAGGCGGGGGTTTCCCGCGAGGTCCGGCAAGACCTGTCCCCCGGTGTAAGAGCGAGACCTCCGCACCCAATCCAGGACCCGCGCAGCTGTATCCACCCCCAGCTCCATCAACACCCAAGCCCCTCCCACCAAACCATCCACCCCACCCTTGAGCAGCTCCCGATAAGCCCCCAGCGGATCCCCCCCCGGCCCAAACAGCGCAAGATGCGGCTCGAAATCCCGCACCCCCTCGTCCAACAGCTCCGGCCGTGCGGGATCCACGTAAGGCGGGTTCGCCAGGAGCGCGTCGAATCGCTCCCCCTCCGCCACCTCCCAAAAGCTCCCCTCCCGCAGCCGGAACCGCTCCGCGTCCACCCCAAGGGCCTCCGCGTTCCTCCGCGCCTGGGCCAAGGCCTTTGCCGAGACATCCGAGGCCAGCACCTGGAGGTCCTCCCGCTCCAGCACCAGGCTGATCCCAATGCAACCACTCCCCGTGCAGGGTTCGAACACCCGCGCCCCCCGCGGAAGAACCTCCAAGGCTTTTTCCACCAGCAGCTCGGTCTCCGGCCGCGGGATGAGCACATCGGGTCCCACCCCGAACGGACGCCCAAAGAACTCCCGCTTCCCCAGCAGATAGGCCAGAGGCTCCCCCTCCGCCAACCGCCGCGTGAACTCCCGGAACTTGGCCCGCTCCTCCGAACTCAGGATGCGGTCGTACTGCAAAAGGAGATGGAGGCGGTCCAGCCCCAGAACCGCCCCCAGGGCCCGCGACAAATCCGAGCGAAGCCCCAGCGAAGACCGCCCCCGCTCCCTCAGGTATTCCTCCGCAAGGAGGAGAACCCGTTGGACGGTCCAGGGCTGCGCAGACACCCCTGCCCCACTCAGCGGCGGCGCTGAACGGTTCGGTTCGCCTTGATCTCCTTGCTCTTCTTGATCCCGCCAAAGAGTCCCATGATGAACTGGAACTCGACGATCAAGGAACCGACGAAGACCAGGATCTTCCCGGGACCAAAGCTCTGGAGGGCATTTCCAAATACCGGGAACTTGGCCTGGTTGCCCAGGAGACCAAAGACATCCCCCCAGGACTTGAGATCGGGGTTTCCGAAATCAGGCGTGGTCATAAACAGATGCCAGAGACCCCAGATAAAGGGGAAAAAGGCGAAAAGGACCCACTTCATTCGAAGGCTCCCGGAAGAGACGGCACCCCACATGCTCCACATCACCCCAAGCGAGATGATCATCCAGATGGAACCCGAAAAAGTCAGGTAACCCCGATGCGCCCAGTCTCCGTCGAAGGGGATGAGGGTCCCGATAAACATCAAGAGTCCCCCAAAGAAGATCCGGTAATACATCGGATCGGACCTGGGGTTGAACATGGGGCAGGACATCCCCATGGTGAGGCGGCTGAAGATCAGGGCGAGGTAGTCGACCTGGGGGGCCTGGGGAGCTTGAGGAGCGCTCGCGGAAGCATCCTCGATCAATTCGAGGTCGTCACGTATGGGATCGTTGGTATCGGTCATCTGCATTACCCTGATTCGGTCTCAAAGAAACGGAGCCCCCGGAAAAGCCGCGGAGGTCCAATGGGGGAACAATGATTGAACGGAGAATGGCCTTGGAGTTCAAAGCCGCTCTCGGAAAAACTGTGTTTGCACGGCCCAATTCCTGCTGGATGGGAGGGCTCACAGGTCTCGGAGCCTCTCTTCCCGGTCCAAGAGCCGCAGTTCCTCGATCAGAGGGTCCAGGTCCCCGTCCAAGACCTTTTCCAAGGAGAAGTTCTTGCCCGGGATCCGGTGATCGGTCACCCGGTTCTGGGGGAAGTTGTAGGTGCGAACCCTCTGGCTGCGATCCCCGCTCCCCACCTGGGTCTTCCGCTGATGGGCTCGCTCCTCCTCCACCTTCTGCCGCTCGAGATCAAAAAGCCGGCTGCGCAGGAGTTTGAGCGCCCTTGCCTTGTTCTTGTGCTGGGAGCGCTCCTCCTGGCAGAAGACCACCAGGCCCGTGGGGATGTGGGTGATGCGAACGGCCGACTGGGTTTTGTTGACATGCTGCCCCCCCGGCCCCGAGGAGGTCGTCGTCTGGAACTCGAGGTCCTTCTCGTCCAGCTCCACATCCACATCCTCCGCCTCGGGCAGGACCGCCACCGTGGCCGCCGAGGTCTGGATCCTCCCTTGGGAGTCCGTAACCGGCACCCGTTGGACCCGGTGTCCTCCCATCTCGAAGCGCAGGATGCGAAAGACCCCCTCGCCCGAGACCGAAAACACCGCTTCCTTGAAGCCCCCCAGGTCCGACTCGCTATAACCGAGCAGCTTCATCTTCCAGCCCTTGCGCTGGCAAAAACGTTCGTAGATCCGGGCCAGGTCCTTGGCAAAGAGAGCCGCCTCCTCCCCCCCCGTCCCAGCGCGGATCTCGAGAATGGCGTCCCGGGATCCCACCTCGTCCTCCCCCTCCAGGAGAAGGGTCTCGATCTCGAGCTCGAGACGCTGGGCTTCAGCCTCCAATACGGGGATCTCCTCCTGAGCAAGTTCGACGAACTCCGGGTCCCCGCCCCCTTCCACGATCTCCCGGGCTTCCTCCAGGCTGGCTTGGACCTGGCCGTACTTCCGGTAGGCCGCGATGATCCCACGCAACCCCCCCAATTCCCTGAAGAGCGCCTTGGACCGGTTTCGATCCTGGATGATCGAAGGGTCAGCCGACTGGGCCTCGAGCTCCTCGAATCGCGCCTCGCAACTCTGAAGCCTGGTACGCAACGATTCCCGCAATCCTCAGCCTCCGTGCAGGGCTCCCCTGAACACGATCAGGATTCTGTCTTCTCGTCTTTCTTCTCGAGGTGCTTGCCGTAGCGTTTCATGAACTTGTCGACCCGACCCGCGGTGTCCACAAACTTCTGCTTGCCCGTGTAGAAGGGATGGCACTCGCTGCAAATATCGACCTTGATCGCCTTTACGCTCGACCGGGTCTTGAATGAAACGCCACACGCGCAGGTGACTTCGCACTCTTCGTACTTCGGATGAATGTCCTTCTTCATTCCGGAGTTCCTTTCCTCTGCCTCGATCGATTCCGCCTGGAACCGCGACCGAGAGGTCCTGTTTCTACCCCGCCCTGTGGCCGGAAAAAGGAAAAGATTGTAGACCCCACCCGCTTGGATGCAAGGGGCAGAATGGAGGGCCGGAGCCTCTTCACTCTCCGGGGGCCCCCAAAACCTCCTCCAAAAGCCGCGCAAACAGCTCCATGGGCAGTCCGATCACGTTGTCGAGGCTCCCCTCGACCAGGTCGGCGAAGCCGCCCGCCCACCCTTGGATCCCGTAGGCCCCGGCCTTGTCCCGCCACTCGTCTCCCGCAAGATAGTCCCGGAGCGAAGCCCCTGGAATGTGCCCAAAGCGCACCCGCGAACAGCTCGCGCCGGAGCGCAGACTCCCCTCCAGAAGCCTTCCTCCCTCCGAGCGCACCAGGGCAAGACCGCTCCAGACCTCATGGGTCCGCCCCATCAGCTCCTCCAGCATGGCCTCCGCCTCCCGGGCATCCCCTGGTTTCCCCAGGATCCGCCCCTCCAGGCTCACCACCGTGTCCCCGCCAAGGACGATCCCAGAAGCCTTCCCCAGCTCCGCGCCCAGAGCCTTGGCCCGAGCCTGACGCAGAACATGCGCTCTCGGGTTTTCCCCGCGAACCGCCTCCGTCTCATGCCCGGGAGGCACGAGGACCGTCCTGTATCCTGCGCGCTCCAGCAGCTCTTTGCGCCGGGGGGAGGAGGATGCCAGCAGAAGCGGAGACCTAAGAGGCCGCCTCAGATCTTGCGCCCCTTGCAATGCAACACGAGGTAGCAGCTTCGACAGGCCTGGTTCTTGGAGAGGCAGATCTCCTCGCCAAGATCGATGAGGTTCACCTGCGCGGAGACCAGGTCCTTGCCCTTGAAAACCTTGGCGAAGGAAGCCACCAGCGTTTTAGGGGAACCCGAGCGGGGGACATTGCCCAGCCGCTGCACAACCCGGGCCCAGGAATAATGGAAGAGCACCCCCTCGAAGCCCTGGATCCCGAGGGCGAGATAGTGCGCGAGAGCCGGGCCCAGAGAGACATAGCGATCCAGGATGGTCAAGCGATCCTCGGAGTCGCAATCCCGTAGGAATTCCAGGTCCACTTCGTTCTGATCCTGGTAGACGTCGTTGATGAACTCCAGAACCCGCTCACAGCGGTTGTAGAGATTGTCGATCTCGAGGCCCTCCAGGATCTCCATGAATTCGAGGGGATCGCTGATCCGGAACTCGTTCCAGTCCGGGAAGGCGTCCACCAGCCGCTTGACCGCTTCCAAGCAGACCCGGGGAGCGTTTCCCCCGATGGCGAAAATGCAATACATCCCGAGCTGAACCAGGCTGAGCCCCTTGAGTTCACGCTTGAAGGTCGGCGCTTTTCCAAGGTATTTGATGAGAAGCTTGAGGATGTCCCCCGCAGGGAGGGGTTTGGGTTTTTTCCCGTAGCTCTTGGGTCGAAAGTCGGGGAGACGCTTATGCCGCTCCTTCTCGGTCCGGACATCGATCTCCTGCACGGCGACCGGCTGGGAACGCTGCTTGGGAGAAGGCGCAGCAACGGGAACCGGGATTTCCTCGGAAAGGACCTTGGTGGGAACCTCCTTGGCCTCGGTGGTGTCGGTGACACTGACCTTTTTTACGGCGACCTTTTTGACCGTCGTTTTTTTGGTCCCGGCTTTCTTGCTGGTCTTTTTCTTGGAGGAGGGCTTCTTGTCCGCGGCCTTTTTTTCCTCCGCCTTCTTCGCGGCGGCCCGCTTGGCCAGGATGTTTTTTGCCGTCAGCTTGATCCCCCGCCCCGCCTTCGAACTGGCTTTGGAACCCGCTGCTGTTTTAGGCTTCTTGGCAGAACTCTTCTTGCTCGCAGCCTTCACGGAGGTCTTACCCACTGCCTTTTTTGTGCCGGCCTTCTTGGCCGTGACCTTCTTCACAGCCTTGCCTGACTTGGCAGCCACGGTTTTCTTCGCGGTTTTTTTGGCCCCCGCCTTCTTGGTCGTTTTCTTTGTAGCCTTGCCCGAAGTCGTCTTTTTCTTCACAGCTCTCCCCACCTTTTTCGCCCCCTTCTTGGAGGGGCTTCCCTTGGGAGCCGCTTGTTTCCCAGCCGTCTTCTTTTTGGTGCGCGCTCCCGCCCTAGCCTTAGGCTTCGCGGCGGCCTTTTTCTTCTTTTTTTTTGCAGCCACTTCCGATTCCTTCTTCGCGCCTTGATGAACCTCGCCTCAAGGGTCGGCTCAGTCCCAGGGGTGCACCCCAGGCTGAGCCCAGGAGGGACCAAGGCGGACCCAGGTCAAGGTCCCAGCCTGGGGATCAACCCTCTTCCGAGGATGCTTCCGCCGCAGCAGCGGCCTTTTTGGCTTGGATGCGCGCCTCACGCCGAGCCTTTTTGGCCTTCTGCATGTTGATGTCGCGCAGCCACTTCTTTTTGCTCTTGTTCTCGGTGCGCTTCTTCTTGCGCTTGCGGGGGGTCCTGGTGGGGAACTCCACCCCCGCCCGCTTGCAGAGGTAGTAGCAAGTCTCGCTGGCCTGCGCTCCATTCGCCAGCCAGGCGCTGACCCGGTCCACCTTGACCTTCAACTGGTCCTCGACCCGGGGGGCGAGGGGATCGTAGAGACCGAGGATTTCCAGATCACGGCCGTCCCGGGGGTTCCGGGATTCGATCGCACAGATTCGGTAGCAGGGTCGATTGCGGCGGCCCGTTCTACGTAAGCGAATCTTGACTGTCATAAATGCTCCATGGACAAAGGCCCCCAACCTCCACGTCCTCCGGGAACGGGGGAAAAGGACCAAACAATACCTAAAACCAAAGCCCGGCCAGGGCTTAGAGGGGAATTCAAAGGCGGAAAATCAAACACCAAATCCCTGACGAAGACAAGGCCTAGCCTGGAAAAAGCTCAACGAAACCTGGGTTTTCCCCGCTTTCCGCTCCGCATCCCGGGGATTCCCGGCCCCTTTTTCTGACGAAACCCCTTTCTTGGGGCCTCCCCCATCAGCTCCGGGGGCAATCCGCCCCCCTTGCCCATCTTTCCGAACATCTTCTTCATCATCTTGAACTGCTTGAGCAGGTCGTGAACGGCCTGCAGCTCGTTGCCCGAGCCACGGGCGATGCGACGGCGCCTAGGGAGGTTGATCAGCTCGGGCTCGGCCCGCTCCCGGGCGGTCATCGAGAGAATCATGGCCTCCAGCCGGGCAAAGTGCTTCTCGTCGATGTCGATGTCCTTGATGGCCTGCCCCACCCCCGGCAGCATGCCCAGGACCTTCTTGAGCGGCCCGAGTTTGCGAACCATCTGCATCTGTTTCAGGAAATCATCGAAGGTGAAGCGCCCTTTGAGCAATTTTTTGGCGGCCTTCTCGGCGTCCTTCTCGTCCACGACCTCCTGGGCCCGCTCCACCAGCCCCACGACATCCCCCATCCCCAGGATGCGGCCAGCCATGCGATCGGGGTAAAACTCCTCGAGGTCCTCCGGCTTCTCGCCCACTCCCGCGAAGAGGACGGGGCATCCGGTCACCTTGCGCACGCTGAGGGCGGCACCTCCCCGGGTGTCCCCATCCAGCTTGGTCAGGATGACCCCCGTCAGGGGAAGGCGCTGATGGAACTCCCCCGCCGAGTTGACCGCGTCCTGCCCCAGCATGGCGTCGCAGACCAGGACGACGGAGTCCGGTTTGCAGACCCCCACGATCTCTTCCAGCTCCTTCATCAGGAGGTCGTCGATGTGGAGACGCCCCGCCGTGTCCAGGATTACGAAGTCGTAGCCCATCTTTTTGGCGTGGGCGATCCCGCGCTTGCAGACCTGCGGAGGGCTGCTCTTGGTCCCCTCCTCATAGACGTCGATGCCGAGCTGTTTTCCCAGGGTCTGGAGCTGGGAGACGGCCGCGGGGCGTTGGAGGTCGGCCGCGACCAGGAGGGGGCGCTTTTTTTTGCGCTTGCGCATGTGCAGGGCAAGCTTGGCGCAGGTGGTCGTTTTACCGGAGCCCTGGAGACCCGCCATCATGAGAACGGTGGGGCCGGAGGAGGCCATGGGGATGCTGGTTTGCTCGCCCCCCATCAGCTCGACGAGCTGGTCGTGGCAGATCTTGATGAACTGCTGGGCGGGGTCGACAGACTTGATGAGTTGCTGGCCGACGGCGGCTTCTTTGACCTGGTTGACGAATTCCTTGGCGACCTTGAAGTGGACATCGGCCTCGAGGAGGGCGCGGCGGACGGCCTTGAGGCCTTCTTGGATGTTGTCTTCGGTGAGGGTCTTCTGGCCTCGGAGGGTTTCGAAGGCTTTGCTGAGCGCGGATGTGAGGTTGTCGAACATGGGGTTACTTTAGCCGAGTGGGGGGGAAAGCGTCAGGGGAAATGGGGGGAGCTTGGGGAGGGGTGGGGAAACGCCTGGAGGCGTTTCCTACTAGGGTTTAGCGGTCCCAGAGGAGGGGGACGGGGTTGCTGGCCATGGTGAAGCCCTTGCTGTCGAAGACCAGGTAGGCGTGCCAGAAGCGGAGCCAGAGGAGGCTGGTGGGGATGCCGGGGGGGAGGATGAACTTGGCACTCGCGCGGCCGTTCGCGTCCAGGACGCCGAAGGAGGAGTGGAGGAAGAGGGCGTTGGGACCTTGGCTGGCCGTCCAGGCGAAATAGGCGTCGGGGTTCAAAGGGACGTGGAGGCCGGCGTAGTTGAAGCCGGGCTTGGGGCCGCTCAGGCTGCCGAGGAGGAGGTAGAACTTGCCCGCGTTCGTGTCCCCGGCTTCCAGGCGG
>DROQ01000183.1 GCA_011321845.1 Planctomycetota bacterium | reverse complement strand
TCTGATTCTTTCAGGCCCGTTTTGGGAGCATTCCTGTGTTTCGGAGGATGTGGGGAAAAAGGCGGGTGGTAAGAAAAAGACGTAGCTTTCAAAGGCCCCCGGGGAAACGGCGGTACCGAAAATTGTTTGTCGTTGCCGTCGAAGGGAAAAAGACGGAGCCACAATATTTTGCGCTTTTCCAAGGTCAAGGTTCTTTGGTTCATGTGAAATGTTTGCCTGGGGGCGATCGTTCTTCTCCTCCTCAAGTTTTGAAAAGGTTGGAGGTCCAACTCAAGAAGGAAGCTTGGGTGGACTTCGATGAAGCCTGGTTGGTTGTGGACCGTGACCAATGGACCGAGGACCAGTTGATGCAGTTGCATGCATGGGAAAAAAAGAGCAAGAAGCATGGCTTCGCCCTGAGCAATCCAAGCTTTGAATTTTGGATTCTCCTTCACTTTGAAGACGGAAAGGGGATCACAAGCTCGAGGGAGTGCGTGGCGCGTTTGAAGAAGTTTCTCCCAGCCTATGACAAGGGAATCGACCCAAAAAAGATCCAACGCAAACAGATCAATGCTGCGATCCGCCGTGCTCGAAGGCTCGACAGGCCTTCCTGCAAGGATTGGCCGCGAACACCTGGGAAGACAACGGTCTACCGCTTGGTCGAGAGAATTTTGGAAACAGGAAATCCTTGATTCCCCAAACGAGAAGATCGATGTTGGAGTCGTTCTTTTTTATGGAGGAAACGGAAAAGTGGAGAAGGAGTGGGGGCTGCTTGTTCTTGTTTCGAAGACAGAATCGGATGCCGTAAGTGACGGTTTCTCCCTACAGGCCGAAGGTGCTGAAGAAGCCGTTGGTCATTTCCCAGCGGCGGAGATTCGGGAGGAAGTAAGCGGCCTGGGTGGCGATTTGGAGGCCGAAGAGGGTGGGGGATTGGGGGAGCTTGAAGGTGAGGCTCCAGGTTCCTTGGGGGGGGACGGGGAAGGGGGGAAGGGGGAGCCAGAAGGAGGCCAGGTCGAGATAGGAGCGGCAGTGGGGTCCCAAGGGTTTGAGGGGGAGGGACTTGTTGGTGACGGGGAGACCGAGGAGGACAAAGGTGATCGCGCTGGGCTTGGCTTGGCTCCCTCGGAGGATCATGGTTTTGCCTAGGATGGGGTCGGTGGCCTTGAGTCGGGGGAACGATTTGGGGGTTGTGCCGCAGGGGAGGCCCACGGGTTTACCCGAGGCGCCTGGGAAGAACTTGAAGAGTTCCTTTCCTTTGAGCCGGTCCTCGGCGTCCATCAGGATCCAGCCGCCTGAGAGCACGAATGGATCGGGATCGCTGCTCGGAGGGCCGGGTTGGACTTCGGGAAGGAGGATGGTTCCCTGGGGGGTTCCGTCGCTGCGCCAGAGCTCGTGGCCTGTCTTGGGGGAGTAGGCCCGGAAGTAGAAGTAGCGGGTGGAAGTCTCGAGGAAGCGGTTGCTCGGTCCATAAGGGCGCATGGAGGGGAGAGGTCCGGGGTTGATGTCATGGAGCAGGATGGTCCCCTTGGTGGTTCCATCGGAGACCCAGGGTTCGACCCCATGGATGCCGTCATTCGCGACGAGGATGAGTTTGGTCCCGAGGACGCCCAAAGGCATGGGGTAGGAGGAGCGGGGACCTGGAAAGATGTCTTTGATCCTCCGGGTCCCGGTGATGGTGCCGTCGGAGACCCAAAGCTCTGCGCCATGGTTCGGGGTCCCGGCGCTGAAGAAGAGCTTGTTGTTTAAGGACTTGAGATACCGGACTCCTGAGCTGGCCTTTCCGACGAGCAGGTCCAAAAAGAGCTTGGTGCCGGCGGTGCTTCCGTCCGTTACCCAAAGTTCCCGTCCAAGTCTGCTCTGCGTCGCGCTGAAAAAGAGTTTTCCGGCGAAGGGGGCGAAGAAGCCGGGAGCCGATCCCTGGGGACCGGGCTCGATCTCCTTGAGGGGGGCTGTGCCTTTGGGGCTGCCGTCGGTGACCCAGAGCTCCTTTCCCCTTCTGCCATCCCGGGCGCTGAAATAGGCTTTGCCCTTCCAGCCGAAAAAGGACGAGATCTGACTGCCGCGCAGACCTTGGTAAAGGTCCCCAAGGAGTCGGGTCCCCTTGGCCGTCCCATCGCTGATCCAGGGCTCCCGGCCATGAGCGCCGTCCTGGGCGACAAAGAGCAGGCGATCCCCAAGGGCCAAAAGGTGTTCGGGGTCGCTGTCCCTTGGCCCAGGGTTCAGGTCCTTGACCAGGAATGTTCCCTTGGTCGTTCCATCGCTGGCCCAGAGTTCCCTTCCATGGACGGGGTCGGCGGCAGTGAAGAAGACCAGGTCGCCGACGGTTAACAGGTGTTCGGGGGCGCTCCAGGACGGACCCGGATGGATGTCCTTGAGAAGGAAGGTGCCCTGTTTGCTGCCGTCGCTCCGCCACAGCTCGAAACCATGCTTCGGGTCATAGGCGCTCATGAGGACCCTGTTCAATTTATCGGTGAGCCGCCCGGGGGCGGAGTCTCGTGTCCTTCCGTCCGGAGCGGCCAGGTCCTTGACCATCTGGGTTCCCTTGCTGGTTCCATCGCTGCTCCAAACTTCCTTGCCGTGTTGGTGGTCATCCGCCGCGAACCAGAGTTTGCCTTGGGCAGGATAAAAAGCGCTGAGCTTCGAATCGGGGAGCCCCGTGGCGATGTCTTTGACCAGCCGGGTCCCCCCTCGGGTCCCATCGGTTCTCCAGAGCTCGATGCCCTCCTTGGGCGTTCGGGCGGCGAACAAAGCCAAGCCGGAAGACACAAGGGTCCACTGTCGGGGGTTGCTGTCCTGAGTCCCGGGGACGAGGTCTTTGAGGAGGGCCGTCCCAAGAGAGGTACCATCCGAGATCCAGGGTTCTCTCCCATGGACGCCGTCGTCGGCTTGAAACAGAAGCCTGGATCCAAGGGAACTCAGCTCCGAGGGAGAGGAGCCGAGGCTCCCCTTCCGGAGATCCCCCAAGAGGACTGTCCCTTGAGTTGTCCCGTCGGAACGCCAGAGTTCCCTTCCCCGAAAAGGCGCCTCCGCCGCGAAAAACAGATGGTTCCCGACCCAGGTCAAATGGCTGGGATTGGAACCTCCTTTCCCCGGGAGAAGATCCTTCAGGATTTTGGTTCCAGCCGCCGTCCCATCCGAGACAAAAATTTCGAGGCCGGTTTGGGGAGTCCAGGCCCGGAAGTAGAGCTTGTTTCCGTGGGGGGCGAGGGAGCTGGGGGAGGAGGAGCCCCGTCCCGGAACGAGGTCTTTGACCATCTTGGTCCCGCCCGGGGTTCCATCGGAGACCCAAAGCTCCGAGCCGTGGACGCCGTCGTCGGCCCGAAAGAACACCTTGGAGCCGAGGAGGACGAGCTCCTGGATGTCCGAGCCGATGGGGCCAGGGTGGATGTCCTTGAGCCTACGGGTGCCTCCGGGCGTCCCATCCGTGGTCCACAGCTCCTCCCCTGTCGTCCCGTCATGGGCGCTGAAAAGGATCTGTTTCCCCACAGGGGTCAAGTTGCTGGGATAGGATCCCGTCGTGCCCGGGCGGATGTCTTTGAGCAACCTGGTTCCAGACGGGGTCCCATCGCTGATCCATAGCTCGCGACCGGTGAGCCCTCCCATGGCTGAAAAGACCAGCTTGGAGCCGAGCCAACGCAGGTCCGCAGGATAGGAGCCGCTGGGGCCCGGCAGGATGTCCTTGACCAGGCGGGTTGACCCGGGGGTTCCTGCGGTCCGAAAGAGTTCGAAGCCCAAGGCGGGCGTCTTGGCTCGGAAGAAAAGGACCTTCCCCTGGTTCGCCCATCCCCCCGGTTCCGAGGAAGGCTGGAACACCGGTTCGGTGTTGATGTCTTTGACCAGGATGGGTTGTTGTCCCCAAACCCCAAGGCTCAGGGCAAGGGGTGCAAGGAAGGGCAAGCTCCGAAAAGAGCGAGGAAACGCGAAGAGGTTTGGGTTCATGGCCAGTCTCCAGAATCAGGTCGCCTTGGCTCTGCTGGAGGACCCGAGCTTAGGCGACCAGGTAACGAAGGAGAATATGCCCAAGAGGAATGGAGGGTAATGGGGAAAAGGGATTCTCGGATGGTTTGAGATCGGGCTGGGGCCGGTTAGGCTGCTTTTCATGTCCTATGATGCCTCGAATCGTCTGCGTGCGCAGGTTCTGGAGAAGCGGTCGGCTTTGGTGCTTGGGGTGGATCCGCGATTGGAACGGGTGCCGTTCGGGTTTCCGGGTTTGGAGGGCTTGTTGGCCTTCCATCGGCGTTTGATCGAACTCTGTGCGCCCTACGTGGTGGGGATCAAACCGCAGGTCGCGTTTTTCGAGGCTTTGGGGGTGGAGGGGTTGGGGCTTTATGCGGAGACCTGCGCGATGGGGAGGGACGCGGGACTTTTGGTGATCGGGGATGTCAAGCGGGGGGATATCGGATCGACGGCGGAGGCCTATGCGAAGGCGCATTTTGCCTGGGCGGACTGGTTGACGGTCAATCCTCTCCTGGGGGAGGATTCGGTGGAGCCGTTCCTGAAGGTTTGCCGCGAGGAGGGGAAGGGGGTCTTTGTGCTCTGCGCGACTTCGAATCCGAGCTGGAGGCAGTTCGAGGGGATCGTGGATGGGGAGGGGAAGGCGGTCTATGAACACATCGCGGACGCGATCTGTGGCTGGA
>DROQ01000182.1 GCA_011321845.1 Planctomycetota bacterium | reverse complement strand
TCAATGGGCAGGGGGTGATTCCACGCTGGGTGCATGTGAAGAAGAGCGGGATGGGGCAGAAACTGGCGGTGGACGCCTTTGTGGCCAAGGCCGTCCTCGGGCTGAACCGTGACTTCACGATCTCTCTCGCGGCTCCCTATCTCAAGAAGCGCCTCGATCGGGGAGGCGGGCTCCCACCCCTGCGCTCCGAGGGGATCGGGGACCTCGCGCTCATGGGCAAGTACCGCTTCTTCCAAAAGACAGGGAGGGCCAAGACTCTCGAGGCCTCCCTCCTCTTCGGGGCGGAGCTGCCGACGGGGAGCACGAGCGAGACCTCGAGCGGGAGCCTCCTGCCCATGCCCCTGCAGCCGGGCTCGGGATCGTGGGACCCCATCCTGGGCGCGGCCATCACCAAGGTCGAGGGGCGCTGGCTCGTCAGCGCGGACCTCATCAGCAAGTGGAACAGCGAGGCCAAAGGGTACCGCTTCGGCAACAGCCTCCGGGCCGACCTCGGGGGTCACTTTCGCCTCTACCCTGCCCGCTACGAGCGCTACGACCAAAAGACCCTCAACCTCGTCGCCGAACTCAACTCCATCTTCGCCTCCAAGAACCGCTCGGGCGGCGCCCGCCTCGCGAACACCGGCGGGACCAAAGTCTTCGGAACCCTCGGGCTCCAACTCATCTTCAACCAAAACTTCCTCCTCGAAGCCGCCGTCCAGGTCCCTCTGCTCCTCGATCTCAACGGCAACCAGCTCGAAGAGGATTGGGTCAGCATCTTTGGCCTGCGGCTCCGCTTCTGATTCCCATCTCTTTTCGCTTCTTTTCACTTCCATCCAAACAAGGATCGACAATGCGCACAAGACTCACACCTTCCCTCGCCGGCCTCCTGGGCCTGCTGGCTGCTTGCCAGGGAGCGGACACCGCCCCGCAACAAGCCAACTCCACAAAACCTGCCTCCAAACAAGCCCTCCCCCAAGAACCCGTCGTCTACGTCGGGATCGTCGGAGGAATCACCTGACCGATATGAAGCGGGGCGCTCGAGCGCGCCCTCGTACGCCAGTTGGGCGTACGCAACTACCAGATGGACATGGAGAAGGCCGAAGTGCGCTTCCTCCCTCCTCCCGGCAAAACCCTGGAGAAGAAACAGATCGCCGAGGTCGTCAAGGACGCCGGCTTCGAACTCCTGCTCCTCGAGCGCAAAGTCCTCAAGAAATAATCTTCCCTCTTTTGTTTCGGGTCTACCCCTCTCGCTTTTTCTCGGGAAGAGCAGGAGGGGGTCAATACCCAAGTGGGTCTCGTCTCATTTGCGAACCAGACAAAATGGGAATCCAATCAAAGCCAGCACTGTCCAAGATCATCAACCCCTATTTCTGAACCCCCCTCAACCCTCCTTGGAACCAGGCCTGTCCAAGATAGCTTTTCCAAAACCTTCCAAACGTAAGCCTGAAAACCAAATACCTGGAAAGTAGACAAGGGGAACCTGATTTCGAAAAGGCGGGTTTTGTGCTTAGGATGCAGGTTTCAGCGGGAATTGAAGGGGTTTCGAGAAGAGAGCCGGATGATCTTGGACAGCACTGCCTTGGAACCCGCGTTCTAAGCCCAAAACACCACCATCAGAAATCAGGTCCCCCTTGCCTGCTGGCAAAGTTTTTAGTCTCCCGCATTTCGTCTGGGCGATTGGGGAAAAGTATCTTGAATAGACCTGAATACAAGCGTGCAGGCTTTGATTGCCTCACCTCAAGGTCTTCAAAAAAGGATCTTCAAAGTAAGGGGGGATTTAGGTCCGATGGAATACTCTTTTTCCCATCGGCCATG
>DROQ01000181.1 GCA_011321845.1 Planctomycetota bacterium | reverse complement strand
GAGCGGGCGGGTCGTCGGTGCTACCACGGCGTGCGGGCGTGCCGGAGGTTGTTTGGGGAGTGAGGGTTCGCTCCGCGAACCGGCTGCCCCCCTTTTTTCATTTGGGAAAACCCAAAAGGGACACCCATTCTTTTGGAACAAAAGAATGGGTGTCCCGCTAGGCGGGGAAGGCCCCGCTTTTTGCGGCGCCTTCGAGGGTTGAGGGGAAACCTGTATCGGTCCAATCACCGGCCAACCAAAGACCTTGGATCTCGGTAGGTCCGGGTTTTGGGCGAAGTCCTGCAATCCGTGGGGTTGATGCAATCGTCGCTCTAGCTTCACGGCGAACTCTACAACTTTGGTGGGGACTTTCCGGAAGAAGTTTTCCCGGCCCAAAAAAAGTTTGGAAGCATTTGAGAGCTTCCTCGATCCAGGCTTCCTGGGTTTGAATCTGAGCATGGTCGGCGGCGCCTGCAAGAAGTGTGAGCCATCCGTTGGGACTGGGTGCTTTACATAGAAAATGAAAAGGCTCTCCTCCCACTAGGGCAAGAAGAGGTTCATTAAATGGAAAAGGTTGCCTTGGAGGGGGGAAGGAAACACTCACAATGGATGAGCTTTGGATCTCCTTGGCTTTTGTGGCGAAGTCCGCGAAAGGGGCAAGTTTGGCAGCCTCCTCCCAAGGAACCGCAAGGACCAACCGATCAAAGGATGACCGTTTTTGCCCATTGCCCAAGGTGACAGAATCGATCCCTTTATCTTGTGAGAGGGACAGGGCCTTCACTGAGGCGTGGACCCATTCGACTCGGTTTTTTTCCAAAAAGAGGGCTCCAGCGCGATGGAGAATTTGTGACCAGGGGGCTGTGGGACACCAGATTGCTCCTTCTTTACGGGAAGCGCCGAAGGCGACCCTTAGTGTCTTTAAGAAGAGTCGTGCATCAGCCTGGTCGGCTTCCACATTCATGACTGCCCGACAGAGGGGGACAAAAAATAAAGATTGGGTGTCCCGATTGATCTTCCGTTTGACGAACCAATCCTGGAGGGTGGTGCCTGGGGGGGGGAGGGGTAGGCGAACGGAAAGGGTACCTTTGATCAAGCAGATTCGTGCTTTTAGGGGGAGGTCGAGTCGGATCAACCCTGCAAGCAGGTGGAGAGGGGAAGGTAGCTTTGGGGGGCGAAGCCTAAGGCTCTGTCCCCCTTTGAACACCCAAGTAAGCTGGAGACTTTCTTCCTTTTCGAAAAGCCCTTCGGTTCCCAAGGCTCGGAGCAATTTCCGAAAATGGTGGTAGCAGCCGAGGATGACATGGGGTCCGTTATCGAGCCCTTTTGCGTCTGACCAGGCGCGGCCTCCTAGCTGCTTTCGCTTCTCGATCAGGGTTACACGGAAGCCAGCCTGGAGATGGGTAAGGGCAGAGGAGAGTCCCGCGACTCCACCGCCAATGATCAGGACAGAAGGTTTGGATCTCATTTTTCCTCAACCCGGATGATTCATGTGATCGGATCGAATTTGTGCAAGACCCTTAAGGAACAAAACATGAACGGCCTGGCGAAAGGGGTGTGGTTCCAATCGGCCTTTTCCCTCTTTCTTCGGATCTTTGTGGAACCTCCGTGGCTGAGGGAGGCAAAAGATCCGAAGGCCCCTATTTCAAATCCAAATCCAGTAAAGAGCATCGAGGGGGAAGGGATCAGGAATCATGCGGGTTGAATGTGGAAAGAGCCAGCCAGAGTTTCTTCCATTTCGGGACTCGGACTTTGGGCTCGACAAGAATCCTTGGTCCAACCCTCTCCACTTGATCAAGGAGGGCCTCATAGATTCGTCCCATGATCCTGGCCGGTTTCAGACCTTTGGTCCGGTTGACGGGGAGGGCGGCCTCGGCTTTCCGATAAAGAGATCTCGCACGGGCGAATTCTTCGGAAAGAAAGGCGTCAAAGGGACTACCCTTCTTCAATAAATCCTTTTTCTTGGGGTCCTTCAAATCTTCGACAGTAAGGCCATAGGCCTGCATTCGATCCATCGGGAGATAGCATCGCCCATACAAAACATCTTCCCGAATATCCCGAAGGATATTGGTGTATTGAAGAGCCAATCCAAGGGCTTCTGCATAGGGTTTGGCTGCGATTGGGTCCGCCCCGAAAATGGGTAAGCAGGCAATCCCGACTGCCGATGCAACCCGATGCATATAGACTTTGAGGGAATCAAAATCATCATAAGGCTTGGGGGATAGGTCCATTCGGACGCCAAGGCAAAGCTCCTGGAGGGGTTTGGGGTCAAGCCCAAACCGTAGCCCCGCGCGATGGAGAGCAAAGCCCAAAGGGGTCTTGGGTGTCCCTGAGAAGGCTCGGTCCAGCTCTTCTTCCCAAAAGGCCAAATGCTTTTCCGCTGTCTCATTCCCCTCGGTCGTCCCCAAATCGACTGCGTCATCCACTACGCGGCAAAATGCATAAAGGGCCAATAATCCCCTTCTCCTTCCCGGGGAAAGGAAGAGAAAGGAGATGAGGAAATTCGACCCCGATGCCCGTGCGATCTGGGCAGGGCTCTGGCTCGCAGCGATTTGCATTACTCGCATAAGGCCTAAGAGTAAGGCGGGGAGAGGGGCAATGCCAGAAACCGCCCTCTTCTCCTCAGAATTCGCTTGGATTCTCCATAAGCACTCCCCGAATACCATCTACCGCCTCCCCCTCGCAGGGCCCCCAAAATCCTTTCATGAAAAAAGATCCCGCAGCGAAAAGCTCTCCTTCCGAGATAAAGTTGGGATGAGCTCCAATGAGTGCTTACGGTTTTTCGGGAAACCGGAGCACGGGAACGCACCGTCCAAAAAGGACGTTGCGCGAATTGCCTGGGGAGCAGGTAGGGCTCCTAGATGGCCATTGCGACCTGCAAGCACCCGTCCTTGGGGTTTTACAGCCCGAAACGGCCTAGGGAGCGAGGAAATTGCTCCCCAGGCTCGAGATCATGGAAAGATTCGAGGGGATGCAGAATCTTGGTAAGGTCAGGGAGTCGGGGTCAGGTAGCGGAACGATGCGCCACCGAGGTGTGGCCCCCCAAAGAAAACAGAATAACTGGTTGCGCTGTGGGGGCTTGCGAACCCGGACCCTGTCAATTTCCCGATCGACAAGAGGGAACGAATCATGTTGATCGGATTCCCATTGAGGCCGGCCAAATTGGGGACAGCGTCGGTGGGGTTCACATAAAATCCTCCAAAACTGGCGTTTACAGCTTTGACAGCCCCCAGGGCAGCTCCTTGATGAACGGCAGCTCCAACAAAGGTCACCTGCACCCCCGAGAGGCTGATTCCCTCACGAGCCAAGAGGCCAAGAGCGTTGGTGGTGATGATCCCACCCTGGGAATGGGCGATGATCTCTTTCAGCCCCGGAGCGTTTTTCAGCCATTGAGCAAGCTGGGTTGCTTCTCCCGAAGGGCCTAGGACCTTCCCCGCAAAGGATTCGAGCATATCCAGAAAGAATCCTTTTGAAGGGTTATGGAGAAGGGTGAAGCTGTCTCCATAGAGTTCAAATCCATTTTGGATCGCGGTTGTGGGATCACCGGACCATCCGTTCAAGATCCCATTCACAAAAAGACGGGGGCCTTTGATGGCGTCCACTTCGGTGATTTTGTAGACGTTATTCCCGATATGTTCGGCGTAGTAGAGTTTCGCGTCCTTGGGAATAAAGCGATCGAGGGCCATGCGGAGCCCTGTTTTTATGCCCCACATGATTCCCCCTGTTATGCCCCCGATGACGGCACCTCGTAAGCCTGCTTTAAAGGCATCCCCCAGGGTTCCGCCATTGAGGAGGGTTAATGTGGCTGAGCTAGCAAAGCCTGCTGCAATCCCGGATACGATCGCTCCGCCCAGGGTCAAGCTGGAAAGCCCCAGTAACCCCAAAGCCGCTCCCCCGGTGATGGCACCAATTGCGATCGCCACGAGAGGCTTCCAGATTTTCTTGAAGAACTTTCCAATCTTCTTGAAAAGTTTTCCGAGGAAAAAGCCGCTTGGGTCCAAGGAGGACAGGGGATTGTTGCCTACATAGCTGTAGCGGTTGAGGTTTTGACCGGCGATGCGCCCTTTTACCAAGGGGTCGGCAGAGAGAAAGCGTCCAATAGTCGGGTCGTAAACCCTTCCGTTCATATGGATGAGTTCTCCTACCCGGAGGTGCTCATGCCCGGTGTATCCCCGGTAATGAATGGAGGGAATGTTTTTTCCCGGCGCCCAAGACCTTCCATGTCGCCTGCGGCCCCATGGATCATAACTTGAGACCTGGAGCACCTTCCCCACTTGGTTGGTAATGGCTTGAATCGATCCGAGGTGGTCTCGATGGAAGTATTGGGTCTCTGCCCCATAACCCGTTTTATGAACGGCGACGATGCGGCCACCAGCTAGAATGTAATTGAAATGGGTGACCCTGCTTCCAACGACCTGGAGCTCGTAAAGCGGTCCTGCGTAGTAACGGGAAGAAGTTAATCTCCCTCGCAGGTATTCCCTTTGCAGCCGCCGGTCCCTTCCCGGTCCATAATCGAAAAGAAGGCGAATGCCATTGCCTGAAACAGATCGCGTCTTGTTGTAAGAAGTGTAGGTAAGGGTGGAAGTCCCATTGCGAGTTACATTACCCGAAGCATCATACGAGAGAAGCCGGATCGGTTTCCCGTTAGCCCCAAGAATCTGGGCAACGCCATGGGGATGGGCACTCGA
Organism: Planctomycetota bacterium; assembly: GCA_011321845.1. Classification (GTDB taxonomy): domain Bacteria; phylum Planctomycetota; class UBA1135; order UBA1135; genus HyVt-539. The sequence continues at coordinate 20,172 of DROQ01000181.1, read as the reverse complement.
ATAACGGAAGGATCCGATATCGCTTTTGGAGAGAATGTTTCCTGTGCGATCGTAGGTGATTCGCACCGGTGAGAACCCTGGAACTGACGAGCGGATCAGGCGATTCAGACGGTCATACCCAAAGGTCTCCGAAGTCTTAAGGATGCCATCCGTTCTCCATGTCAAATTCCCTGCAGTGTCAAAGCCGAAACGCTGGTCCAGGATTCCACTGCTTAGGATGCGGGAGATCCTTCCACTCCTGCTGTTGTAGGAATAAATGGTTGTTTTTCCATTTCCAAAGGTTTCGCTGAGTACTTGCCCTCTTGCATTCTTGGAGTTGACTCTCCAAAAGAGACCATTTGTTGCGAGGTTTCGGACTTCGGACAAATAACCAAAGCGGTTGTAAATGTTTTTTACACGGAATCCGCTTGGATATTGGATTTGGGTGATGCGTCCATAGGCATCATATGTGTTGGTCGTCCGAAAAGACCTACCTCCTCCAGAGTAGAGAGTGGAGATCAGTCTTCCGTATTTATCATAGCTGTTCGTCTCCGAGTAACCGCCCGGACCGCTGACCCTGTAGAGTTTTCCTTTGCCGGCCAAACCATAGTCATAAGTCCAATAGGTCCAACCTTCTGGTTCATAGCGATGAGTTCTGCGACCTAAGCGGTCGTAACGATAGGTCGTTGTCATGCCTCGCGCGTTGCGTTCGGCGATTTGCTCGGAGAACCCATTGAACCAGTAATAAGTGGTTCCCATGTCCGGATCGGTGATCCGGGTTTTTCGGTCCAAGAGGTCATAAGCCATGGTGGTTACACGGCCATAGGGATCCCGGATCGAAATCAGGTTGTTGTGGCTATCGTAGCTGTAGGTTGTAAGACTGCCATAAGCGTCATAGGAGCGAAGGACCTTGCCGAATATGTCTTGCACTTCCGTGAGCCGGTTTCCTTTTGCATCGATTTTGGTGATGGTTGTGCCGGAATAGTACGTCCGGGAAATGGAATTGTCGGGATGGGTGACCGAAGTAATACGACCTAGCAGGTCATAATGTCGGGTGGTCCAAAGCTTTCTTACGTAACCCCACCAGAAATAACTTTGGAAGGGCTCCGAGATGCGCGAGACTCTTCCAAGCCGGTCATATTCCGTCGTTCGATGGGTGAAAATACCGTTGAAGTTTTGGACCGATTGCTGCCTTTCACGGTCGAGGATGTCGTAATAGAGACTTCGCACGGGCGTTCCATCCTTTCGGATGGTGACAATGTAGGAGAAAATGCCCAGACGCCAACGAGTGTAGGTCCAAGTCGTCCTTCCCGCGCCCGGAGTGTAGGTCGAAGTTTTTCTGCCGAAGCCATCGTATGTGGAATAGGTAGCAACGCCGTTCGGTCCAACTACTGTGGTTACTAAGCCCAGGAGAGGCTCGCGGAAATAGGTTTGCTTGTGTCCGAGGGGGTTGTACTCAAAAGCCACAAATCGGCCCTTTGCATCATAATATTGCCGGGCCGTCCGTGTTTCAGTGAATCGCCCATTCCAAGCCGACGTATTCTGGACAGTGACATTGCCAAAGGCGTCATAGCCATAAGTGACCGTTTTCCTGACCGAGGCTCCTCCCATTGGTTCGATGGTCGTTTGGAGTAGATGTACATAGGAGGAGTCATACCTGTAAACCTCCTTTCTTGTGATAGGAGCCTTGCCGTAACGAATCCTGGTTACCGTTTTGCTGGTCAGCCTTCCAAGGATCCAGGTCCCGAAAATGTTTGCATAGGTATAGGTCTCGATTTTTCGATGCCCTCCCTGAAACACATAAGTGGCCTGGGTCAAGTTGGCATAGGCGTCATAGATGAACCTGCTTGAAGTTGAAGAAATCAAGCCGCCATTGAGTTCATAATTCCTGGTAAGGCTGGAAGAAACATAGGGACGATAAACCCTTCCTCCGAAAGTCGTCGCAAGGGAAAGGCCGTTCCAAGTTGCCGAGATAAGCCGATTGTTAGCGATTTGCCGTTGCTCGACACTGAGAAGGCTGGCTCCCGAGAAGCGGTGATCCAAGTTGTAACGTGTAATCTTCCGAATGCCGGCGGTGTAGTCGTTGACTGTAATCCTTCGAAATCCCCTGAAGCCTCGCCCCGAAAGATTCAATACACCCCCTTCGAACTCATAGCGTTTTAAATCGAAATCGGTGACATTGACTCCTGTGCTTTGTCGGGTTTGGTAGACGACATAGATGGGGGCTTGGAAATCCATGTTTGGGTACCGCGATCCTGTTCCCTTGCGATACACACTGGAATGGGTAATTGGGCGATAGGTGATGATGGTCTTGTTTCCATTGTTGTCTATCTGGGTGATGTGACTGTCATCATCTCCGAGGTTGGACCGGGCAAGGTCCGTTCCCCAGTCCCCAAACGCGACCAGGTCGAGAAGACCATCCCCATCCACATCTCCCAAGCTCCGAATGTGGAGACTTTCGTTCCATCCACCCAGACTATTTCCATAGCCACGGTACCAAAGCCGGGGTGCCGCGAAGTTGTTTCCCGTGGAGAGCGCTACAGTCGGCCCCGTCCCGGAAAAACCGATGATGTCAGCACGTCCATCCCCATTCATATCGAAGACGTAGCGGGGATGTCTCTGGATTTGCCAACCACTTCCGCTCCCATAGCCCCGAACCCATTGCCTCGGGGGAGTGAAACTTCTTCCAGTAGAAAGGGAAACTTGGACGCCTTGGCTGCCGAATCCAACCACATCCGCCAGTCCATCCCCATTCACATCCGCCATCATTCGTGGATGATAATTCGTCCTCCAGCCCCCTGCGCTGTAACCGAAACCTCGCACCCAAAGCTGCGGGGCTGCGAAGGAGGATCCAGTGGAAAGGCTGACATAAACCCCTCTACTTGCAAAACCGATGACATCCGCTCGACCGTCCCCGTTCACATCCGCCATCATTCTGGGATGGGCGGCCGACCTCCAACCACCTGCGGAATAACCGAAACTCCGAACCCAGGTTCGGGGGGCTGAAAACCCTGTGCCGGTGGAAAGCGAAACGACAACGCCATGGCCTGCAAAACCGACAATATCAGCCCGGCCGTCGGCGTTTACATCTGCAAGGAGTCGGGGGTTCTCTGCGTTTCTCCAGGAGCCAGCTAGATAACCGAAATACCGGACCACTAATCGAGGATAGGTGAAGGAGAAACCCGTGGAAAAGGAGACATAGACTCCATTGCTTGCAAAGCCGACGATGTCGGCTTTGCCATCTCCGTTTACATCCGCCAACCGCCGGATGTGGTATTTGGAGCGCCAACCCTGGTTCCAACCAAAGGAACGCACCCAGGTTCTGGGGGAGGCGAAACCGGAGCCAGTGGAGAGGGCAACCTGTACTCCTGCTGCCGCAAAACCAACGATATCCGCCTTTCCATCACCATTTACGTCTGCCAAAAGACGTGGGTTTTCTTTTACGCTCCACCCACCGACTCTCCTGGCAAAGGTGTTCAGGACTCTTCTAGCACCTGAGAAATTCTCCACTCCATGACTCCCCCAGGTGAATCGGATGGGTGCCAGGGATTTTCCCCTGCTTCCTCTTTCCGTCAGGGAAACGAGCCGTGTTTCACGATTGGGTCCCCGCAACCCATAACCCATGGTGTAGGAGCGCACCAAGGTGTTGCCGTAAAGGGAGCGAATTTGAGTGAGCCTTCGCCGGATGAGGATGCGTCTCCCAGAAATCCAATGTGTGCTTGGGTCCGTCCGCCATTGGTAGCTGAAGAGGACCGAGGCATAGGGGAGAGATCGGCGTATCGTATTCCCAGCATAGTCGATCCTGTAGGGGACCGATTCTCCGGTTCCCCGGTCTTCCAAGTACCGGATGGTCATGTAATTCCCTGACCGGTCTTGGATACGGTTGACCCTCCAGAGGAGAACACTGGTGGAGCCTGGGATTTCAATGCGCGAATCCGAGGTCCCTCCAAACTCCATGTAAATTCCATCTTTTGTCCATACGCGGAAAAAGGATGGCCCATCTCCTGACCGTCCATAAGAGATCACTCTGGAGAAAGTCTCTTGCTCCGTCCTGTACCGGGTGCCATTCCCTCCATAGGCGCCATAGATGTTTACGAGGCGCTGTCCATCCAGGGCGAAGCGGTCATTGCCATCAAAATCGACCGGGTCCAAAAACCTGTCTTGCGCGAGGGTGGCTGGAACCCGGGAGATGACGGAAAGCCCTGTGAGGTCGAAGCCCCTTCCTAACAGGCCATTTCCCGCCTGGCTGTTGTAAGTAATCGCGATCTTGGGTTGCATTCCATTTGTGCCCGGAGAAACAAAGATGGGCACGTTGTAGGTCGCACCTCCATTTTGGCTGACGGAAAATTTGGCTGTTGTGGAACCTGCTTCCTGTCCCGGGAGAGGGGGAGAGGGAATCAAGAAGAACAATGCCGAAAGGGTCAGGCAGGAAGGAAGAAATGAAAACAGGGCTACCGGATTCTTCCGGGAGCCCTGTTTTTTCTGCTGGGAAAATTTTCGATCGAGAGAGTTTCGAGGCATTCAGACCTCCAAGGTTGCCATTAGGGGGAAGCCCCCTACTCAAGGAATGGGCTACATCTGTAGCCAAGAGAGACGTTAAGCATAACTATGAGCTAAGCAGGATACTTTTCCTCTCTGGCAAAATCAAAGCCTTGTTATGGGGATTTGGAGGAGGCCCTAGATGAGGAGAGGGGCGCCGAGAACCATGAGGAGGCCGAAGGCGAGGCGGCGCATTCCCCGTTCTGATAAGGGAGGAGGAAAACGTCTTCCGAGGAAGGTTCCCAAGGCCACGAGGGGAAGGGAGACTAGACTGAGATAAAGCATGTCAGCATCGAAACTTCCTTCCCCAAGCACGAGGATGATCCGGGCGAAGGAGGCAAGCAAAAAAATCGTGAGGAGGGTGGAGCGAATGACATCCACTCGGTCCGGCTGCCGGTAGAGGTGGAAGATCAGCGGAGGGCCCGAAGTGCTAAAGAGTCCCCCAAGAATCCCCGCCAAGCCCCCTGCGATTAAGTCGTGCCAGTGAGGGGATCTTTGCTTTCGGGGGCGCGGTTTGACCATTCCCAGGAATCCTCCCGACAGGATGACGAGTCCTAAGCTGCGCTGGAGGAAGAGAGAGGCTCCCTTGTCCAGGAAGTGAAGGAGGGCTAACCCGACCAGGAGCATGGGGATCAAGCCCAGAGAGGCCCGGATGAAAAGGGGGATGTCGATATGGGTCCTCCTACCCTTGAGAGCCATTAGGATGCTCGCAAGTCCTGTCAAGCTGATCACGACAGCAGTAAAGGGGACTGGGGCTAAGCCAAGAAGGGTGACCGAACCCATGACGATGAGGCCGTGAGCAAAACCCGCCACGCTTTGCACATAGCTCGCGACGAGGAGGATTCCTCCAAACCCGAGAATCAAGGATAGGGTCATGGTTGCCCAGGGAATGGGGGAGCCCCTTGGGCCAATCCCCTTAGGTTTTTTGAGGGACCTTTTGCGAAAAGAGTACGGAAGAGGACACGGAGAAGATCGGTCCTGTGCACCCTGGGGCGTTTTCGGAGGGGATCAAAACCCTTACCACCCAAACGCTCCAGGACCAGAGAGGCCGAATGGAAGATCGCCCGGATTTCGAGAGAAGCCCGACCACGGAGGCGATCACAAAGTGGGTGTCCCCTTACGAGGAGGCTGGCGGCGGTTTGGGCGAGTTCTTGGATGAGGGTTTGGAGGGCAGGATGGGCCTTTGACTGGGCCAGGTCCTGCTCCTTGACGCCCAATGCCTGCATCCGATCGGCAGGTAGATAGATTCGATCCCTGTCCACATAGTCCGAGCGGATGTCCTGGAGGTGGTTCAGGATTTGGAGTGCGGTGCAGATCTGATCGGAGCGGGAAAAGGAGTCGGCATCCCTTTGCTCAAAAAGTTCCAAAACCAAGCGCCCCACAGGGTTGGCGCTTAGCCGACAGTAATCGAACAGCTCATGGGTGTCCCCGTAGCGGTTCTTGCGGAGATCCAGCTCGAAGGCGTCGAGGAGGTGGTGGAAATGCTCTGGGCTGAGTTGGTGCTCCTGGATGTACCGGGCGAGAGGGCGGGTGAGCGAGTCGAAGAACATGGGTGTCCCGCTTGGGTGGGAGGGGGGGTGGAGAGCGGCGTCGAGGCTGGCGCGAAGGGCTTGGAGGCCTTGGAGGTCTCGGGCTTCGTCGGCGAGATCGTCCGCGGTGCGGGCAAAGGCATAGATCCACTTGAAGGCCCCTCGCTTGGCCTTGGGGACCAGAAACGAGCCTACGGGAAAGTTCTCATAGTGGCTCCGGGCCAGTCCCTCCCACTTCTCCTCGCCTGCGGCTCCTTCCCTCTGCATGGCGCAAGGTTATAACTCCTTCATGAGCGCGGAACAGAAATCCCCAGGGAATCCCTCGGACGAGATCAGCCCCTTTCTCCTGGATTGTCATGTCGACACGGTTCTCAAGTTGGTCGACTATGGCAGGGACTTTGTGCGAGGGATTCCCGATGGCCAGGTGGACCTCCCCCGGTTGCGGGAAGCTGGCGTGGGTGTCCTCTTTTTTGCCTGTTGGGTCGAACTCGCTTACCTTCCCGATCGCTGCTTTGCCCGGGTCAACGAGCTGATCGACGGGGCCGAGGCCCTGGCAGCAGCCCATAGAGACAAGGTCGGCCTCGCCCGTAGCATGCAAGAAGCCCGGGACATCCAGGCCTCCGGGAGGTTGGCTATCGTCCTCGGGGTGGAAGGGGGACACGCAATCGAGAATGATCTGGGCAAACTCCGCCATCTCGCCGATCGCGGAGTCCGTTACATGACCCTGACCTGGAACAACCACCTTTCCTGGGCCGAGAGCTGCCAAAAACCCACCGAAAGTTCTCCCAAAGGCTTGACCGATTTCGGGAGGAAAGTTGTGAGCACCATGGCCGAGCGAGGCATGGTCGCCGACTTGGCGCACGTTTCCCCGAGGACCTTCGACGATGTCCTGGAAATGGATGTCCCGCCTCCCATCGACTCTCACGCAGCCGCCCGCAGTCTATGCGACCATCCTCGCAACCTCAGCGATTCCCAGATCGAGAGCCTCGCCGCCCGCGGGGGGGCTCTCGGCCTGACCCTCGTCCCCGGCTTCCTCTCGGAAAAGAGCGAGACCGCCGACCTTGACCTCGCTGTGACCCATGCCCTCCACATACTCTCCGTAGGAGGCACCGGGGTTCTCGGGATCGGTTCCGACTATGACGGCATCGACCGGGCGCCCCTTGGTCTCGAGGATTGCTCGAAACTCGGGAAACTCGCCACCCGCATCCGGGAGGATGGCGAACTGACCCACGAGGAATTCATAGGATTTACTCATGAAAACCTGATGCGGGTTTTCGAAGCCTGGGAAAGCTGACCTCTTTTCCCGCGACCAGGAGTTATTACAAAAAAGTCAAGGCTTCCTGTCCCCGTGTCTCCTTCATGATGAATCATGAAGTGGTTCTGTTAGGAGGCCATCTCATGAAACGTACGTTCCTCTTTTTTCCATTCCTTTTTCTCTCCCCGGCTTTTCTCTCCCTGCTCCCCGCCCAGGGCCTTCGCTTCCGCGATCCCATCTTCGCCCGAGTCCAGGTCCGGAAGGATCTCGTCTACGGCCGCTCTTACAACAGTCTCAAGAAAACCTGGGAAACCCTCAAACTCGACCTCTACCAGCCCATAGGGGACACCCATGATTCGCGCCCCGCGATGGTCATTGTCCACGGAGGTGGGTTTCGTTCGGGTGACAAAGCGACCCGCAGCTTCCGGCAGCTCGGAACCGAGTTTGCTAAAAGGGGTTGGGTCGCCATTTCCATCAACTACAGGCTGACTCGTGTCTCTGGGGCCGTGACCCACAAGCAGATCATTGATGCCATGGAAGACTTCAAAGCCTCGGTGCGTTGGCTGCGTCGCTACCAGAAAACCTACAAAGTGGACCCCTCCCGGATCGCTTGTTGTGGTGGTTCCGCGGGCGCGATCACTTGCCTTGAGGGCGCTTATGCCAAAGGAGAAGGTAAGAGCGGGAATGCTGGGTATTCATCCAAGGTCCATGCAGTGTGCGATTTTTGGGGTTTTCTCTATGACCTCAAAGACATGGAAAAGGGAGAGCCCCCTTTCTTTATAGTCCATGGAATGAAGGATCCGGTCGTCCCCTACTCCCATGCACTCGACCTGGTGAAACGGGCCAAAGCTGTTGCCGTCCCCTATGAACTGCATCCAGTGAAGGGTGGAGGGCATGGAGTCTGGTCGGCCGTCTTCGGAACCTACTGGAAAGATTTGCACGCCTTCCTCTGGGAGCATTTGCGGCTCGATCAGCTTGCAGGACTCAAGGGTCCAGGAACGGCGACGTCCCCCGGCACCCTATTGCTCCAAGGCGCCGGGCTCGCAAAAGATCTTCGAATCCTTTTCACCTCCCCCGGGACCGGGAATCGCAACCTGGGTTCCCTGGGTTTTTTCCTCCTGGATCCTCGGAGTTTGGTCCTGCTTGCCGCAAGCCCTCTCCCCTCGATTCCGCGGCAACCCCTCTTCAGCGACCGTTACCCCGTCCCCGCCGGACTCAAAGGCATGACCCTTCATTTCCAGGACCTCCGTTTCCTCCCAACCGGCTTACGGAGCCTTTCCAACCGAGTTACGGTTCGATTTTAACAACGAGCCATCTATCGATACGTACCGGTTGGAGGTTTGGGAGGATCCAAGGTCCCCGGTTTCCGGTCGGGGAAAAGGGCGGATCATGAGGCCTTCGGCTTAGAAGGGGAGATTGTCCTCCCAATCGGGGTCATCGGGGTCATCGGGTTCCTCGGGATCCGTGGGATCTTGGGGAGCCTTCGGGTTCTTCCTCTTTTCGTTTTGGAGGGCGTCCCAGTAGTCCCAATACTTCCAAATGGTGTCCAGCTTCTTCGCATTGGATTGTTCCCGCATGAGATGAAACATGGACAGAGTTTCCCCTCGCGCTTGGATCCTCTCCAGGATCTCCTCGAACGCAGCCTTTCCCTCTTTCTCGTAAAGATTCATGAACCAGGAGATCAGGGTCCCAGTGGAGACCAGGGGTACCTTCGCCTCTTTGGTCGCTTCATCCTCCTTGATTTTGTCGAAGAGCTTGAGCTTGACCTTTTTTCGTTCCTTGGATTTGGCTTCCTCGCTTTGTCGAGGATGGCTTGTCTTCGGACCCTTCTTGGAAGAGCGCTTTTTCTTCTCCTTCCTTCCCTTGGCCTCTGCCTCACTCAAGATTCTTTCGAGGGTGGGGATGTTTCTAGGAAGTGGGGCTCGGATCATCCTTTTTTTGGGGTCGAGAAAGAAGAGTTCCGTTCCCGGCCGGCCTTGCTCTCCGGTGTTTTTTCTTTCCTCCATCTCGGTTACTGGGGAACCGTCCTCTTTCAAATCCACGATGCGGATCCTCTGCACTCCTCGTTCGTGGAGTTCCGGGCAGGAGAATCGAAGTTCGTCCAGGCAGTTTCCCAGGATCGAGGGGAGCCCTCGCGCACCCGTACCCATTGCGAGAGCCTTCTTCGAAATCGAGAGCAGGGCCTTGTCGGAGAAATCCAACTGGATCCCATGGAACTTGAAGAAACCCTTGGTCTGCTTGAGGGGGCTTCCTTTGGCTTCGACGAGGATCTGATTCAGTTCCTTCTCTCTGAGGGGTTCGAGGGAGGCGATGTGAGCGATGCGTCCCATGATCTCGGGAAGAAACCCGAAATCCTCGAAATCCTGAGGGGTGGCATGGGAAAGAAGGTAGCGATCCACACTCCCCTGGGGGGAACCCGCATCCGAAAAACCGATCCTGGTTCTCCCCAAACGTTTCCGGATGATCTTGGAAAGCCCGGGGAAGGCCCCCGCAAAAATGAAGAAAACACCCGAGAGATCGAAGGTGAAATCCTTCCCGGAGCGGTCGGTCCAGGTGACGACCCCTTCCTCCATGATCTTGAGGAGTTCCGCTTGGAGGGCATAGCCTGAGACGTCCTTCTCCTCTACTCGTGATCCGGCGATCTTGTCGAACTCATCGAGGAACACGATCGCGTTTTCTCGGTTTCTTTTTTCCATGGTCGCTTGAATCAAGAACTTGGTGATGGACCCGATTTCCGCTCCCACATAACCACTCGAAGAAAATTTTGTGAGGTCCAGTTGAACAAAAGGAAAGTCAAGGATCTTGGCCAAACTCTTTGCGATCAGGGTCTTCCCCGTGCCCGTCGGTCCAATGAAAAGCAAGTTGTTTCGCGAGACCGAGTCGATGACTCCCCGTTTCAACGCAAAATGAGCGATGCAATGTTCATAGATGGCCCCCGCGATTTTGCGCTTGGCCCGGTCTTGGCCAATCACGTAAGAGTTCAGTTTTGCCAGGATTGCGGAAGGGATTGGGATGATCTCGCACATTCAGTTTTCCCCCATATGGTGATTGTGGATGAAAGCAGATTTACCGTTTTTTTGGCTTGGATGGGCGGGAATTGATTGGACTCAAACCCAAGAAAGGCAAACACCCCCCGCGCTTGGCTCCCAGCTTTTCTTTGAAAAAGTTGGGTCCAATCCAGAGTGGACGAGAGATCACCGGAGAGGATCCCAACTAAGAACTTCACGGAGTTCGAGTCCTTCACTGAGTTCTCATTGCTGCGTTCTCAGTGGTGCCTCACCGGTTCTCCATGATTTCTCAGCGGGATCCAGTGAGAGAGATTTATGCCTGCCCTTCCCTCATTCGCCCCAGGAGATCCCCGAAGTCTCTACGTTCTGCATCCCTTGTGTTCATGTCCTGGTAGGCCCAATCCAAGCCCAACCAGCTCAGGGGGGGATCCTAGTCCAGAAGAGGTGGACTGAAAAGTCCCCTGGATTCATGCGGGTTGTAGCTCCCCTTCCTGGATAGAATGTTTGGGATTCGCTCAAAACCGACTTCTTTTCTGTGCTCTTCACTCACCTGGTTCGCGGGATTCGGGAACATGGATCAAGTGGATCAAAAGGGGATCTCAGATGTCTATCCGAAGAACCATTCTCTCTCTCCGCCTGGCTTTGCTTTGGCTGCTTGCACTTCTCCTCCCTCTCGCCTGCGGGGGAGGCGAACCCGATCTCCGGCCAGGAACTTACCGCGGCCAGGGTGTCCTCTTGAAGCTCCAGCAGAAAGGCGCTGCCTGGACCGGTGGCCTCGAGGTGGGGGGGAAGCGCTTTCCCGTAGAAGGCAAACTGGTAGGGGCGGAACTCAAGGGCCACTTCGGAAAAGGGGAAGGGAAGTTTCCCTTCGTTCTCAAGAAGGAGGGCAAGGGCTATACCCTGGAATCGGAGGGAAATCGGTATGACCTTGGTCTTGTCGTCCCCAAGAACCCCTTGGCGAAACCGAAGCCCAAACCACCGGCCAATCCTCTCGCCAAGCCCAAAGTCCCTAACCCTTTGGCGCATGGTTCCAAGGGAACCCCGGGAGGGAAACCCGAGGGGAAAACAGTACCCAAAACCGCTCCCAACCCCCTCGAGGCCAAGCCGGGAAAGGCGGACCCCAACCCCCTAGTGGCAAAGGCGGGGAAGAAAGACCCCAATCCTCTCGAACAGGACCCGGGGCGGACTGTTTCCAATCCCGGAGGAGACAAAGCCTCCAAGATCGCACAGCCTCCCGCTTCCACCTTGGCGGGGAGGGTCGCGATCTCGGGCAAGCTCTACAAGCACCCCTTGGGCTTTCGCTTCCGCTATCCCGATGGCTGGCAACTGAAGGCGGGCGAAGAGGATGCCCTTCTCCTTCTGCCTCCTGATCTCGCGAGAAGTCCTGCGGGGATCGAGGAGATCATCGTGGTCTCGGGAGAGAAGGCGGCAGGGATCACGGACGTCAGCGATGGCCGCATCTCGGGGGCCATGGATCAGGAACTCTCCCAGATTCTTCCTTTCATGAGGAGGAAGGGAACGGTCAAGAAGCTTCGGATCGGCGGGAGAGACTATGGGGTCCATGAATGGGGCGGGAAGAACAGAAACGGGAAATCGTTCTCGGGTCTCGCCATTGCTTGCCTTCTCGAGGGGTATTCACTTGGAGTGATTGCCATTGCTCCAACCGACCGTTTGAAGACTCGGCGCCCCGTCTTGGAGGCTATCGCCGGGTCGATCTACTACAAAGAGCCTGAGCGGGACAAGGCACTGGTGGGAATCTGGCGCTACGAGTCCTTTTATTCCTCGGGAACCTTCGGTTCGACGACCATCCGTGTTTTGGAATTGCGTGGAGATGGGACTTCGGTTTGGCGGAGCAGACTCTTGCTCTCCATGGAGCATAAAAACAATTACGGGGATCCGACCGGTTCGACCACGGGTGATACGGGAAAAGACAAGGGTTTAAAGGGTCGATGGTACGCCCAAAACAAGAAACTTGTCCTTCAGTGGGCGAACGGAAACACCGAAGAGTATTCTTATTACCAAGAGAAGGGTTCGATGTTGATGACACCCAAGGGAAGCAAGAGAAGACAACTTTGGAAGAAAATCCGATAGAAAAACTTTTCTTTTTTCTTGTGTTTCCTCTTTTTGCTCTTCATGTTTATCTGCCTCATCTTGCTCGGGACCCAGAAGACCCGGGCAAGCTTCGAAAACGACAAGGAGATCGTTTCATGATCAGTTTCATTCGGACACATCGTGACCAGAGTCCCAAGAACGGCGGTTCTCGGACTCCCCTGGTCGCGACCTTGCGAGTAGGGAATCCCGTTATGCGGGCCACTTCCCTTCCCAAGGACGTGGCCGACTGAGCGGATCATCGTTTTCAGCCTCGCCGAGTAGATCGGGCTGAGGAAACAAAAGACCCGCTCTCCCCCGAGCGGGTTTTTTTGTGACTGCGCATCCGGCCAGGGGCCCGCTCACCTTCCTAGTTTGCAATGATGCGTATTCTTCGGCATGGAGGCTTCCATGTTTTTTCGGTTCAAACAATTCCCCTCCTCGGGGCGGGGAAACAAGCTGACTCTCCTTGGGGCGACCCGGGGGTTTCGCCTGACCTATTTCCTAGCCTTCGTCTGTATGGGGCTTGGGATCGGCGTCCTCTTTTTGGTCCCTTTGGTCGCCAAGGCAACCATCGATGTCTTGACGAACGCTGCTTCAAATGAGGGTGGTCTTGTGCCAAAAATGGGCCAGGCCCTGCTGGGGAATTCCAGCGGCGGCTGGCTCCTGTTTCGGGCTTTTCTTTGGGTTGTTGGGCTTACAGCCCTGGGTGGGGCCTTTTTATTCCTGAGAGGAGTCCTGGCCGCAAAGGCTTCGGAGGGGATCGTTCGCAGGTTGAGGAACCATCTCTTCGGACATCTCTCCCGGCTCCCCTGTGCTTTTTATGACAAGGCGGATACGGGAGATCTCGTGCAGCGTTGTACCTCGGACGTGGAGACGCTTCGGCTCTTTCTTTCCGGGCAGGTCATCGAGATTGGGAGGGCTTTGCTCCTCCTGGTCTGGGTGCTCCCCTTGATGCTGGGATTGCACGCTGGTCTGACTCTTCTTTCCTTGGCTCTCCTCCCCATCCTGGTGGCCTTTGCCTACTTTTTTTTCGGGAAAACCAAAAGACTTTTCCAGGAGGCCGACGAGGCGGAGGGGGCTCTGACCACCGTACTGCAGGAGAACCTCACAGGGATACGAGTTGTGCGGGCCTTCGCACGCCAGGAATACGAATGCAAAAAATTCGGTGAGCGTAACGCCGCCTATCGGGAAAAAGTGCAAAAGCACATCCATCTGCTGGCGGTGTTCTGGTCGACTTCCGACTTGATCGCCATGACCCAAAGTGGGCTCGTGCTCTTTGGAGGGATCTACTATGTCCAGACCGGGGCGATCTCGGTGGGGACCCTGTTCGCCTTTTTGACCTTCGAGGCGCAACTCATGTGGCCGATGCGGCTCCTCGGGCGTGTTCTGAGCGAGGCCGGAAAGGCAATGGTTTCGCTGCAACGGCTTAGGGAGATTCTTGGCGAGCCGGAAGAGGGTGCGGAGGACAAGGCTCTCGGAGGTTCAAAAGACCAGGGCCTGGCCGCGGACCAGGAGGGGGGCGAGCCAAGAATGGCTGTCCCCCAAGGTGCGCCCCCTGGCGCGGAGGGGAACGTGGTTCCCCAAGGCAGGGGGAGCCGGGGCCAGACCCTGGCCCTTGAGGCTGAGGAGCAGGGCATGGGGGTTCCCCTTGGTGTCGGGGAGCAGGGAATGGGTGTCCCGCTTGGGGCCGGGAACCAGGGAATGGGTGTCCCGCTTGGAAGCATGGGTGTCCCTCTTGGGGGGTTGCGGGTGGAGGGCTTGAGTTTTGCCTATCCGGATGGGACCCGGGCGCTCCAAGAGGTGAGCTTTGGGGTGGAGCCGGGGGAGACGGTAGCGCTCCTCGGGGCTCCAGGGGCGGGCAAGTCGACCTTGATCCAGCTCTTGCTGCGGCTCTATGAACCGAGCGAGGGGAGGATCCTTCTGGATGGCTGTCCCATTGCGGAAATGGACCGCGGGACCTTGCGTTCGCAGATCAGTGTGGTGCTGCAGGAGCCCTTCTTGTTTTCCCGGTCCATCGCCTTCAACCTTCGGGTGGGGCGGGGCGAGGCTGAGGAGCACGAGCTGCACGAGGCAAGCAGGATGGCGTGCATTCACGAGACCATCGCAGGTTTCGAGAGAGGTTATGAGACCCTCCTCGGGGAGCGTGGGGTAAACCTCTCGGGAGGGCAGCGGCAGCGGCTCTCGATCGCGCGTGCCCTTCTGCGGGAGAGCCCGGTGTTGATCCTGGACGACGCGTTGAGCGCCGTGGACTCCCAGACCGAGGCGGAGATCCTCCAGGGCTTGCGCCAGAAGACTCGGCGGCGGACGACCATCCTGATCGCCCACCGGTTGAGCACGCTGCAGCAGGCCGACCGCATCCTCGTCCTGGACAAGGGCCGTCTCGTGCAGTGGGGAAGCCACGAGGAGCTGCGCGCCCAGGAAGGGATCTACCGGAGGCTCTGGGGGATCCAAGAGCGTTTTGACCGGGATCTCGACAAGGAGCTGCGTGAGCATGAACAGCAGGAGCGAGGAGAACAAGAGCCGGAAGAAAGAATGAAGGAGGCGCAATGACTGCGACCCAATTGTTGGAAGAGAAGGAATACGAAAAGCGCTTCAACAAGAGGCTCTGGCTCAAGCTCTATGGATTTACCCGGCCGCATCGAAGGGAGGTGTTCCTGCTTTGTCTGTTCGGGTTTACGACAGCGCTCTGCGACATCGCCTTTCCACTGGTGACAAGGATGTTGGTGGACGAGGGGGCGGTCCCTGGAGCCGAAATCTCCTACTTTGGTTATGGGTTGGCGTACCTAGGCCTGGTACTCGCGCTGACCCAGTCGGTCCGCCTCTTCATTCACTACGCGGGGACGGTGCGCACCCACATTGCACACGACATCCGCAAGGCCGGCTTCGAGAATTTGCAAAGGCTGTCCTTCTCCTACTTCGACAAGCATCCTGTTGGTTGGCTGATGTCGCGGATGACCTCGGATTGCGAGCGTCTCTCGAACATCTTGACCTGGGGAACGCTGGACCTGGTCTGGGGGACGACCCTGATCCTGGGGATCGGAGTCACCCTCTTCGTCCTGCATCCTCTGCTTGCCCTCGTTGTGCTCAGTGTGCTGCCGGTCCTCGCCTGGGTCAGCGCCAGGTTTCAGAAGATGATTCTGGGTAGCGCCCGGCGGGTCCGGAAGGCCAACTCCCAGCTCACTGCTCGCTTCAACGAGGGGATCGCGGGGGTCCGCACCACCAAGGTCTTTTGCGGCGAGGAGAAGGGCCTCGCGGACTTTCGGGAACTCAGCGGAGAGATGTACGCCGCTTCCGTGCGCAACCAGATCCAATCCGCCCTCTTCTTTCCTCTGGTCATGACCCTCGGGAGCCTCGCAACCGGACTGGCCTTATCCTTTGGAGGAGTCCAATACATCGGGGGCAGCCTCTCGGTCGGAACCCTGATCGCCTTCCTCGCCTACACCCGTCGCTTCTTCGATCCGATCGAAGACCTCTCCCATTGGTTCGCCGAGTTGCAGATGGCCCAAGCTTCGGCCGAACGCATCCTGGACCTCATCGAAACCGTCCCCACCATCCGGGACACCCATCCTCCCGAGGAAAAGCCAAAGGGGGACACCCATTCCTTTGCCGAGCCGGCCCTGAAGGGCACTGAGGCGAAGGGGGACACCCATTCTTCGGCGGAGCCGGCTCCAGTGGGTCCGGGGGGGGCCTCCGCGGGGCTGCTCATCCCGAGGACCATCGGGGATATCCACTTCGAGCGGCTGTCCTTTGCCTATGAGAAGGGTCCCAAGGTCCTGGTGGATTTCGACTTGTACGTGCGACGCGGCGAGAGCATCGCCCTGGTCGGTCCGACCGGCGGAGGGAAGAGCACCATCGTCAGTCTGCTCTGCCGCTTCTATGAGCCGACCGAGGGGCGCATCCTGATGTCGGGGGTGGACTACCGGGAGCTGGGGCTGCATTGGCTCCAATCGAGACTTGGGATCGTGTTGCAGGAGCCGCGTCTCTTTTCCGGGACGATCGCGGAGAACCTCCGTTATGGCAAGTTGGACGCGAGCGAGGAGGAGCTCCTGGCCGCGGCCCGGCTCGTCGGGGCGGAGGACTTCATCCTGGACCTTCCCAAGGGGCTGGAGACCGAGGTGGGGGAGGGGGGCTGCCGTCTCTCCACGGGACAGAAGCAGCTCTTGTCTTTCGCGAGAGCCATTCTCGGGGATCCGGAGATCCTGGTCATGGACGAGGCGACATCGTCGATCGATACGGAGACCGAGGCACGGATCCAGCAGGGCGTGGACCGGGTCCTCGAGGGGCGGACGAGCTTCGTCATCGCGCACCGGCTGTCCACGATCCGGAGCGCGGACCGCATTCTCTACATCGCTGGAGGTCGCATTGTCGAGCAGGGAAGCCACGAGGAGCTGCTTGCTCGCCGCGGACCCTATTTCGAACTGTATTCCCGCCAGAAATCACGCGAGGTCTGGGACCTGGGTCTTCAAAGCGCTGCAAACCAGGAAAGGAAATGAACATGAGTGTGAGCGCCTACTACGATGACATCTACCACTGGAAGGACTACAAGCAGGAATCCGAGGATGTCCTCTCCTGGATCCGTCGCTATCAGCCCGAGGCAAAGACCCTGCTCGATGTGGCCTGCGGGACAGGGGGACACATGGTCTTTTTCCAGGAGGCGATGGAAGAGGTCGTGGGTCTCGACCTGGATCCGCCAAGCTTGGAGGTCGCTCGGAAGAAGATGCCGGGGGTGTCCCTCATCCAGGGGGACATGCGGGCCTTCGACCTCGGTCGCCGCTTTGACGCCTTGACCTGCCTCTTTTCGGCCATTGGCTATGTTCACGATTATGGTGAGCTGGAGCAGAGCCTCCGCTGCTTTGCCGCCCACCTCGAGCCGGGCGGGGTCCTGGTCCTCGAAGGGTGGATGTCCCCCGAGGACATGAAGCCGGACGGGGTTTGGATGCACCTGGTGGATCAACCGGAGCTCAAGATCGCACGTCTCAACACGATCCAGATCCAAGGCAATGTCTCGAGCATGACCCTGCACCACCTGATCGGAACTCCCGAGGGAGTGCGGTATGCCGCCCAGGATCATCGGCTTGTGCTTTTCGAGAGGGAGGAATACCGGGCAGCGATTCGAAACGCTGGACTGACTCTGGTCGATGAGCCCGATGGCTTGATGAAGCGCAACACCTTTGTGGCGCAGGCTTCGTCGGGCCCCTAAGCTCAGCATCCCGAACTAAGCCAGTCTGGCTTCGCCTTTGATGCTTTGATCTTGTGGTGATTTCTGGTCTCGCAAGGTAAAAGCCTCTTCCCCCAAAGGGTTGTTTTGGCCAAAGTCCGACCTCCTGCGAACCGGAGGCCGGCGGAAGAACCATCCATGAAGACCGCACACTTCATCCTCTACGTCATGGATCCATCCAAGAGCAAAGTCTTTTACACCCAAACTCTGGGCCTCGAACCCTACCTCGATGTCCCGGGCATGATGGAGTTTTCTCTACCTGGAGGAGCCTCTCTCGGTCTTATGCCGGAGAGGGGCATCCAACGCCTCCTGCCCGACCTTCCCTCTCCGTCCAGGGGTTCGGGCATCCCACGCGCTGAGCTCTACCTCGAAGTGGAGGACCCGGAGGCCTTTCATGCCCGCGCCCTCCAAGCCGGGGCCCGTGAACTCAGTCCCCTCCTCCCCCGGGATTGGGGACAGCGGGTGGCCTATTCCTTGGACCCGGATGGACATGTTCTGGCTTTTGCCTTGGCCCTTTAGTCCGGCTTCTTCCCTTATCTTCGGGAGCCCTGCTATCATCCTCGCATGGCCGGCCTGCAATACGGAAGTGCTCCCTGCTCCTGCGAGACCCACCCCCACGAGACCAAGCTGATCGCCGTCACGGGCGGACCCGGGGCGGGCAAGACGGCCATCCTCGAGCTATGCCTCCGCTCGTTTTGCAAGCACGTCGGTGTCCTCCCCGAGGCGGCGAGCATGCTCTTTGGTTGCGGGTTTCCCCGGCATGAGAACACCCCCGCCCGCCGGGCAGCCCAGCGGGCGATCTACCATGTGCAGGACGAGATGCAAAATCTGGTCCTCAGCGAAGGCGCCCTTGCGGTCGGGCTCTGCGATCGTGGGACCGTGGATGGGCTGGCCTACTGGCCGGGGACGCCGGAGTCCTTTTACCGCGAGTGCGGGACGACACGGGAGCGCGAGTTCGCGCGCTTCGCCGCAGTCATCCATCTCGAGACCCCCAGCGCCGACGAAGGCTACAACCATCAAAACCCCGTCCGCACCGAGACGCCGGCCGAAGCCCAAGCCATCGACAAAAAAATCATCGAGGCCTGGGAGGGACACCCGAACTTCGTCAACATTCCGGCGACCGAGGACTTCATGACCAAGGCGCATCGGGCCATCCAAGTCATCCGATCCATGCTCCCGGCCTGCTGCCAGACGCATCCGATCCCTTGAGGGGAGGGGCAACCCGGGGGCCTGGCTATAAATTCTTTTTGATGAAGTCCGCCCGGAGCCGGGCCAAGTGCCTGCTCCCGATCCCATGCCGTGCGCTCGCGTAGGGCATGAAGACGAAGTTCTGCTTGCCCGCCCGCTGCAGAGCGTTGACGAACTGGATGGCGTTTTGGAAGTGGACATTGTCGTCCCGAACACCGTGCACAATTAGGAGCATCCCCTTCAGGTTCTTCGCGGCGGCGACCACAGATGCCCGTTGAAAGCCCTCGGGGTTGTGCTGCGGCGTCTGCATGAAGCGCTCCGTGTAGATCGTGTCATAGAGTTTCCAGTCGTAGACCCCCGAGCTGGCGACTCCGCACTTGAACTTGTCGCTGTGGGTCAGGGCGAAGGCCGCCATGAAACCACCGTAGCTCCCCCCGGAGATCCCAATGCGCGAGGGATCCACCCAGGCGATGTTCTTCGCCATCCAGTCGATGGCGTCCTCGAGATCTCTCAGCTCCTGGACTCCGAGCTGCTTGTAGCAGGCCTTGGTAAACTTCATCCCCCGCTTGGTGGCCGAGCGCACGTTGACCTGGAGCCTTCCATACCAGGTCGGCCGCGCGGGGCCGCGGTAGCTGTCCCGAATCGTCGGCGCCGCCGGACCCGAGTAGGTGTTGATCCAGAGCGGGTAGCGCTTGCCCGTCTCCACCTTGGCGGGCGGCGTGTAGCTGATGTCGAGCGCCTCCCCGTCGCGCGCGCGGATACGCCGGAGCACAGGGAAGCGAGCCCCCTTGGGCGCCGATCGTCCATAGATCTTACGCAGATCCTTCCCCTTCACGCTGCGCAGCCACTGCTCCCCAGGGTTTTCCAGGCTACTGAATTGATCGAGCAGGAGTTCGAAGTCCCCGTCGAACTCCACCCGGTGCGTCCCCCGCCCCTTGGTCACCCGCCGCTGCCAGGACCCGTCGAGGGCCGCCACATAGGCCTGCTGCCCGATCCAATCCTTCTCCGTCGTCCCATAGAAGGCGATCCGCCCCCGCGCCTCGTCCACCCGGATGATCCGCCCCGCGCTCCACTGCCCGCGCGAGACCGCGTTCAGCAGCTTTCCCCCTCTGTCATAGCGATAGATGTGGTGGTAGCCCGTCCGGTCGCTCTCCCAGAGGAAGGTCCCGTCCTCCAGCCAGCGCGGCATCGGGAGCCGTTCCACCCAGCCATCCTCGCAGCTCTCCCGCAGCAGCCTCTTCACCTTGCCCGTCTTGGGATCGGCCAAGTTGAGATCCAGCCAGGTCTGCTCCCGGTCCTGGACCATGAAGATCAGGCTCTCCCCCGAAGGCGTCCAACCCACCCGCACGATCAAGATCTCATCCT
>DROQ01000180.1 GCA_011321845.1 Planctomycetota bacterium | reverse complement strand
GGTAGAGGCAATAGTGCCCGCCTCACCAAATACGCCAGAGGGCATCGAGAGCTTCTTGTCCGCTGCGGTTCCGTACTTGAAGAAGACCATTGCAAAGGTCCAGGATCCTAGTCGGCGCGAGTTTCTAGCCGAGGCGATTTCGTGTCTGGGCGTTGAAGCTCGGCGGGCGACGATTGTCATGACCTGGCTCGCGACGTTGGACCATCTGTACGAGTATGTTCTGGCGAATGAACTCTCGAGGTTTCAGAATGCGCTTGCCAGACGGTCCGATAGAACCTCCAAACTCACGATCACCGGGCGGGACGACTTCGGAGAATTGAGAGAGGCCGTCTTTATCGAGGTGTGCAGGTCAGCAAAGATCATAACGAACGACGTTCGGAAGATTCTCGACGAGAAGCTCGGAATCCGGAACTCCTGTGCGCACCCCTCGACAATTGTCGTGAGTGATTCCAAGGTTGTGGGTTTCATCGAGGACTTGGTTGACAATATTATTGCAAAGTACCCCTTGTAGAAGAGGGGCCGGCTAACAACAGCATGCAGCGGACGCCGCTTCGCGCCGCCGCTGATGCTGAACGTTATGCGGCATAAGATGAGTTCGGACGAATGGTACCGCAACACGGAGTGGAACGAGCAGATCGCCGAGCAATTCGAAGTCAAGCTGAAACGGGCAAGGCAGAAGGCTCAGTACCTCCGAATTCAGGCGTCTTCGCTGGCCCGGTCGGAGCCTCGCGTGTCCCTTGAGCTGCTCGATCGGTACTTCGATCTCGGTGATGAGTTCGACCACGCACAGGGGTACGTCGATCGTGCCACTGCGTATCGCAGCCTCGGGAAGCTCAAGGAGGCCGTCAAAGCGTACGAGCATGCTCTGCGCCGCGAAGCCGAGTTCCCGAATCTTCAAACACAGGCCTACCTCGAGCTTCCATTCCTCATCGCTACCACGCCGATTCCCGAGCGGTTCGACCAAGCCCTCACACTCTTGGATCAGTTTCGCGATCGCCCGAGGTTTCCGGTCGAGTCTTTCCGGTGGAACGCGGCGTACGCCCTGATCCTGGAGGCCCAGTCGCAGGCGCGCGACGCTGCCCCCTATGCCCAGGCTGCGCTTGAGGCCGCCGCCAAAGAGACATCGGAGTTTCGATACCACCAGTCCCTCGGGCTGGTTGGCCGCTGCTACCGAGAATTGGTGCAAGAGCTTGAGCGGATCGCGCATGCCGCATAACAAGGCGCGGCACTCGGCATCCTCCAAGGGTTTTGGCCGACTTCGCCGAAGGCGCCTGAGGCCAAAGCCCTTGGAGGATGCCGAGCCGAGCGGAGAAAGGGAAAGCCCCCGCGGGGGAAGAAGGGGCGAGCTAAGGGCGGATAGCCACAAGTCCGGCAGACTGCGAGGCTCAAAGGCCGGCAGGCTGCGAAGGCTCAAAGCCCGTCGGCCTGCCTAGACGCCGAGGTGGGCAGGCTTCTAACGCACGAAGCCGACGAAGCGGACGAGGCGGACGCCCTGGCCGTTTTTGAAGTAGATCTTGATGCCGCCCTCGAGGGGGCCGGGTTGGAGGCCTGGGGGGACGGTGAGGGTCAGGACTACCTTTTGGCCGGGCTTTTGGATGTCGGTTTTGACCTGGAATCCTTTGGAGGCCAGGGGGCGCCGGCGCAGTTTGAGGTTCTCGATGGCCACCTTTTCGATCTCGAAGCGGTCCTGGGGGTCCAGGCTGCGGATGGTGACCGTGGCCGTCTTTCCCTTTTTCTTGGGGATCATGACAAGGGGAAGGTAGCCGGGCTCGACCACGAAGCGGGGGGACACCATCGCGTCCACTCCGACGGTCACGCTGGCGCCTCGGTCGGTGGGGAATTCCAAGGTCTTGGAGTAGGGGCCTGGGCTGAGGCCGGGGCCCACCGTCCCCTCGATGCGCCAGTGGCTGGGTTCTTTTGGATCCTGGTGGATCTGGACCTTGAGCCCCTTGGGAAGCTCTTCGGGCATCTTGAGGACGAAGGCCTGCTTGTCCCGGGACCGGACATCGAAGGCCACCTGCTTGCTCTGCCGCACGGTCATGGTCCCGAGCCAGATGCTCCGCTCCGCCTTCCCGTCATGGCTCACCTGGAACTCGTCCACCCCCACGCTCTGGACCTTGAGCCTGACCACCGGCACGTCGGGATCGCTGAGGCGGATCAGGACCTCCCCCAACTTCTTGGAGACATCGGTCACCGCGACGTCGATGGTCAAGGAACCTTCCGCATCGGCCGGGATGGGGATGGGTTTGAACTGTTTCTTGGGGATGGGGATGAGCTTGCCGTTGACGTTCAGGACCAATTTCTGGCAGACGCAGGAGGAGCTGACCTGTTGGATGGTCTGGGGTTTTCCGGTGGGGTTGCGAAACTTGAAGACCCCGTGCGCGACCTTCCCGATGGAGACCTCCCCCAGGTCCAGGGAAGCCGGCTGGAACCAGCCCTGCTTGGCCCACCTGGCCTCCTGCTGCTTCTTTTCGTTGCGGAAGTATTCTCCCGCCTTCCCCGGCAGATCCTCGAGGACGACCCCCTCGATCACCCGGTTCTCCGGCTGCCCCTTGGGCTCGGATTGGTTGCCCGCCGGAGAACTCGGGCCGTTTGCACGGGTGGAAACGCCTCCCCCCTTCTCCTCTTTCCCGCAGGATGGAAGGACCGAAAGCAGGACGAGGAAACCAAGGGACATGCGCATTGCGGATACCGTCATGGCCCAAGTATACCCCTCTCCCCCCGGACACCCCTGGGCCAATTTGCCTCGACTTTGCCCCGGGAAATCCAAGGACCGACCCGCTAGCCTCCTTGGCATGAACAAGTCGATGTTCCTCCGCGCTCTCGCCCTCCTCCCCCTCCTCCTCAGCCTGCAAAGCTGCTGCGGCCTCTATTACGCCCTGGGCTGCGCCCCCGAACAAAAGCTCACCAAGGTCTCCTACGACAGCCCCAAGGAGTGCCTGGACAGCTTCCTGGCGGCCATCCAATTCGGAGACACCCGGGTGATCTACGAATCCCTCGGAGAAGACTTCAAACGGAGGAACCGACTGAGTGGCCTGGGCTTCGAGATCGCCTGGGAGCGCATCAAAAGAGACTCTCCCTGGATCCAAGGGGCGGGAGAGGCCCGAATCAAAGGGGTTCGAACCGGAACCGGCGGGTCCCAGGTCTTTCTCCTGGAGGCCTTCGGCAAGCCTTTTCGCATCGAAGTGGCCCGCTACGGGTTCTGGGAGCTGGGGCGGAGGATCCCTGCGGAGGAACCCGGAGAACTCGAAGAAATCTCGGTTTCAGGTGCATACGTCCAGGAACCGACGAAGATATGGGCGGTTCCCGATCCGGCCAAGGGTCGGGTCGTGGCTGTCCTGCAGAACGAAGAGTTGGAAGATCTTAGGCCGGAGGACATCGCCTTCCTCAGGCTCGGCTGGACTTGGAGAGTGAGAAACCTCCTGGGAGCCATTCAGAATGCAAAAGACCGAAAAGTCCCTCGAAGTCACCCCTGAAAACCTCGTTTACTTTTTCGGAGACGGCCACGCGGACGGAGACGAGGCCCAAAAAGACCTCCTCGGAGGCAAGGGGGCCAACCTGGCGGAAATGGTCAAGCTGGGGATTCCCGTCCCCCCCGGCTTCACGATTTCGACCTGGGTCTGCCATGATTTCAATACCCAAAGATCCGAGGATCCGAAGAAGCCTCCCCAGCTCTCCAAGACCCTCCTGGAGGAAGTGCGCAGAGCCCTCGGCAAGGTCGAGGAGCTGACAGGAAGGCGCTTTGGCGGCGAGCAGAAACCCCTGCTCGTCTCGGTCCGATCCGGAGCGGCGATCTCGATGCCCGGAATGATGGACACCATCCTCAACCTGGGTCTCAACCGGACCACGGTCGAAGCCCTGGCCGAGGAGACGGGGAACCCCCGCTTCGCCTGGGACTCGTTCCGGCGTTTCCTGCAGATGTACGGAAACGTGGTCCTGGAGATCCCGGGGAGGGTCTTCGAGGAGCTGCTCGAGAAGAAAAAGGAGGAGAAGGGCGTCCAGGAGGACACCCAGCTCGATCCCGCGGCGCTTCGCGAGCTGTCGGAGGAATTCGAGGAGCAGATCAAGAGCCATACCGGAGCGCCCTTTCCCCAGGACCCCTGGGAACAGCTCCTGGGAGCCATCCTCGCGGTCCTCTCCTCCTGGAACAACGACCGGGCCATCCTCTACAGGCGCCTCCATGGGATCACGGGGCTCTTGGGGACGGCCGTCAATGTGCAGGCCATGGTCTTTGGCAACCTGGGCGAGACTTCGGGAACGGGGGTCGCGTTCACCCGCGACCCGGCCACCGGCGATCCCCACCCTTACGGAGAATTCCTGGTCAACGCCCAGGGCGAGGACGTGGTCGCCGGTGTCCGCACCCCCCTCCCCTTGGACGAGATGGGAGAGGCCTTCCCCCAGGCCTACCAGGACCTGATGAAGGTCATGGCCACCCTCGAGAAGCACTACCGGGACATGCAGGACCTCGAGTTCACCGTCCAGGAGGGGCGGCTCTACCTCCTCCAGACCCGAAGCGGGAAACGCACGGCCAAGGCCGCCCTCAAGATCGCGACGGACATGGTCAAGGAGGGGCTCATCAGCAAACAGGAGGCCATCCTCCGCCTCGACGCCGTCCAATGCGAACAGGTCCTCCACCCCCAGTTCGACCCACAGGCGAAAAAGACCCACCTCGCCTGGGGCATCCCCGCCGCGCCCGGCTCGGCGGTCGGCGAGATCGCCCTGAGCCCCGAAAAAGCGGTCGAACGCGCCGGCCAAGGGACCTCCGTCATCCTGGTCCGCCAGGAGACCTCCCCCGAGGATCTCGAGGGCATGGCGAGCGCCGGAGGCATCCTCACCGCCCGCGGGGGCAAGACTTCGCACGCCGCCGTCGTGGCCCGCCAGATGGGCAAGGTCTGCGTCTCCGGAGTCCACGAACTCCAGATCGACGAAGCCCGGGGGAGCATCCGCCTGGGCAAAACCGAACTCAAGGAGGGGGACTTCATCTCCATCGACGGCAGCCTGGGCGAGGTCTACCTGGGCAAGGTCCCCCTGCTCGAAGCCAGCCTCCCCGGCGAACTCCTCGAGGTGTTGGAATGGGCCGACCAGTTCCGAAGGCTCAGGATCCGCACCAACGCCGACACGCCAGGCGACGCCAAGAAGGCCCGAGACTTCGGGGCCGAGGGCATCGGCCTCTGCCGCACCGAGCACATGTTCTTTGGCGAGGACCGGATCTCCCACGTCCGGAGCATGATCCTCTCCAACACCAAGGAGGAACGGACCAAGGCCCTGGACGCCCTCCTGCCCATGCAGCGAGGCGATTTCTACGGGATCTTCCAGGCCATGGACGGGCTCCCCGTCAACATCCGTCTCCTGGATCCCCCGCTCCACGAATTCCTCCCCAAGGAGCCCGAGGCGGTCCAGGCCGTTGCCAGGGAAATGGGCGTCAGCCCCGAGGAGGTTCGCAAGAGGGCGGCGGAGCTGGCCGAGGTCAACCCCATGCTGGGACTTCGCGGCTGCCGCCTCGGCATCACCTTCCCCGAGATCTACGAGATGCAGGTGCGCGCCATCCTCGAAGCAGCCGTCGACGCCCGCAAGGAGGGCCTCGACCCCAGGCCGGAGATCATGATCCCCCTGAGCTCCACCGCCCGGGAGCTGGAGGTCCTCCAGCGCATGGTCGAAGACTGCGCCAAGGCGGTCTTCGAGGAGCGGGGGATGGACTGTCCCTTCGCCTACGGGACCATGATCGAGACCCCCCGGGCCGCCCTGACCGCCGATCGCGTCGCCGGGGTCGCGGAGTTCTTCTCCTTCGGCACCAACGACCTCACCCAGATGACCTTTGGGTACTCCCGGGACGACTCGGCGAGTTTCCTGATCCCCTATCTGCAGGAGGGCATCCTCGAGGAAGACCCCTTCGTCACCATCGACCGGGAGGGCGTCGGTCGTCTCATGGCCATCGCCGTCCAAGAGGGACGCAAGACACGGGGAGACCTCAAGGTCGGGATCTGCGGGGAGAGCGGGGGCGACCCAGAGAGCATCCTCTTCTGCCACCGGATCGAACTCGACTACGTCTCTTGCTCCCCCTACCGGGTCCCCACCGCGCGGCTCTCCGCGGCCCAGGCGGCCCTCAAGTCCTGAACCTCCGTCTTCAGGGGTCCCGTCCTTCGGGATCCCATCCCGCATGGCAGGATCAAGCGGACCGCAAGTCCTGAGCCTTCACCTTTCTGGGTCGGCCACCTCCGGGTTGTCCAGGGAGCGGGGTTCGGCCACGCCCCTGAGGAGGAGGAGGCCGATGAGAAAGAAGGCGCCGATGGAGAGGATGGCCAGGCCCTGGTCCCCGCTGAGCTTGGAGACCAGGCCGAAGACCAAAGGACCCAGGACGCCGGAGGCCTTGCCCGAAAAAGCCATGAAGCCGTAGTACTCCCCCTCCTGCCCCTGGGGGGCGAGCTGCCCGACCAGGGCCCGGCTCGTCGCCTGGGTCGCGCCGATGCAGAGGGCGGCGAGGGCGGCCACCCCCCAAAAGGCTCTCTTGGCCATCAGCAGGGACAACAGCTCCCGGCGGGTGAGGAGGTAGGAGAGCAGCACCACCAGGAGCCAGGCGAGGAGGGTCCAGGAGATCGTTCGCTTCTCCCCCCAGTGCGAGGCGAGCCTTCCCAGAACAATCGCTCCCGGAGCCGCGAGGAGATTCAAAAAGAGAACCAGGAAGAGGCTCTCCCTGGAGGAGAAGCCGAGGCTCTGGTCGGTGAAGGCCACCGCGAAGACGATCACGGTCAGGAGACCGTTGTTGTAGAAGAAGAAGGCGGCCAAAAAGCGGGGAAGATCCCCCAGGGAGGAGAGGCGCCTCAGGCTCTGCCCCAGCTTCTTGTAAGAGGCGGCCAGGCTCAGCTTGGGGGAACTCTGGTCCCGGTCCCTCACGAACAGGAAGGTGGGCAGGCCGAAGAGAAGGAACCATCCCGCGACCAGAAAAGCCGTGTACCGCAGGTCCTGCACCTCCCCGAGAAAAGGAAGGCAGAGAAGGAGGGAGAGCAGACCGCCGATGTATCCCAGCCCCCAGGCCAAACCGCTGAGCCGGGCCATGGAGTGGGAGCCGGCGTACTCGGGGAGAAAGGCGTTGTAGAACACGGCCGCGAGCTCGAAGCCCAGGATGGCCAGGATCAGGAGGAGGACGCCGAGGCCGAGGTCCCCGGGTCCCAGAAGGCCCAGCCCCAGGGTGGCCCCGACGCAGAGGAAGGAGGCGCGCCTTAGGAACCGGCTTTTGCGCCCCCCCGAGTCCGCCATGAAACCCAGGGCGGGGGCCAGGAGGAACACGAGAAACGCCCCGAGAGAATTGGCGAGACCCCAGTACCAGTCCCCCGAACCGGGCCTGGGATCGCTCACCAGGACCTTTTTGAAGTAGAGGACATAGAGGGCCGTGATGATGATGGTAGGGAAGGCCGAGTTGGCGAAGTCGAAGAGGATCCATGCCCAGAGGCCCCTCTTGTCGGGAGGCCCAGACCCTTGAGAACCGGCCCGGGGAGGTTCTACTGCGTCCCTGCCCGTTGGAAGTTGGCTCAATGGAGCCACCGCCTCCGAACTTCCTCGGGGAGGAACTTCCAAGCACCCAGGCCAAACCAGCGTCTCAGCGTCTTGAGGGAGAAGGAATGGCGGAAGGCCTCCTCCTCGGGTCCATAGCGGTGTTCTCTCCCCAGGGGACATGCTCTTCGCACTTCGCAACCTCCCTGGCAGCCTCCCCCGTCTCGATGGATGGCGCAGGCCGCCAGGTTGGGAGGGAAATGAGGAAGATAGGTATCGACGGGGCAAACCTCCAGACAGGGGGCCGGGCAACCCGAGCAGGGGTGGAAGCTGGTCAGCGGCCCCGTCGGCTCCAAGACCTCCGAGAGCACCAAAGCCCCCCTCAGACTCACCCAGGGGCCATACTCCGGATGGAGGAAGAAGGGCACCACCGGGGAAACGATCCCCAACCCCGCGTCCTCCGCCAACTCCAGGAAATCAATGGGCTTCTTCCCAAAAGGAAAGATGGTGCAGACCGAGAGGCCTTCCCTCCGGAGCAACTCGGCCGCTTCCTCCAGGTGATGACGCGACCAGGAATCGATGGGATGCTTGCCCTTGGCGCGGGAGGAGCTGAGTCCTTTGCCCTCGAACAACCGGTCCCAAAGCCCTCGCCCCCCCGCCCCGACCACAACCACGGATTTGGGCTCTCCGGCGCCCTCGGCCTGGACCTTGAGCCGACCCTCCCTGCATTGGCTTGCATCAAAATGAGAAGCCCGGGCGATCCCCCAGAGGTTGAACCCCCTCTCCTGGAGGAAGTTCCGGCAGTGTTCCATTGTTGCTTCCAGCCTAGCCATACACCTATGTTTCCACGCACCCCGATCCCCGGGGTTTTCCCTGGGGTCCATTCATAGGGCGATCCGGGACCACAAGAAAGCCTGAGTCCCGACTCCCACCCCCTCGGACAGGCCGATCCCTCGACAGTTTCGTTACGATTCCTCTCTACATCCTCCCTCAATCGGCGTAAATGGGAGGAACCTCGCACGGAGTCTCTATGAAAAACCTCATGAAGTTCCTTCTCCCCACGCTCGGCCTTGGCCTCCTGGCCCTGGGAATCTTCCCGCAATGGTTCGGGCTCGGCTCCGAGCAGAGCGCATCGGAGGATTCGGCCTATGGCCTTCAAGAGGCTCCGGAATTGGAGGACGCTGGAGCATTCCTGAACTTGGACACCCTCGCGGAGGAAGAGGGATCGGACCCGGAACCGGGGAGCGAGGACCTCAGCGAACGGGAAGTCGTCGAAGGCGAGCCCACCCAAGCCCAGCAGCAGGTTGTGCTCCAAGCCAGCGGGAGGGTGGTCGATTTGAGCGGTAAACCCATTCCCGGGGCGGAAGTGGGTGTCCTGGTTCGGCAGTCCTGGGATTTTGGTCGGGGTCGCCGGGGCGGTTGGCGCGGGAGGCGCCGATCCTTCCGCCCCAACCTCCTGGGCAAGAGCGTAAAAACGGACGCCATGGGAAGATTTCATCTCACTGGGCAGACCTTCGCCCAGGGCTCCGCGACCCTCGCCATCCGGCATCCGGACTTCGCACCCAAACTCGCCAGCAAGGACTGGACCCAAAAGAACAGCAAGCTGGACTTCGGCGACATCCCCTTGGACCAGGGAGGGGGGGCCCGGGGACAGGTCGTCAGCGACCAGGGCGCACCCATCGCCGGAGCCGAAGTGCACTACGAACCCCAGAGCAGACGCTGGGACCAGAATGGAATCCTCAAGCAGCTCATCCTCCCGGCCAAAAGCGACGCGAACGGCTTTTTCGAGCTGGCCCACCTTCCTGAGGGAAACTTCCAGTTGGAAGCCAAGACGGACAAACACATTCCCGCTCGAAGCAAGCGGCTCCGGATCAAGGGGCAAGAAAAGATCGACGCCGGCAAGATCACCCTCGAGGTGGGGGCCTCCCTGACAGGAACCGTTTTGGACCGCAAGGGCCGGCCCATCGCCGACGCAGTTGTGGACTTCTCCTATGGGGCGGGACAGGACATGCGCTCCTTCTGGTCCCGGAACCGAGGGCGAGGAAGCCGTGAACAGATCCGCCAGATGATGGAGCGTTTCCGGAACCGGATGCGCATCAGGAAACGGGCCAAGACGGACAAGAAAGGGTTTTTCGAGGCGACCGGCCTCCCCAAGACGGGTTTGCGGGTCCGTGTCCTCCACAAGGACTACATCACCGAAGAAAAGCAGAACATCGAGGCCCTGAAGACTCCGAGGCTCGACTTCGTCCTCTACCGAAAACTGGTCCTCCAGGGACGGCTGGTAGACGCCGAGACCGGCAGACCATTGACGAACTTCGCCGTCAGAGCCCGCCGCCTGGGAGATGTGAATTGGAAACCCCAGGATCCGGGGAGGGGCTGGGGGAATCGAAGCTCCCGCAGGGGGAATCGCCGTGACTCCAGGCGAGTCAGCCCAAGGAACCGCTCCAACACCTCTGGAAACATTCGGACCCCAAGGCAGAGCCGTCGGAGGCCGACCCCGAAGAAAGGCAAAAAAAACCCAAAGAAAAAACAACCGGATCCGAAGGAGCAGGCCAGAAAAGCCGCGAAACAGGCGGCACAAAGAACCCGGCAAGAGATCCGGAGGGCCAACCGGACCGCGGCCGTCACCAGGCGAATGAGCAAGCAGGCGAGGGAAGCCCAGCGCCTCAAGGAGCGCTTCGGGTCCCTGGGCATGGTCCCCGGTTCCCTTCCCGATCCCAGCCCCCACTCCAAGGGGCTCTATACCTTGGAGGGGCTCCAACCGGGAACGTATGCCGTCTTCGCCACCGCTCCCGGTTATGCCAAGGCGGCAGCCGGACCCGTAGTCCTCCACAAGGGCAGCCCCCCGGCCACCCTGAACCTCGCCCTCAAACCGGGGCACACCATCGCTGGAAAGGTCCTGGACAAGATTACGGGCGACCCGATCTCTGGGGCGCGTCTCGAACTCTTTCTCCCCCCCCTCGAGGAGACGGGTCCCTCCCCCGATCCGATCGCCCAGGTCCTCCGCCCCCCATCTCCGGGAACCCGCCTCGACTCCACAACGACCAACAGCGTCGGCGCCTACCGTTTTCATGCGCAGCTTCCCGGGGTTTTCCGGATCCGGGTCTCCGCCCCCGACCACGCCCGGACCATCGTCGACTCGGTGCGCCTCCCCCCCACCAAAGACCTGGAAGGGTTCAACATCGAACTGAGCCCGGGAGCGAGCGTCTTCGGCAAGGTTCTCAACCTGGAAGAAGGCTCCCGGGGGAACGTCATCTTCGCTTCTCTCGAAGGCTTCCGCACAGTGGTCTCCGTCGACTCCGAGACAGGGAGTTTCGAGGCGCGGGGGCTCCCTCCCGGCCGCTACTTCGTTCGCCTGGTCGCCATGGGTGGACGCAGGGGAAGGGGAGGGATTTTCCGGACCATCGCCGAAGCCGTGTCGGAGGGAAGCCGGGCCAACCCCGACCTCGTCCTCCGGGACGGAGCCAAGGTCCGCTTCAACCTGGACGCCGCCGCGACCACCCTCGCCCGCATCCAAGGCAACATCCTCTGGAACGGAAGGCCCGGCAAAGGCCTGAACATCAGCCTCACGAGGAAGAAAACCCCCGGCCCCAACCCCGGGACCTCGGGGATGGCCAAGCGAATCCTCCAACGGATCACATCCTCCCTTCGGGCGAGGGCCGACGCGCAGGGCAACTTCAAGATCGAAGACATCCCCCCGGGGACCTACGAGTTGATCGTCAGCCGAAACCGGGCCAGGGATTCGGCCCCCCTCGCCCGCCAGGAACTCAGCCTCTTCCAAGGCCAGAGCTTCCCGCTCAACCTCAACATCGTCACCGGAACCCTCGCCCTCAACCTTCTGGACCAGCAAACAAACAAGCCCGTCGGAGGTGGCCGCATCCTTCTCGCCCTCGTCGGCGAATCGGTCGGCAAATCTCCCAAAGCCTGGCGCAAGCTCCCCTCTTTCCGCCAGGACCGCATCCGGGGGGGCAAGGTCCGCATCAAGAACCTCCCCGCCGGCTCGTACCGTTATTTGATCCAGGGAGGAGGTATCAAGGCGAAACAGGGCGAAATCTTCGTCGCAGCGGGCCCATTGACTTCTCCGACCACTCTGCGAGTCACCCGGGTCAAGAAAAAGAAGAAGCCCAAGAAGGCTCCGAAAAAAAACAAGCCCAAATCGAACCAGCCAGGCTCGCAAAAGGGGAAAAAGAAGTAGCTCTGGAGTAGACTTCTCCCATGCGTTTCCTCCTGGGTCTCCTCCTGAGCTTGATTGCGGCCTGCGGCCTCCTGGTCGCCGGGCTCGCCCTCCTCTCCACCTGGAGAGGCCCCAAAAAACCCACAGTCCCCGAGGCCCCCCCCATCCTCCTCCCCGCCACCGTCCGAGCCTCGATCCAGCAGCTCCCTCCTCTTACCCCCCCAGCGAAAATCCCCGAGAGTCCCCTCGGCAAGGCCTCTCCCACAAAAAAGCTGCTCCCCTTCGAAGCGCACTTGTCCAGACAAAAAGCCCAGCATCTGATCCTGACCTCTCTTCCGCCCGCCCCCCTCGAAATCCAAGTTCTAAACGCGAGCGACGGAACGTTTTCGGGTCGGCTCCAAGAAGCCTGCTACCAGGTCCGAGGGTTCAGCGAAACCTGGGGGAGACTCTTTACTGTAGATCGTTTCTGCATGAGCCCCGGAGCCCGACTCGACCTGAACCCTTCCAAAGAGTCCGGCAAAACGGAGTCCGGCAAGGCTGAGTCCGATAAAGCAGAGCCCGGCAAAGCTGAGCCCCAAAAAGCTAAGAAGGTTCGTTAGAACTCCGAACTTCGTAGATCCTGGGAGAGACCGGGTGCTTCCCCTGCCCATAGTCCTCCCGAACCTGTTCCATCAAGGCACTCAGCTCACTCTTGGGTCCAAGGACGACCGAGTCCCTGTCCGGCAATCCGATCGCCAAACTCTGGACGTGGTCCAGTTCCGTGTTTTGCATGGCCAGGAGAAGCCGGGTTGCGTCGTAGGGATCCCCCTGCAAGTGGATCACCTCGGTGGTCGCCTTTTCCATGAGATCCTCGGTCGGGATTCCGGCCTTGGCCTCGAGGTTCCTGGTCGCCAGGTTTTCGAGAGAGGCGAGATCGATCCCCCAAAACTTGAGGTGGCCCTCGGTCACAAAGACGATGCTCTGCGCGTCATCCAACACAAAGCACAGGACGAGATCTTCGAAGAGAGGAAGGGTCGCGAGTTTCCCCGGCCCCATCGCGGGAGAGTTCTCCCTTATCCATTCTCCAGTTCGGATCTGCGGAAGGATACGGTCCATGGCCAGGTCGAAGGGCTCGCTCTCAATGGAAGCCATGTGCTCGTTGAGTTCCGCGCACATCCGATCCACGTTGTCGTCCAGGCTCCCCGGAAAAGCCCGCTCCCTTAGGAACAACTCTCCAAGGGGAACCGCAAACTCCTGGTGTCCTACCTGGACAACAGCACCGAAACCCTCGACCGTTGGGCCGAGGACCTGCAGGTCCTGGTAGCGATCCTCGAGACTCCGACGGAAGGCCAGATAAAAATCCTGAGCCTCTCTCGGCATATCCGCGATCGGAGCCCGGCGAAGCGCTCTCCCCACGACAAAAGCCGCCAAGCCCGCAAGGGCCATCCATAGAAGTATCCCTGTCATCGGGCCTTCTATCGTCCAAAAAAGCCCTGGGGATTGAGGGCCTCACCAGGATCTTCCCTTGAAACAACTTGCAACTTGGGTCGGATTCCCGGCTATACTTGAATGCTACATGAAGAGAAGAAGCACCCCATGACCCAATTTCTCCTAAGAATCGAAGGCGACGAATCCACGCAACCCCTGAGCCTCACGGGAAAGCGTTGGCTCGTGGGGAGAAATCCAAGCTGCGACATCCACATCCCGGATCCAAGGGCGAGTCGGGAGCATTGCCTCCTCACCCTCAAAGAAGACGAGACCCTGATCATCGAGGACCTGAGTCCAAAGAACCCCACCCTCCTCAACAACGTCCCCCTCAAGGGACCTTCGGAAGTCGAAGTTGGGGATATCCTCCTTGTGGGAGAAACCAACATCCTGATCGAAAAGAGCCCCCAGGTTCAGGTGCGCCTGGTCAAGGATGTAGAGGACCTGGATAGCCGCGAGACCCTGGTCCTGGAGAAAACCCCCACGGACCAGAAGGACGAGACTCTTCTCCTCATCAACCACCTCGCCGACGCCCTGCTTCCTGTGCTTTCCCAGGAGGACGCCTCCCTGGTGACTCTGGAACTCCTCCAGAGATGGCTCCCCTGCTCCCAGGGTGTGATCACCAAGATCAACTCCAAAAACCAGCTCCAGGTCCTCGCAACCCTCAGCAACAAGGACGAGCAGAGCACCATCCGGATCTCCCGCTCCCTCGTACAAAACCTCCGGAAGGTCAAGGCTCCCTTCTGCATCCTGGATACGGCGAAACAAAAAGGGAGCACCAAGGTCTTCCAACAGAACGGGGGGAAACCCTCCGGGTTCTTTGTCGCCCCCCTGATGACCCGGGAAGGGATCTATGGCCTGATCTATCTCGAACGAAACGACAAGGAACCTTGCAGCAACCGGGACTTGGAACTCGCCGCAAGCCTCGCCAGGATCCTCTCTTCGAGATTGGAGACCTTGGATGTCATCGAACGCCTCCAACAGGAGAACATCGAGCTTCGCCAACAAAAACGCTCCCTCCCGCCCTTCCTCGGGAGATCTCCCGCCTGGAAGTCCCTGGTTCAATTGGGAGAAAAGCTGGTGTTCAAGAGCCATCCCATCCTTCTCTTGGGAGAACCCGGGACCGGCAAAACGGCCCTTGCGCGACACATCCACTTCCAAAAAAGCCGCCAAAACTCCTCGGCCGTTCCTTCCCCCTTTGTCGTCCTGGACGCCGAGGTCGACCCCACGACCCGGACAAGCAGTCTGGAATCGAGATTGAGAGAGGAACTGTTCGGGAACACAAGGCGGGGCATCCTCAAGGCGGGCAAACTCTGTGCGGCCCATGGAGGAACCCTCTTCATCCGTTCCATCCACCTCCTTCCCAAAAAACTGCAGAAGGACCTGATGGAACGTCTCGACACCAGCGTGGTACAAGGCCCGACGGGGAACACCCCCCTCAAGGTGCGGCTGATGGCCTCCTCGACAAAAAGCGTCAAAGAATTGCTCTCCGAGGACCAGATCATTCCTGAACTCAAGCAGGCGCTCCTCCTCAATCCCCTCGAGATCCCCCCGCTTCGGGACCGGCGAGAAGACATCCCCCTCCTCACGGCCCACTTCCTCCAGGAACTCTCCAAGAATTCCGAACGAGAGCCCCCCATCCTCTCCCCCCGCGCCCTGGAACGCATCTGCTCCTACCATTGGCCCCGGAACGTGACCGAACTCCGAGAAGTCCTGACTACGGCGGTCGTTCTCTCACGGGGACACCAGATCTACCCGAAACACCTCCCCCCCCAGCTTGGAGGCAGGTCCCAGTCCTCCGAGGGGACCCAATCCATCGCCCTCTCCCTCGAGGAGGTGGAGAAGAAACACATCCTCTCCGTCCTGGCCTCGGTGGGAGGCAACAAGCTCCGCGCCGCGGAGATCCTCGGAATCGCCTACTCCACCCTCTTCGCCAAGCTCAAAAAATACCAGAAAGAAGCCCGGAGCTAACCGCTTGGGGGCCAAGCCCGACAGGCTGCAACCCAGCTTGGACCGCAAAAACCTCGGAGGTTCTTAGGGCTCTCGGGAAAGGCGAGGTAGACTTGCCGTCCATGGCTGAGGCAAGCAAGATCCACTATCTCGACAACGCCGCCACCACCCCGGTGGACCC
Organism: Planctomycetota bacterium; assembly: GCA_011321845.1. Classification (GTDB taxonomy): domain Bacteria; phylum Planctomycetota; class UBA1135; order UBA1135; genus HyVt-539. The sequence continues at coordinate 6,658 of DROQ01000180.1, read as the reverse complement.
CGAGGTCGCGCGCTTTCACGGGGCCCTCCTCGAGGAATGCTACGGCAACCCTTCGTCCCTCCATCCATTGGGGATCCAGGCCAAAAAGAAGCTGGACGAGGCCCGGGATCTCCTCATGGGCTTCTGCGGGGCATCGCGGATGGTCTTCACAGGGGGAGGCACGGAGGCGACCAACCTGGCCCTTCGAGGGGTACTCCAAAACAAGCCGGGCGCCAGGATCCTGGCGGGAGAGGCGGACCACCCCTCCGTCCTCAGAACGGGGGAGGCTCTGGAGCAGCAGGGCTACCGTTTCGAGACCTATCCGGTGGATCAGAATGGCGTCCCCAGGCTCGAAGCCCTCGAGAGACTTCTGGACAAGGAGGTCCGCTTCGTCTCCATCCTGCACGGAAACAACGAGGTGGGCAGCCTGGCCCCCCTGGGGAAGATGGTTCCCCTGATCCGGGACAAGGCTCCCCGGGCCCACATCCATGTGGACGCCGTGCAGGCCTTCGCCAAGATCCCGGTGGACCTGGATCGCCTGGGCGTGGATTCGATGACCCTTGCGGCGCACAAGATCCATGGACCCAAGGGGGTGGGAGCCCTCGCCCTCGGCCCCAAGTTCCCCCCCCAGGCCCTGATCACCGGAGGAGGTCAGGAGGGGGGACTCCGGAGCGGGACCGAGAATGTGCCCGGGATCTGCGCCTTCGCCAAGGCCGCTGAGCTGTGGATCTCCCGGCAGAGCGAAGAGTCGGGCAGGATCCGCGCGATGCGGGACCGACTCGAGGCAAACATCCTGGAAGGGATCCCTGAAATGCGCCGGCTCGGATCCCAAGACCGGCTACCCAACATCCTCTGCTTGAGTCTCCCCGGGGCGCGCGGCGAAGTCCTCATGCATCACCTCGAAGAAGAGGGGATCTGCATCAGCACGGGAAGCGCCTGCAGCCAACGGGCGGAGAAAAGAGGCAAGACCGGCTCCCACGTCCTCCGGGCCATGGGGCTCGACCAGAGAACGATCCAGGGTGCGATCCGCATCTCCCTCGGTCGCCTCAGCACCGAGAAGGACCTCGAGGCCATCGAGGAGAGCCTTCCTCGGATCGTCGGCAAACTCAAAGCCCTGGGGATGGCCTGATGCGGGGCTTGGACTTGGTCGTTCTCAGGCCGGGGGAACTCTCCCTCAAAGGAGGGAACCGCCGTTTCTTCGAAAAAACTCTGCGCAAAAACCTGCGCTCGCTTCTTGGCGGAGACATTCCCATCGAGCGGCTCTGGGGACGGTTCTACCTGGGTCCCATTCCCAAAGGCTGGAAAGGAGGGGACGCGAGGAGCCTGGCTCAGAAGGCGGCGGGAGTTTTCGGGGTCGCCAACACCAGCCCTGCCTGCAGGGTCGAGACGAGCGAAGAGGCCATCGCGGAGGCCTGCGTGGCCCTCATGGGGGAAGAACTGGACCGCAGGGGGGAACGGGAGGCGAGTTTCGCCGTTCGGGTCCGGCGGGCCGACAAGAGCTTTGCCAAGCGCTCGATGGAGTTCGCCCGCGACCTGGGGGGCCAACTCCTGCGGGCCTTCCCTGGGCTTCGGGTCGACCTGGAAACGCCCGAAATCCCCCTAGGCATCGAGATTCGACCGGAGGGCAGCTTCATCTTCCTGGAGCAGTTCAAGGGGGCCGGCGGACTGCCGGTGGGCTGCGAAGGAAGGGTGCTCTGTCTCCTCTCCGGGGGGATCGACTCCCCCGTCGCGGCCTGGCAGATGATGAAGCGTGGATGCCGGGTGGATCTACTGCACTTCGACTCCCGGCCTTTTATCGGGGAGGGGAGCCTGCAGAAGGTCCGTCGCCTCGCCCAATCGCTGGATGGATGGCAGGGTCGCACAAGGCTCGGAGTGGTCGAGTTCTCGGAGATCCAGACGCGGCTCAGGGACCTGCCCAAGGAAGGCTACCGGACCGTGCTCTACCGTCGATTCATGCTGCGGATCGCCGAACGGATCGCCGAGGAGCAGGGCCACGGAGCTTTGGTCACGGGAGACAGCCTGGGGCAGGTCGCGAGCCAGACCCTGGAGAACCTCCGGGTCGTCGCATCCGCCTCCCGGGGATTGCCCATCTTCCGCCCTCTGATCGGATTCGACAAGGAGGAGACCATGGCCCTGGCCCGGAAGATCGGGACCTACGAGATCTCCATCGAGCCCTTCGAGGACTGCTGCACCCTTTTCCAGCCCGATCAGCCGGTGACCCGAGGAAAAATCGATGTGGCCGAACGGCTTGAGGCTCAAGTAGATATGGAGGATCTGATCGCGAAGGCGGTCGAGGATTGCCGCTGGGAAACGTGACCCGAAGGCCAAGATCCTGTAGATTCCCGCTCCCTCTCGACCCCTCGATGGCCTCCCCCGGAAGACTGTGAGCAAGAGCAAGCTGAAGGATCCGACCGACACGCCGATGATGGCCCAGTACCTGGCCATCAAGAAGGAACACCCCGATTCCATCCTCTTCTACAGGATGGGAGATTTTTACGAGATGTTTTTCGACGATGCGCGGGAAGCATCCAAGGTGCTCGGAATCACGCTGACCTCGCGGAACAAGGGCGAGAAGGCCATCCCCATGGCAGGCGTCCCGGTCCGGGCGGCGGACCAGTACCTGACCAAGTTGATCCGCGCCGGGAAGAGGGTCGCCATCTGCGAGCAGGTGCAGGACCCCAGGGAAGCCAAGGGCCTGGTGGAGCGGCAGGTCGTTCGGATTGTGACAGCAGGAACCCTCACCGAGACCGAGATCCTGGAGGAGCGGGAGCCCAACTGGTTGCTGGCGCTGTCGCCCTTCAAGGACCGAATGGGACTCGCCTGGCTGGATCTCTCCACGGGGCGCTTCCTGGTGACGGAGTGTCTGCCGGACCGGCTCGAGGACGAACTGGAGCGCATCGACCCGGCCGAGCTGCTGGTTCCCGAGGGCTGGGCGCGGGAGAAGGGGCAGGAGGGGCCTTTGTTCCCCGGCGTCAAGGGCAACCTGCGGCAGGTGCCCGACTATGACTTCAACCCCGAGGAGGCGAGGCGGGTCCTGCAAGACTTCTTTCACACCTCGGGCTTGGAGGGTTATGGGCTGGACGCCGGAATGATGCCGGCGGCGGTCTCGGCTGCCGGCGCCCTGGTACGCTATGTCCAGGAAACCCAGAAGACGGAACTGGGGCACATCCGCAAGGTCGAAATCTTCCAACGCGGCAACCGGATGACCCTGGATCGGGCCACCCGCTCCTCTCTGGAGCTGGTGCGAACCCAGCGGGACGGGGAGCGCAAAACCTCCTTGCTGGGAACCATCGACAAGACCCTCACACCCATGGGAGCGCGGCTCCTGCGGGAGCGCGTCCTGGCGCCCTTCGCCGACATGGCCTCCATCCATTACATCCAACAGGGGATCCAGGAATGCCTGGAAGAGCCGACCCTCGCGGAGAACCTCCACGAACACCTGACCAGGATCTATGACCTGGAACGGCTCTCCGGAAGGCTCAGCACAGGCAGGGCCAATGCTCGCGACCTCCTCGCGCTGCAGCAGAGCCTCCAACACCTCCCCAACCTCGTCACCGTCCTCGAGGATGCGAGGAGCGAAATCCTCTACGGCCTGGGGCAGCAGCTCGACCCCTGCCCCGACCTGGCGGCCAAGATCCAGGAGCGGCTGGTCGAGGATCCCCCGGTCACTCTCAAGGAGGGCGGACTGATCAAGGACGGCTACGACGCCGAACTGGACGAGTTGCGCTCCATCGGGAAAGAGGGCAAGGACTGGATGAACCGCTTCCAGGCCGAGGAGACGAACAAAACCGGCATCGGCAACCTCAAGGTGGGATACAACCGGGTCTTCGGCTACTTCATCGAGATCCCGCGCAACACAGACCCATCTCGAATTCCCGCCGGGTACATCCGCAAGCAGACGATCAAGAACGCCGAGCGCTATGTAACCCCCGAACTCAAGGAGTTCGAAACGCGGGTCCTCAAGAGCGAGGAACTCTCCAGGGACCTCGAGTACAACCTCTTCCTCGAACTGCGGGAGCTTTTGGCCGACCAGGTCCAGCGCATCCTCGAAGCGGCCTCCATTGTGGCGGAGATTGACGTCGTCCTGGCCCTTGCGGCCCACGCGCGCAAGCACTCCTGGGTCCGCCCCGAGGTCGGGGAGGGAAGGGAACTCCTGATCCAGGAGGGGCGTCACCCCGTCCTGGAGGCAACGCTCAGGGAAGAGCCCTTCATCCCCAACGACACCGACCTGGACCCTCCCTCGCGCTCTCTGATCATCCTGACCGGTCCGAACATGGCCGGAAAATCCACCTATATCCGCCAGGTCGCCCTGATCTGCCTCCTCGCCCAGATCGGCTCCTTCGTCCCAGCCAAGAGTGCCAGGATCGGACTGGTCGACCGGATCTTCACGCGTGTCGGAGCGGCCGACGAGATCTCACGGGGCAATTCCACCTTCATGGTGGAGATGAAGGAGACCGCGAACATCCTGAACAACGCCACCCGACGTTCCCTCGTCATCCTGGACGAGGTGGGGAGGGGGACCAGCACCTACGACGGCCTCTCCCTCGCCTGGGCCATCTGCGAAACTCTCCACGACCAGATCGGATGCCGCACTCTGTTCGCCACCCACTACCACCAGATGACGGAGATGGCCGACCTCCTCGAAGGGGTCCACAACTGCCACGTCGCGGTCAACGAGTGGGGGGAGGAGATCGTCTTCTTGCACCAGATCAAGGATGGAGGCACGGACAAATCCTATGGAATCCATGTCGCCAAGCTCGCCGGGATCTCAGCCGACATCCTGGACCGGGCCAATGAAATTTTAGAGCGCCTCGAACAAGAAGGCCTTGCCCTCAAACCTGGAATGTTCCGAAAAAACCCCGGAAGGAACATGCGGCAGTTGGATCTGTTCCGGCCCCCCGCCGATCGCCTCCTCGCCGAAATCGAGCAGCTGGAACTGGACAATCTCCCCCCTGTCGAAGCCTTATTGAAGTTGAAAGAGTTCAAGGACAAATACACATGATCAAAGCCAACAAGGATTTCCCCTCACGCCCTTTCGAGAAGGGAGCCATTCAGGACGTTGTTGTCAAAAAACTGGGCAAGTTTCTGGATGAACGCGGCTGGCTCTGCGAACTTTGGCGCAATGACGAACTCAGCGATCCCGAATACACGCCTGTCATGAGCTACCTCTCCCTCACCGAGCCCTTGACCCAGCGGGGGCCTCACGAGCACGAGGATCAGGCGGATCTGTTCTGCTTCCTCGGCCCCGGCAACTTCAAACTCGTCCTCTGGGACAACCGGCCCGACTCCCCCACCTTCTGGCACAAGATGGTTCTCTTCGTCGGCAAGGACAACCCCTGCTCCGTCCTCATCCCCAAGGGAGTGGTCCACGCTTACAAGTGCATTTCCCAGACTTCCATGGGCGCGGTCATCAACCTCCCCAACAGCCTGTACGCCGGAGAAAACAAAAAAGGTCCGGTCGACGAAGTCCGGCATGAGGAGGACCCCAACACTCCCTTTATCGTGGACTAAAACGCTGCAGGCTTTGGCCCTCGAGTTTGGCTGAACTCAGGCCTGTCCAAGATCGCTTTTCCAAAACCATCCAAACGTAAGCCTGAAAACCAAATACCAGGAAAGGAGACAAGGGGAACCCGATTTCGAAAGGGCGGGTTTTGGGCTTAGGATGCAGGTTTCAGCGGGAATGGAAGGGGTTTCACGAAGAGAGCCGGATAATCTTGGACAGCACTGGGCTGAACTTGGTGGAACTTGGCTGAGGCTTGGTGCCTGGACTGGGGCTCTCTTTAGACGCGGCCTGGAATCTTCCAAGGGCCTTGGCCCAGAGGCCATCGACCAGGTCGGCAAAGCCCTTGGAAGATTCTGAGGCATGGGCGGAGCTTTCCGGGAATTCGCCTACCCAAACCACCGATTCCTGGATTCTTCCGACTCCCCCCGGGGGGATAGGGTTGGAGGGAATCGCAGGGAGCGGGTCCTCCATCCTCCCTCCCTTCCTTCGGGGCTGGAGAAAAAAGAAGAAAAAAGAATGGTCGTTTTTCAGGAGGGGAGTCCTTTATCCATGGAGGGCATGAGGCCCTTCGGTTTCCTGAGCCTGGAGGCAAGCTTCGAGCCTCAGGAGACCTGGGATTTGATTTAGGGGGGAAGGAATGAGAACGATCTTTTATCGGGCCCTGCTCGGGATCGTGCTGCTTTGTTCGGCGGCCTTCGGGCAGGTACACATCTCGGGACACATCGATGGAAACACACTTCACTACACCATCTCCGGCCTCAAACCCAACACGAGTTACAACGTCGTGATCCAGAGCGACCGCCCTGGGGGCCAGAGTTCGCAAAACACCAAGAAAACCGACAAGAACGGCGTCATCAAGGATTCGGGAACCCCAGGCAATGACAAGATCAAGGAGGGAGACAGCGTCACTCTCAAAGTTCAAACCAAGCCGAAAAACCAGCAGCTCATGTCCAAGTCCTTCCAGAAAAAACGCAAAAAGAACAAGGACCGCTGGTACTATTACATCCCGGTCATCGGACAGATCCTCTGGCTTTTCGGGGCGTGAAACGAGCACTCATGGTTTCTGGGATCCTCGCCCTGGGGCTTCTCGGAGCCCTGGGGTTGTGGCCCCATTCCCCCTCCTCGGCCCAGCCCATCGATCAGAAATTCCTCTCCGACCCACTCCCTGAGTCCGGG
>DROQ01000179.1 GCA_011321845.1 Planctomycetota bacterium | reverse complement strand
GGCCGACCGCCTGCAGCGTGTTCCCCACAAGCAGCCCCGCGTCCAGGTCCGAGAAATGAAACAGGCTCCGTGCCACGAGCGGCAGCACAAAGATCCCCACCGTCCCCAGCCCGTTCACGATCGCCACCGAGAGCCCGACTTCCTCCTCGTTTGCCCCAATGATCTGCTCCGTCGCGGCGATCGCCGAGCTGCCGCAGACCCCGTTCCCGATCCCGAGCAGCAACGCGAACTTCTGATCGAAGCCCAGCAGCTTGCCGATCCACACAGCCGCCGCGATCGTCACCGCCACTCCGGCGACCACCAGGCCAAGAGAAAAAAAACCCAGCTCCTTCACGATCCCGAAGTCCAAGTTGACCCCCATGAGCGCGATCGCCAGCGAGAGGAGCTGCTTCTCGCAAAACTGGATCCCCGATCCAAACCCCGGCCCCGGCCTGACCACGTTGCCCACCACGATCCCCGCCAGGATCGCGATCGCCACAGCTCCAATCGGAATGCTCCCCGCGAGCAACACCCCGACCCCTCCGATCCCCGCGCAGAGCGCGATCCCCTTCCAAATCCTTCCAAATCCCAACGCTTCTTCTTCTCCTTGTCCTACCAACCTCCAAAGCCATCCATCGACCAGGGCAAGGGAGGATCTTGGCCTCTTGACGATCCTCTCGCATAAGGTTTTTTTACCTCGATGAAGAGGTTCGTTTTTCTTGCTGGATTGCGAAACCTTGAGGGTCTCCGGTAATGCCAATTCCGATCAAATGGTCATGGTTTAAAGGTTTCCAAGAAAAGGCTCTTTCCTTTCCTTTCTCTTCTCTCCGTTCAAAGAACCCAAGGGGAGATTCAAAAACCTGTACGCGCAGGGAAACTCCGGAATGAACGGAGCATTCTTTTCAAAAAAAAAAATGGCAATACCCCCTTGGGGGGCTTCCTCTCTTTCGAGGAAAGCGTTAAAAAGGACCCATAACCCGATGGAAGCCTTTTGACCCATCGATTTCCGATGACCCCATTTCTATGAGGCTTTAACATGCAATCCTCCTTGAAAGCGAAGGCCCGAACCTTCGGCAAACTCCCAGGCAATCCTGGATCCCCCCCTCAAGATTTGTTCCAAGTTAAGACGATTTTCTTTTCTTTTTGCAGGTCTTGCCTTGGCTCTTCCCCTGCAGGGGCAAAGCAACAATCTCAACAGTGACCGCCACTTCTTCACAATCCAGGTTCCCGTGGACCCCATCAATGGCGATGACGCACAAGCCCTCGCAAACAACCCATCGGCAACCGGTCCAAAAAGGCCATTGATGCCCCATTCCACATCCAATACACCGATCCATGGCTTTCTTCAACAGATCCCCTACTCCTTCAAAACGGTCACTGCAGCCATCAATTGGATCAAAACCTTTGGAATCCACCAACAGCCTTGGCCATACCCCAATAGCAATCGAAAAATTCGCAAGGCCGTGATCCACTGCCTTCCCGGTCTCTATGGCCCGGCCCTTTATCCTGGGGAAATCGACCCAAGGTCAGGCCTCCCCTGGAACAATGAGACCTTTCCCCTGGTCTTGCCGAACAATGTAAGTATCCAAGGAACTTCCTCTTTGGATACGATCTTTGATGCAAGAAAGGAGGCGGGTTATCGGACAGGGATCATCACTGCCCATAATGGTCAAACTGCAAATGAGGAATATGACCGCGACTTTATCGATGGCATCACACTTAGGGGAGCAGCGAGTGACCCGGAACACCTCCCTCCAAGCGGTGCTGCCATCTACATTAGTTCTACGTCGGAAGAAAACCTTCTGGTTGTGACGAATTGTTTCCTTGTAGAAAACGAAGTCGGAATCGCTATAGGTGCAGGAACCCCCGAGGAGCCGTCTCCCATTAGCCCTCGGATTTTCAACAATACCTTTGCGGAAAATGGGATTGGGATTTGGTCTGGCTATCTTGTAGGTGGATCCATTTTTACCCACAAAGGCATAGCGACTCCCTTGCTCCTGAACAATGTCTTCGACACCAAAAACGGTGCATCTGCTTTCGAAGGAATCAGCATTGATTCCTTGGCAGTTCAGCTCACTACGGGGTCCAACCCCTGGCATATCTTTGAGGCTTGGGATGGTCCCAAGGGGGGGACAACTCCATCTTGGGGCAGGGCCAATTATCTGACGGGGGGATATGGGTTTTGGCCTGCGACAACCATCTTGGGTTCCCAGCAGGTTCCTCCCGTTCCCAACGCAACGCTTGGGACAGCGATTGATATCCAACCATACACCAACGCGGGATCTTCGCAGCCCCATGGGATTTTGTTCATCCGGGATTTGTTGGATGCTGGCATCCCTGCCACCTCTTATTCTCCCAATGATTTTCGTCTCTCCCCTTGGATTTCTATGTCCCAGAGTCAACCGACCCGCCGCAATGTGTTGGTCAATACCGGATACAACGGTGGAAGCCCCACTGGACCCTTACAGTGGGCAAACGGGCAAACAATGCCTGCCCTGGGACTTTCGACGGGGGTCGCACAGGGAAGCAACCAACCGGATGTAGAGTTTGCGGAGTTTCATGGCTGGGATTTTGACTGCGAAGGATTCGGGAATCCTCGAATCTTTGACCCCTCGGTTCCCGGCCATACGGCCTGGCTTCCTGGTGCAAATGGCAGCCTGATCGATATGGGGGCCGATGAAATGGGGCAGTTGATCATGGCGGGTTACATTCCCTTCACCCGGATTTTTTCGCGCCTGGTCCCGAACGCAGCTTCGATTTCAGATCACACGCGGATCTTCTTCGTGCAGGAACCGGCAACCAATCCCGTGGTTCTATATGACCGGCCCGTCTATACCGGGTTTTTGGGCTCCTCCTACCCCAATGCCAGCCCGCCTTTGAACAACAATTGGTACAGCCAGGCGCAAGCGAACCCCAATACATTTCCTGCAGGAACCAACTATACGGGGGGAGTGAATGACTCGACCGTGCGATATCGGTTGACCCATCCTCAATCCGGAGATCCGATCGTTCCACTCGGAGGGTTTATGCGCAATCTTCTCTGCGATTTCTCCCCGCATTTGATCCTGGATGCGCACCCTGAATGGGCAAATTGGTTTGATGGGGAATTCAATTTCTACAAACCAAATCAGAAACTAGGGGTTTACGGTTCATCCTCTTGGTTTGACAGTCCTGATGAGCCCAAAGACCTGAGCTCGAATCCAAAATATGTTTCCCCCGACAATTGGAATCTCTATTACAATCCTTACGCGACCACGGGTACGAATGACCGACCCAATTCTGCCATTCTTTTTGGGCATTTGAACCCCCCCGGAACCTGGGATCCTGTGGCGAATGGAGGATTCCCTTTTGGCTCCTTCCTTTGGCCGGGAGCTCCTGTCCTACCCTTTACGACTCCCCCCTTTTTCAATGCCGGGCTTTACGAAACCGATGCTTGGGGTCTTGGCGATCAGCAAAACGTTCAAGGGACGAGCTATCGGGTTTCAGATCATGCACCCGATACCAATTGGGACGGATTCAGGTACAATTGCGAAGTCCAATTCTCTGCGAATTCCCAGTGGTCGAATTTGCAAACCTTTTTGGTCTCCAACCAGGGGAGCGAGCAGGCGGCGAATCAGGCTTCTGGAAACCGCAAGAAGGCTTTCTTTAAAAAGCTCTCATCGACAAAGATTCCCTTGGAGTCCTTGGATTCTGTCGTAAAGAAGTCTTTGGATGCTAGGAAAAAGAAGTAACTTGGGGAGGTATTCCAGAAAAAAGTTTTCCTGGAATACTTCTTACCTTGGAGGCATTGAAATGCATAGGTCGCTCTCCCTTTTCTTGTTCGCCCTTTTTTCTTCTGTGCCTGTTTTGGGGCAGTTTCGGGCTTTTCCTGGTACTCCCATGGATGCGAGGAAGGATTTTATTGCCTCGAATAAGACCTTGGGTTATTTGGTGGATGTTAACCAGGATGGTTATATCGACCATGTTTCAGAAGAAGGAAATTTTTGGGATGTGAATGTCAATCGGTGGGTCTGGGGTGGCCCAGTAGTCTGGGAAGGGAGGGCAAACTTCGGTTTCCGCATGGAGGTGAGCCGATACCGACAACCGAAAAATGAGCCTTTTTTCCGACATCAAAAAGGCTATAGCCCTCCTACCACCTATTTCCCTACCTGGGAGATCAATGGCGATGGTCTTTCCGATATTTTCAAGCTCAATTTCAGCAGCAAAGCCAATATCCCGGAGAACCACTTTGCCCTGCTTGTGGACAAATCAGGGAAGAAGCTGACCCTCTGGAGGAACTTCGTCCAGTGCGCCTACGCCATTGAAAACACCATGATCCAAGGGGATTTCAACGGAGATGGACACAATGACTTCTACGTCCTGACCCGAGATCCCAACACCGGGACCTATGTCCCCTTCCTCGGCATCTGGGAGAAACCGGGAAGGTTCGTGGACCAGGCCTCCAAGGCTTTTCCGCTGGCTCTCCCCCACAAG
>DROQ01000178.1 GCA_011321845.1 Planctomycetota bacterium | reverse complement strand
TTTGGAGTTGGATCTTTTTCGACCAGGAACCCCGGGCGGGTTTCCAACGGAGAAAGAGGGTGGATGGAGCGGCTCCAGGTTTGCCTTGGATGGTCACTGCTTCGATGGTTTCGGGGGAGACCCCTTGGGCTTGGGCCGAAGGCCGGTTCCGAGGGCCGAGTGGTGGGTGGAAAATGCCCAGATCGTCCCTTCTCCAGAGCGACCTTTGGGGCTGTTTGGGAAGGGGCTTGGTTGTTCGCAGGAGGAGGTGTCGGGATTGCCGGGAATCCCTTCCTTCCTGGTAGAACGCCAAGCGTGCGCCCAGCTCGCCCAGGGCACGGAGGGGGCTGGCGTCCTGAAGGGAGCGCAGGGATCCGTAGACAGGTTCGAAGAGACACTCGAGGTCGAGAAGGGGGTTGGGTCTCCCTAAGGAGGCGCTGTGAGTGAGGATGAAGTTGCGGTTGGGGAGGTGGAGGGGAACTCCCTGGACTAGGTCGGGAAAGGAGAGGAGGGCAAGGGGGATGCCTTGAGGTGTTTTTTCGGCGGTTTGGCGCAACTCTGCTCGAACTGCGTGGGCGAGCTGGAGGGCTCGTTTGCGGCGATCAGCCAAACGGGAGTCGACCCAGAGGGTGGCAGGTATGGAGAGGATAAGGAAGGCGATCGTGAGGCCGCGGAAAAAACGCGGAAGGCTCCGTTCCCGATTCTTCGGGGTCAGAAGGAGCAGGTAGAAGAATGCTCCTCCGAAAAGGGCCGAGTAGAGAACACGGGATCCGCTCAAGTTTGTGGCGACGGGATGGAAGAGGGAGGGGAGGACGAGGACGAAGAAAGCTAGCTCCCCCGCCAGGGTTCTTCCTCGCAGGGCCGCTGCTACGAGGAGGATCAGGAAGAGGCTGACCAGGGCGAGATGGATCCAGGAGGGGAGGGAAAGATCGAAGAGGGGAGAGAGTGAGCTTTGGATCTTGAAGGGGAGTTCTCCGAGGACGGAGGCAAAGGACCAGGGAGGGGATTCGAGCTTGGATGTGGGGCTGAGGCCGACGGCGTTCAGGCGCAGAAGAACGTAGGCGAGAAGGGAGAGGCCTTGGAGGAAAAGGAGTTTGAGCGGGAAGCCCTCGTTCCCTTTTCGGTTCTGGAGGAACTCCCAGAGGAAGAGGAGGGGGAAGAAGACCAGGGCACTCTCCTTGGTCAGTGCTCCGAGAAAAAGGAAAAGGGTGGACCCGAGGTAGCGCAAGGTGGCCGGAGTCTTCGCCCGGTCTCTCGTCCATACGAGGAGCCCGGCGAGGACCATGGTGAATTGGAAGAGGTCCGTGGAGGAGGACCACCAGGTGATGGGCTCGAAGGCGATGGGGCTGAGGGCGACGAAGATCAGGAGAAGACCGCGAACGAAAGCTGTCGGGTCAAAGGTTCTGAGAAAACGATCGAACAGAGTGATGTTGATGCTATGGAGCAGGATCCCCAGGAGGCCAAGGGAGGGGGAATAGAGTCCGAAAGTCTTGATCCATCCGACGTAGAGTAGGGTGGAGAGAGGGCGGTAGTAGGGCCAGTTCTCGCTGCCGAGCCAAGGCGTGAAGAAGTCTTCCCAGACCCAGGTCCAGCTCGCAGAGTGCCCATTCATGGGGTCTTTGAGAAGAATGGCTTGGGTGAGGTCGTCGGCTTGGAGTCCCGGTGCCCAAGCGAAAAGCATGAAGGCCCAGAAAGAAAGAAGCGCGACAAGGATGGGTGCTTGTTGTTTCAATTGGGTGATCGGGAATGGGTCGAGAGTCGAGGAAGTGTTGGTCTAGGTGTGAAGGTGAGAGGAGAGATTTGTCCGCATTATTCATGGGGGCGAATCGTCTGGCAACAGCTTTATCCCCAGGGGAGAGTCCCTGGTTCCTATGGGCGCGGGGCCAGCCGGATTCAGGAAGCCTCGCCTACGCAGACGGCGCAGGAGCCGCAGCCTTCCTGGAAGTCGTCGAAGCCGAAGTGTTCGTGGATCGTGCGTTTGAGGCAGCGGTCCTGGGTGGCGTAGTGCACCATTTTTAGAAGACCCATGAGGTCGCGGCGGCGCTTGTCTTCGGGGAGCCAGTCCTGGATCTCGGCCGGGCTGGGGCTGCCGACGAGGCGGAGGTCGACGCCCTCTTCGCCTTCGAGGTAGCCGGCGGTGCGGAGGAGGCGGAGGCAGGTCTCGACCCGGCCGTCGTGGCGGTTCTTGGCAAGGAGGGCGCCGCGTAGGTCCTGGACTTCGATGCTCTGGATGCGTTCGCCGAGATTCTCCATGTAGTGGACGAGGCGTGCGAGGAACTCCTGGTCGGGGTTGGCCCATTCGACGAAGTTGCGCTGGATGGCGAGGTCGTCCTGATGGTAGAGCAGGTGGCAGAGGCTGGGTTTTCCGTCGCGGCCCGCGCGTCCGACTTCCTGGTAATAGGCCTCGAGGGTGCGGGGCATCTGGTAGTGGACGAGGAAGCGGATGTCGGCCTTGTCGATGCCCATGCCGAAGGCGTTGGTGGCGAGGATGATGCCCTTGTCGCTCTCCTGGAAGGCGCGCTGCTGGCGCCCACGCTCCTCGGTGGGGAGCTTGCCATGGTAGACGAGGGGTTGAATGCCCCTGCGAAGGAGGACCTCTTCGAAGGCCTCGAGGTCCTTGATCAGGGCGAAGTAGAGGATTCCGGGGCCCTCCCAGCGCTCCAGGATGTCGAACACGATCTCCTGCTTCTCCTCGTCGTCCTGCACGACGCTGCGCTGGAGAAAGAGGTTGGGGCGCTCGATGCCGGTGTGGAGGGTGGGGGCGTCGCCCAGGGAAAGGGTGTCCCGGATGTCCTCCTGGACTTCGGGGGTGGCGGTGGCGGTGAGAGCGATGCAAGGGGGAGAGCCGAGGGCGCGGCGGACCTTGCCCAGCTCGCGATAGTCGGGGCGGAAGTCGTGGCCCCAGTGGCTGACGCAGTGGGCTTCGTCGATGGCGAGGAGTGCGATCCTGGTCTGGCGGATGCGGTCCAGGAAGCCGGAAACCCGGAAACGTTCAGGGGTTAGGTAAAGGAGTAGGGTGTCCCCTTTGAGGGCGGATTGGAGGCGGGATTCGCGCTGGTCGCGGGTGAGGAGGCTGTGGATGCAGGTGGCGGGGAGGCCGCGGGCGCGGAGGGCGCTGACCTGGTCTTCCATGAGGGCGATGAGGGGGGAGACGACGAGAGTGAGGCCGTCGAGGAGGAGGGCGGGGAGTTGGTAGCAGAGGGATTTGCCTTCGCCGGTGGCCATGAGGACGAGGCTGTCTTCGCCCTTGAGGCATCGGAGGATGGCGGGTTCTTGGATGCCGCGGAAGGTTTGGTGGCCGAAGTGGGTTTGGAGGGTTTGGTGGAGTTGGGTGGGGGTGGGGTTGGTCATGGGGGGGAGTTTAGCGGAGGGCAAAACGCCTGGAGGCGTTTTCCACGTAAAACATCTGGAGATGTTTTCTACATGAAACGCCTGGAGGCGTTCCCTACTGGGTTTTCTGCATGAAACGCCTGGAGGCGTTCCCTACTGGGTTTTCT
>DROQ01000177.1 GCA_011321845.1 Planctomycetota bacterium | reverse complement strand
CTCCGGCAAACCCTTGTGCTTTCTGAGGTAGTAGGCAAATAGAAGGATCTTCGACTTCCGTGAGAAGTCGCCATGTTTCGGAAACTGGATCAGGAACTCGAGGGGGTCCATGACATCCTCCTACATGGACGCCAGGACTTCTTCCGCACTCAACGTAAGCGAGTACTTCCTCCCGTGCTTCCTGAGTAGACCCTGCTTGACCCCGTTACTGAAATACTGAGGGTGTATGTCTTTCGACAGTTTGGCATCTTTCACAAGCTTGTTGATGTCCCCGGGAGTGAACTCTGCTTTGCCTTCAAACTCTTCGAGGTACCGTGCGAAGATAAGCAACTGAGAGAGACCATCTTTCTTGCCTTTCGACTTGTAGAACTCAGCCGGGGTAGGCGCCTTCCCCTTCTTCGGTCCGGACGGCTCATCCAGAAGCTGCTGCTTGATCGTGGCCGGAGAAGTAATGGCCGCCACCGGACCGATTCGAGCATAGAATGCTTCCAGTTGCTTCTTGATGAACTGGTCGGACCCATCAATCTCGATTTCGTTCTCTCCGTGGCGAACTCTCAGCTTGCTCATCTCATTTCTCCTCACTCAGGGCCTTGGTTGTGTTCCTGTCCGGCTAACTACAATTCAACGGACCTGTATAGATCCCTCTTACCCACTTATCCCCGCTTCCTATTTCCATGGAAAGCCGGGGCCGGCTTCCAGAACTGATTTCTGAATAGGGGGTTGTGTTCAAGTCCAGGTTGGGGGGCGAGAGGTTATACGGCGGAGGGCTGCTGGATATCTCAGTCTTAGGGATCATGCATTTCCTCCTTGGAGGTTCCCAAAATGAGGGTCATTGGGAAGGGGAATGTGGACTCGGGCGGCGGGTCCAGGGTTCCCTGGTATCGAAGAAAGTATTTTAGAAATTGATGGGGTTTTGCCAAAGGTTTTTTCCTCACATAGGTCGGGGGGTGTTTCGGTACCTGTCAGCCCGGAATCCTTCAAAACCAGCCAAAGTGACCGCCGGGTCCCACAGGGTTCGAAGCGGATGGGGAGAGCGTCGGGCTGAGGTCTTGGGGATGCTCGAAGAGGGGTTTTCTGCGAGAGGAATCATCACCCTGGTGGAAGGAGATCTTTTTTTTTGGGGGGGGCTGGGAGAACGCAAATCGCGTTTTCGGAAAGCCCTCTCAAATCGTCTTTTCTTTTGGTGAGGACAGAGCCGGCCAGGGAGGAGCAGGGGGAGTCTATTCCTTTTTAGCAGGACCGGATCCCTCGCCTTCCTGAGCGAGCTAGGGGGCGGTGCGGTCCGACAAGGCGCACCAAGACCAGGATGGTTTTGGTTGGGGGCAGTGCCGGGCTTTTGGAATTCTCTCGGCAGACTTTCAGGAATCCACAGGGCTGAACTCGGCATCCCCCCAGGGCTTTGGCCGACTTCGCCGAAGGCGCCTGAGGCCAAAGCCCTGGGAGGATGCCGAGCCGAGGGGGGAAAGGGAGATCCCTTGCGGAAGGAAGAAAAGGGGCCATCGGGTCGGGCCGGAAAGTCCACAGCCTGCCGAGCTCGAACCGCTCCATCCCGGGGACGATTCGCAGGGGACATGCGGGACGTCGCTTCGGTCCGTGGGACCTTTTTTTCCCTAAGGCTGGGATCCCGCCCCCTGGGGAGGGGGAAACCCTGTATGTTGCGGCGCTCTCGCAACGAACAAGGATGCCTTTATGAAAATCAAGACGGTTCTTTTCAGTGTTTCTCTCGTTCTTTTGGGCTCCCTCGGGACGCTCGCTCTGACTTCCTTTTCTTCCCAGGAGCAGGGGAGTCGTCCCTCGGTCCCAAGGCCCTCGCCTGAAGAAATGAAGAAGATCATGGAGGCCTACATGAAGGCCGCCGTTCCCGGGCCGGAGCATAAGAAACTCGCCGAAGGGGCGGGGGAGTGGGTCTGGGAGACCAAGACCTACATGGGGCCGGGCTCCCCCGCGACCAAGACGAGCATGAAGGTCCACTCACGGATGCTGCTCGGGGGCCGGTTTTTGATGGAGGAGGTCGAGGGGAAGTTGATGGGGCAGGTCTTCCAGGGGATCTCGATCACCGGCTACGACAAGGTCCGGAAGGGTTACCAGAATCTCTGGATGGATTCGATGGGGACCATGATGACCTACAGCTTCGGGAAGGAGAAGGTCAAGGGCGAGATCCACTTCTCGGGGACCATGGTAGATCCGATGAGCCCCAAGGGGAGGCCCTTCCGCTCGGTTCTGCGCCATCGCGGAAAGGACTCCCATAGCTTTGAACTCTATGACAGCCTTCCGGGGACCAAACAGGAGTTTCTGGTCATGTCGGTTTCCGCGAAGCGCGTCAAGTAGGATCCAGTCGGGCCAAGAAGATGGGACGCCCGGGCCTCGTCAGCTGCAGCGCTCGCTGATGGACTTGGCCTGGAGGAAGAGGAGGAGGTAGTCCCTTCCTCCCGCCTTGCTGTCGGTGCCTGACATGTTGAAGCCGCCGAAGGGCTGGCCTCCTACCAGGGCGCCGGTGCATTTCCGGTTCAGGTAGAGGTTGCCCACGTGGAGCCTCCGCTTGGCCTCGTCGAGGCGTTTCCTGTCCTTCGAGAAGAGGGCGCCGGTCAGGCCATAGACCGTCCCGTTGAAGATGTTCACGCCGTCTTCGTAGTCCTTGGCTTTGAGGACCGCGAGGACCGGGCCGAAGATCTCCTCCTGGGCGATGCGGGCGTCGGGGGCCACGTCGGCGATGACGGTGGGTTGAATGTAGTAGCCATTGCCCGGAGCCTTGTCGCCTCCGCAGACCAGGCGGCCTTCGCCCTTGCCGATCTCGATGTAGTCGAGGATCTTGTTGTAGGCGTTCTGGGAGCTGACCGGTCCCATGCTCGCGTCGGGCTGGCTGGGGTGGGTCACCTTGAGGGCCTTGGTCCTGGCCACGACTTTTTCGAGGACCTCGTCGTAGATGTCCTGGTGGAGGATGGCTCTCGAGCAGGCCGAGCACTTCTGGCCGGAGTAGCCGAAGGCCGAGGCGACGATGCCATCGGCCGCCGCATCCAGGTCGGCGGTCTCATCCACGAGGATGGCGTCCTTGCCACCCATCTCGGCGACGACCCGCTTGATCCAGATCTGCCCCTCCTGGGTTTGGGCCGCCTTCTCGATGATCCCCAGGCCGACGTCCCGGCTCCCGGTGAAGGAGATGAAGCGCGTCTTGGGATGCTTGACGAGGTATTCGCCGGCTACGGCTCCCGGGCCGGGGAGGAAGTTGAGGACGCCCGCGGGGATGCCGACTTCGCGCATCAGGTCCACGAACATCGACGCGATCCCGGGGGAGTCGGAGGCAGGCTTGAGCACGACCGTGTTGCCCGAGACGAGGGCGGCGGTGGTCATGCCCGCGAGGATGGCGAGGGGGAAGTTCCAGGGCGGAATCACGATCCCGACTCCGAGGGGGATGTAGATCAGTTCGTTCTTTTCTCCCGGGATGGGGGTGACGGGCTGCTCGGCGGCGTAGCGGAGGGCTTCTCTTCCGTAGAACTCCAAGAAGTCGATGGCTTCGGCGGTGTCGGCGTCGGCCTCGACGCGGTTCTTGCCCACCTCGTAGACCATCATGGCCGAGAACTCGTGCTTGCGCTCCCGCAGGATCCTGGCGGCGTCGAAGAGGTACTGGGCCCGCTCCTCGGCGCTCTTCATGGACCAGTCCTCAAAGGCGGAGAGGGCGGCCTGCATGGCCTGTTCGGCCTCGTCGACTCCGCAGCTCGTGTAGCTGCCGATGACGGTCTCGGTCTCCCCCGGATCCCGGGAGACGATCTCGCGCCCGGTCGAGGATTCGAAGATTTCCTTGCCCCCGATCCAAGCGGGGTGCTTTTTTCCCAGCCCTTCTTTGATCTTCATCAGGGCCGCCTCGAAGGCTTGGGCGTTTGCCTCCTGGCCGAAGTCGGTCAAGGGCTCGTTCTTAAACTCGGTCACCATGGTTTTTGGCCTCCTCGGGCTCATGCTGTTCCAGTCGGCTGAAAAATGCAGGAAAAGAGCATAAGCCGAGTTGCCCCGGAGCCCAATAGTCGGCCGAATTGCGGGTATATTCTTGGCTGTGCAAAACCTTCCCAAGTGGACCGCGGCATTCCCCAGCCTCCAAGGGCTCCAAGGGGAAGCAGCCAGGCTCCTGGAACGAGGCGAGCTGGCCACCTTCCCCAAGGGCGCGGTCCTCTTCGAGCCCGGCCAGGCCTGCCGGGCCTACCTCCTGGTGGTCCGCGGCTCGGTCCGGGTGTCCCACTCCGGGGAGGGTGGGCGGGAGGTCGTCCTCTACCGGGTGGAGCCCGGGGAGTCCTGCATCCTCACGACCTCCTGCCTCCTCTCGGGGAGGAACTACGCCAGCGAGGCCGTGGCGGAGACGGAGGTGGAGGCGGTCCTTTTTTCACGGCCGGATTTCGAAGCGCTGCTCTCCCTCTCCGCGGAGTTCCGGGACCTGGTCTTCTCGGTGTTCGGGGAGCGCCTCTTGGACCTCCTGCTCCTGATCGATGGGCTCGCTTTCCAGCGGGTCGACGAGCGCCTCGCCCGCCTCCTGGTCCAGCGGATGGGGCCCGAGAACCAGGTCGAGGGGACGCATCGCCAGCTCGCCGAGGAGCTGGGGACCGCCCGCGAAGTCGTGAGCCGGAGGTTGAAGGCCTTCGAGGAACGGGGCCTGGTCCGGCTGCGCAGGGGGGGCATCGAGATCCTGGACCTGGGGGGCCTCCGAGGTGTCTATGGCTATCGGAGGCGATGATCTCCCCTCGGTGACATGGTCACCGAGGGGGCCTCGGGACTTGTCCTAACATGAGGGCGTTCGATTGTTTTGGATTCCAGAAAAGGAGAAGTCCAATGAAGAATGTCGGTGGAATCGATCGTTTGCTGCGCGTGATCGTCGGGGCGGTTTTGATCGCCCTTGTGTTTGTCGGGCCCAAGACCCCTTGGGGCTGGATCGGGGTCGTCCCCTTGCTCACGGCCCTGATCGGGTTCTGTCCGCTCTATTCGCTGCTCGGGATCAAGACCTGCAAGCATTGCGGAGAAGAGGCCAAGGCCTGAAGCGCAACAGGTCGTAGCAACCTGGCTCCTCTCTACTCGTCCTCCTCTCCCACAAGGCGAACCCCGGTCCACCCGAGGTAAAGGGTCGCGAGGAAGAGGAGGACGGCGAGGGTCGGGGCCGCGCTGCTCTCGGGGGCGAGCAGCCAGACCACGATGGCGAAGAGAAAGGCCGCTTCTACCAGGGTGACGGGGATCAAAAAGGCCGCGTACCGCGCCTGTGCTCCGTCCAGACCCGAACGGCCCTCCGCCTTGGCGGCGAGAAAGCGGCGGAAGAGGAACCCCCCCGGGATCATGGTCAGGCCGAAAACGATGGCGATGAGTTCCAGCTGATTCTCCGTCCCGTTCAGATCGGGATGGAAGTTTCCCTGGAGGCGGAAAAAGAGAACGGCGCCCGCCCCCACCAGCTCGCCGAACAGGAGAGCCCCGAGGGTGATCGCCGCCATCTTCTTTGTGGGATTCTGCCCCATGATCGACCCAGAGCATAGCTCGGGGACCGATCCATTTCCGGGGTCGATCAGGGTCCTCCCCCGGATTTTTTCAGCGGAGGGTCATCCGCAGGCCGTTGGAGGTGACGAAGCCCGCGCTGTTGGCGCTGGGGTCCACGATGAGGAACTGCCCATAGAGGACCCTGTCCCTGAGGGAGGTCAGGAAGGGGAGGGGGAGGCTCATGCTCCCACAGCCAAGCGAGTCGGTCGTCAGGAGGACGACGGGAAGGAGTCCGAAGTCGTTGAGGAGGAAGCAGCCCGGCGCTCCCACCAATCCAAGCCCGAGGGGGAGGGGGAGCCCGAAAGCCTTGTCCTTGGAGGTCCCCAGGAGGAGGACCGCCACGGTCCTTGCCTTGCCCTGACTGAGCCGGAGTCTCAAGGTGCTCCCGATACAAGGCAAGCTCGAGGCCTCGGCGAAGGGGCGAAGGCCATTGCTCCCGGGGCAGCCCTCCCCGAAAGAGGCGGGTCGCAGGGCGCCAAAGAGCTGGCCGCGGATCTCCCCTCCTGGATGGCTGGAGGTGTGCACGTTGACGTAGTAGAGACCCGCGAGGAGGTCTTGGAGCTGCGCCTGGCTCAGCTTCGCCGTGGTCCCGCTGAAGACCGTGGGGCCTCCCTTGAGCGGGAAGACCACCGGGCCGTTCGTTCCCCTCCCGCCCTTGTGGATGTGGGCCGCAACCGCGCTGAGGCCGGAGGTGCTGACCTTGTAGCTCAGGCTTCCGTCGGGATTGAGTTCCACGCATGCCTGTCCGAGCGCCTTGGTCGTGACGGGGGGGACCTGGTTGGCTCCATCCAGGCGACCCAAAAAGGTCGTGAAGACGGCTTGGGACCGGAGCTGTCCACGGATCTCGCCCGCCTGGACCTGGGAGGTGTGCACGTTGTAGTAGAGGTTCCCCTGCACCAGGGCCAGGATGTCGGAGGCTTTCATGCGCGGGCTGACCCCGCAGTAGAGCCCGTTGCTTCCGCGGAGGGGGAAGACGACGGGGCCGGTCTTGCCGGGGGCGCCCAAGTGCACGTGGGCGGCCAAGACCTGCTTCAATCCCTTGGTCCGGACCGCGTAGACCAGCACGTTGTCGGGCTCATGGAAGAAGGCGATGCCTTCTCCGGTCGCCTGGGAATTGTTGGGCGGGACGGCCTGCTTCCCATCGAGGGTTGCGACGAAGCGCTTGGTGATGGGAAGAAGGACCTGCCCCCGGATCTCTCCGGCCGGGTGGGTTGCCGAGTGGAGGTTGAGGTACATGCCGCCGTTGAGGAGGGCCTTGACCTGGGTCGGCTTGAGGCTGCCTGCGCCCGTGAAGACCGAGGGACCACCCTTGAGGGGGAGGACCACGGGCCCCGATTTCCCGGGGAAGCCGCTGTGGAGATGGGCGGCCTTGCCGACAACGCCTCGAGAGGCGAGGAAGATGCGCACTGCCCCTGTCTTGGGGTTGAGGTCGACCATGCCCCAGCCGACTCCATGGGTCTTGACGGGTGGGGATTGTTGGTCTCCTGTGAGGCGCGCGGTGAAAAAGGTGGGGGTCCCGACCTGGGCTCCAAGGGAGCCGAGAAGGAAGGTAAGGGGAGCTAGGAAAAGGAGGTTTTTTTTCATCGAGGAAACTCCGTTGGAGAAGGGAAGAAGGAGAACGCAGAACTGGATTGTGGACAAAAAGGGTGCCAAGTTTTTTCCAAGCCGGTTTCGCTGAGACCCTGCATTCTTTCCCCAAGATCGGGGGCCCAAGACCCGGGGGAAGAAGGGACTCCATCCAGAAACTGGACCCTGGGTCCGATTCCGGGATGTTTGGAGGGGATGTTTGGAAAGTTGTTTGCAGGGGTTGTTTGCAGGGGATGCTAGGAGGCGTTGCTTGGAGGTGCACACACTTCGAAGCGCCCCTAGCCCATGGCGGGTGTTGGGAGGGGCTCCTTGGAACCATTGCTGTCCAAGATCATCCGCCTTTCTCTCTGAAATCCCCTCCATTCTCTGTGGAATCCGCATTCTAAGCCCAAACACTCCCCCTCCGAAATCAGCTTCCCCTTGTCTGCCGTCCCAGGTTTTGGGGCTTCAGCATTACGTATGAGCGATTGGGGAAAAGCGATCTTGGACAGGCTGCCTTGGAAGTGGCTCCGGAGAGCATTGGTAGGAAGTAGGGTGGGGGGGATGTTGCTTGTCTTTGGATGGGCTCCTTGAACGAAGCTGGGCATAGATGCTCCCTTCCTGAGGGTGGTGTTGCCCGTCTTTGGAGGGGATCCTTGAACCGGTTCCTGGGGAGCCGGTTTCCACCCGGGGCTTTCCCTGGCTTCGAAGGAAGGAGGAAGATGAGCCCGCCTCCTCTTCTGAGTGCCCCTCCACTTGGACGGACGGGGCCTTCCCTATCTCCGAAGGAGGAAGGTGAGCCCCCCGACCTGCGTTTGCTGAAGGCCCTTTGCCGAAGTCCAGAGCAGGAGGTCGCGCCCCTTTCCCCTGGGGGGAGAAAGGAAAAAGAGATGGTCCTTGACCAGGTTGGGGGCGAAAAACGGGGCGTCGGTCTTGACCTTGACCAGCGTTTTCAACCGAGGCTTTCTGCTGGGGAGGAGGCCCTGGACCCAGAGTCCTGTCGAGGACTTGAGGAGGACATCGAAGCCCGGTCCTGCGCTCCGGGGCGCGACTTCGAGGAGGCTGGTTCCTGCTGGAAGCGCCTCGGTCCCTGCACCCGCTCCTCCGGGCAGGAGGTCCTTGCCTCGGAAGACCTTGAGCGCCCTGGCCGCCGCGTCGGGGACGCAGAAGAAGGAGGTCCTGGGTTGGTAGGCGGCCATGCCCCCCTTGGTGCCCGGGAGTTTGGCGGCCTTCCTCGTCAGGGGATCCACGATCCAAAAATCCTCGACGGGGGAGCCGAAGGCGAGCGTCCTCAGGGCGAAGAGAGAGGAGCCCTCGAGGCTGCCCAGGTCCAAGAAGCGGAGTTTCGCGCCGAGCCCCCAGGGGGGATTGGTCTTGGTCTCGCTCCTGGTCAAGGGCAGGACATCCAGGGGGCTGCCCTTTTTGGAGTGGAAGAGATCCAGGTGCTGGAAGTCTTTTCCCGCGAGGATGAGATAGCCTCCACCGAGGGGCGCGCGAGCGATGGTCCCGATGTCGATGGAGTCGGCGAAGACCTGGTTGGGGGTCATGTGGACGATGCTCGTGGTTCCGGTGTCGGCGAGAAACAGCTCGGTTCGTTTGCGCCCTACTTCCACGTAGGCGACCTTGGTCCCGTTGCTGTTCAGGACCAGCTCGCGGCGGTGGTCCGGGTTGCCGTACCCCGCCTCGGCATAGTCCGTCGTCTTGTGGGTGATCTGCTTCAGGGCGCCGTCTTCGCGGAGGACGAAGATTTCCTTGCTCTTTTTCCCCGGACCCGCGCCGAGGGCGAAGCTGCTCCCATCCCCCGAGACCGCGCACTCTTCATCGTAGAAGAGGGGAGGGGGGCTGGGGAATTTGGGCTGGATGGGGGATGAGCCGTCCAGGGGGAAGAGCAGGGGAGGCCTGGTCTTGGTGAGGGCGACGAGGACCTTTCTTCCGAAGAAGAGCGTTCTTCCTGCGGGGACGAAGCCCTTGGGGAGCGCGAGGATCCGATCTCTGCCCGGGCTGTGGGCGTCGGTCCTGAGGAGATGGAGCTTGGCGGCCATCCGGTCGAAGACCGCCAGGAAGGGGCCGAAGTCCGAGGCGGCCACCGTGGTGTCGAGGGGGCTGGCTCCTTGGGCGTCGAGGGGGAGGTCCAGGAGGAGCCGGACACTCCCGCTGGGCGGAACGAGGAGGAGCAAGGCCCTGCGGCTCGGCCGGCTCCTGAGGTGGAGGAGGAGGGAGCCATCTCCCAGGCGAAGGCTTGGAGTTCCCGAGATGGGGAGGGGCCTTGGGAGATCTCTTCGATATCTCCTCTCCTCGCTCAAGGCGTAGAGCTGCAGGGGCAGGACCTGGACGCCCCGGGTCAGGGAGAGGAGGCGGTGGGTGGTGCCGTCTTTGGCGATGAGGCCCAGGTCCACTTCGCCGGGGACCGAGGTGGAGAAGGCTCCGACCAGGTAGGGGCTCGGGACGCCCGCGAGTCCCATTCTGGAATCGGAGAGAGTCGGGAGGGGAAAGGAGGTCGACTTGGGGTCGAAGGCGAGGACCTGGGCATGGAAGAGGGTCCCCTGCAGCGCCGCGGGGAAGGGGAGGTCGACCTGGAGTTTCCCCTGCGGGTCGGCGAAGAAGGGACCGAGCAGGAGGAGGTTCCTCGGATCGATCCCGAAGATTCCTTTGCCCATGGGGGTCCTGAGAGGATTCGTCCCAAGGGCCAGGAGGAAGACGGTCCCCGGAGGGAGGGCGTCCACCTGGAAGCGGGCCACCTGGGCCTGGGGGGCCTGGATGACCAGCCGGGGAATCTTCCCGTTGGAGCTGGGGGAACCGACCCCGACTTCTTGACCCATTGCCGGGCCTGCGAGGAGGGCGAAGAGGAGGAGACTGATGTGGGCGTGCATTGGATTCACCATTGGATTCTAACTCTGGATTCCGAACTCGCGGATTTTTACGAACACCGAGGAACGGGAGATCCCTAGCAAATTCGCTGCCTTTTGCCGATTTCCCCCCGCTCGTTTCAGGGCTTCCTGGAGAGCGAGGCGTTCCAGGTCGCGGATCTTGAGGGCCGGCAACTCCCCTTGCGAGGGGAGAGGCTGGGTCTTTCGGATGCGTTCGGGGAGGTCCTGGGGACGGATGATCTCTCCTTCCGCGAGGATCTGGGCGCTCCGGATGGCGCTCTCCAACTCCCGCACATTTCCCGGCCAATCGTGCTCCTGGAGGAGCTTGAGGGTCTCGGCGGGGAGGTGGTAATTCTCGCTCCCGACCATTTTGAGGAAATGCTTGGCCAGAAGAGGGATGTCCTCCTTCCGCTCCCGGAGGGGTGGGATCGCCAGGTCCGCCACCACGATGCGGTAGAAGAGGTCCTCTCTGAACTTGCCCTCCTGGACCAGTTTCTCCAGATCACGGTGCGTCGCCGTGATGAGCCGAACATCCACCCTCTTGGTCTTGGTGGAGCCCACGGGGCGGATCTCCCCCTCCTGCAAGGCGCGAAGGATCTTGCTCTGAAGGGCAAGGGGCATGTCCCCGATCTCGTCGAGGAAGAGCGTCCCTCCGTTCGCCATCTCGAAGAGGCCCTTTTTATCCCTCGTGGCGCCCGTGAAGGACCCAGCAACGTGGCCGAAGAGTTCGCTCTCCAGGAGTTCCTTGGAGAGCGAAGTGCAGTTCTCCGCGACGAAGGGCCCCATGCGTCGCGGGGAGAGTTGATGGAGCCTGCGGGCGATCAGCTCCTTGCCCGTTCCTGTCTCTCCGCGAATGTGGGCGGGGAGTTCGGAGGAGGCGACCCTTCGGACGTCCCGCATGAGCGCCTCCATGT
This sequence comes from Planctomycetota bacterium, assembly GCA_011321845.1. GTDB lineage: Bacteria > Planctomycetota > UBA1135 > UBA1135 > HyVt-539. The sequence goes on along the minus strand of DROQ01000177.1, from coordinate 18,217 downwards.
TCTGCGTGCGGTAGAGGACAGGGCGGTCCTCATGAGCGGCACCCTGCTCTCTACGTACCCTGTGGATTTCCAGTTCCTGCTCTTCGACTTTTTTCTGCAGTTGGAGGTTCAAGGCTTCGATCTCCTTCTGGTGCTCGAAGCTCTCCAGGCTGATGGAGATCTGAGTGGCGAGAGTCTCGAGCAGGGGGAGCATTCCTTCCTCGAAGGTGCCCTCGGCGTAGGGATGGTCCAGGTAGAGGGCGCCGACCACATGCCCACGTGAAAAGAGGGGGACGCAGATGATGGCGTGAAGGTCGTATTGCACCACGCTGAAGGCCTGGCGAAGCTCGGGGTCTTCGAGGGCGTTGAAGGTGAGTTTGGCTTTCCCCGTCTCCAGGACTTCGGTGAGGATGCTTTTTGAAAAGTGGAAGTCGGTGGGCTGGTAGCTGCCGTCCTCCGCCCGGCTGAGGGGGATCAGGAGACGGTCCTTTTTGAAAATCCCCTTTTCCAGGATCAAGCCTCTCCAGGCGCCGGTGAGTTCGAGGGCGTGTCGCAGAATCCCCCGAACAAGGCTTTCCGGGGAGTCTTCTCCCTTTTGGATCAGGCGGTTGATCTGGACCATGTGGTCGAAGGCCTCGGCTTGGAGGCTTCGCCGGGAGGGACCCAGTCTTTTTGCGATGTCCTGACCGGTTTTTCCGAGGGCTTTCAAGAGTTGGTTCCATTTCATCATGACTGCGCTCTCCGGAGGGATGGGGGAAGGGATGGTGCTGAGCTGGTGGCTGAGGTCCTGGATGCGTTGGGCGTGGCATTGCAAACCCTGGGATGGTTGCCGGCCTGGCTTCGGTTTCATGCCTGGTTTCCGGGTGCCAAGGGCGAGGCTGTGGGCCACGAGGGCATGCTTGGGAAGGTCCAAGCGCCTCGCGCCCCGGAGGGCCTGGGCGATCCAGCTCCGCTTCTGGGCAGGGGGTGCAGCCTGGGCCAGCGCCAAGGCCGCCTCCACCCTGTGGACGGGGAGGCCTCCTTTGGCGATCTCTTTGAGTCGCTTCCAGGCTTTTTTTCGCTCCCCTTCCGTCGCTCGAGAAGAGGGATCCAAGTGGAGGGTCGACCTGGCGATCTTCCATTGCTCTCTTGCTTTCTTTCCACAAGCACGGAGGGCCCAGAGGGGGATGGCTTTTTCTTTGCCCAGGTCGGGGCTGAAGGCCCAAAGGAGGACCATGCATTCGGCATCTCCGCTCGCCATGATTCGTTGCCGGAGCGCCGCTTCTTCCTGGGTCCGGTCTCCGGTCTCTTCCTCGAGGAGGCCGTCGAGCCTGGACCTTGCGCCAAGCCCGTAGAGCCGGGCGAGCAGGGCCTCACGGCCCAGTCCCTGTTCCTGGAGGGCCTCGGCGGCTTCTTCCAGGACGGCGACCGCGGGGCCGTCGGCTCCGAGCTGGGCCAATGCGATCCCGATGCCCGCGAGGGCTACGTCCCTGGCCTGGGCAAGTCCCAGGGCGCTGGCCCTCCTGTAGGCCTTGGAGCGTGGTTCGAGGGAAGCCTTGAGTCTTCCCCTATCCTCGAGCGCGATCCCCGCGTTGGTCCAGGCGATGCAGGCCGAAGGGATGTCCCCTGCGAGAAGGGCTTCTTGTGCGGCTTGCTCGAAGAGCCTCAAGGCTTCCTCGAGCTTGCCTCTCTTTCGTTCGAAGAGGCCGAGGTTCTGGAGGAGACCGCGCTGGAGGTCGCTCTCCCGTTCGTCCCGCGGTTTCCCGAGGGTGGCAAGGGCCCTTTTCAAAAGGGTGACGGCTTCGTTGGTTCTTCCCCTGCGGAAGGCGTTGAGGGAGAGGATTCGCCCCGCCTCCGCCTGGAACCGGGGGGAGTTGCTTTCCTCGAGGAGGGCGCGGGCGAGTTCGTCGGAGGCGTCGTATCTCCCCTGAAACTGGAGGGTGCGGGAGAGGGCGATCCTGGACTCTTCCCAGCCCTCGAACCCCCTCCTTGGGAGGGCGCTGAGAACCTTGCGCGCCTCGTCCAATTGCCCACGATCCAAGAGAAGCCGGCCCCGAAGGGAGAGAAGGGGAGGGCTGAGTCGTTCGGGGTCGAGCTGTTCGACCCAGGTGGGGATGGGGTTGGCGGGATTTCCCGGCCCCAGGTTCACCCAGAGCCTTTGGATGGCCTCGCCTTCCTTGCAAAGGAGGGCCGGCTCCATGCATCTCGCCAGCTCCTCGAACAATTCGCACCGAAGATCGATGGGGATGTTTGGCCGCTGGAGGGTTTGCAGGGCTTCTTCGAGTCCCTCTCCTTCGGCGATCGCCCTGTGAACGACGAGGAGATGGGCGGGTTGCGAGCCGGAGGACAGCTCGTTCGCCAGCCTCTTGTGCCAGATGCGCGCTTCTCGTGGAGAGTGCCGGAGCCTCAGTTCGCGGGGCGTCTTGGGGTTGCGAAAGCCGAGCCCTTTTCCCGGAACGGCCACGAGTTCCCCGCGGGTCAGGGCCTGGCTCTCCTGTTCCGCGAGAGGAGTCCCGGCGAGTTCCTCCCTGTCCAGGAACCCGAAATGAAAGGCGGCCATGAGGCTGAGGGGAAGGGCTCGGGTGGGGAAGGGGTCCGGATCCAGTCTTTCCTGGATGCGTCCGGGAACCCCCTCCGTCTCCTCCCAGAGGTGGATCGGGTCCAGATCCCCTCCCAAAGGAAGGAGGGCGCAGAGCTGGGCGCATTCTTCCTGGTTCAGAGGTGGGACCGCCATGCGAAGCAGGCCCTCCCCCTTCTCGAAGAGGTCCGCGAGGCCTGGATCGCGGGCGCAGAGAATGGCCTTGGTGGTCTCGCCCCTTTCCAGGGCGGCCAGAAGGCTGCCTAGCTGTTCCGAGGGATTCCCTCCGCTGAGGCTATCCTCGGAGAGGAAGGCGATCTGCTGCGGGTTCCTCCATCCCCCGGGGGTGGCTGCATACTGGATTTGCCGGCCCAGGCTCCTTTTTCCCGACCCTGGTCCTCCGGTGAGTACGAGGACGCGGCGGCCCGGAGATTCCAAAAAACTCTTGGCCCGGTGGAGGAGTTCCTCCCGCCCAACGAGGGGCCAGAACTCGGCCGGGGCGGGGAGGTTTTCCGAAAGGGGAGGAAGGGAAAGGATGGCCTCGCTCCAGCTGGCTGCCCTCTGGCGGGGGTTGGGGGCGGAGAGGGCGTTGAGAAGCGGAAGAAGCTCCGGAGGGGCGGCCTGGAGAGCCTCTTGGAGGATCGCCGCCTCGAAGGTCCAGCGTGGGTCGGGAGCGCATCCGAGGGCGGCCGCCAAAAGGCTGAGTCCGAGGGCGTGCAGATCCATGGAGGGTGCGAGGTAACTCCCCCTCGCCGCCTCCGGGGCCATGGTCCCGAAGGTTCCGCTCCCTCGGACGGGGCTCCCGATGGGGCCGGTCATTCCGAAGTCGATCAGGACGGGGAGGGTCTCCCCCTTCCAGGATGTGAGGATGATGTTGCCGGGACTTACGTCCCCATGAACCAGGCCCCAAAGGTGCAAGGTTCCCAAGGCCCTGAGGCAATGATGGGCGATGGGGATCAGGGTGGAGCTGGGCAGGAGGCCCGCCTCTCCCAGGGTCGTCCCCTCGAGGAAGGCCTCGACCTCATAGAGCTGGCCCTCGAGGTCGACGCAGCCCATTTTCCGAGCAAGGCTGGGGTGTCTGGGGATGGGGACAGCCCCTTCTTCCGGCAGGGGGCGGAGAACCACGAGCCTGCCTCCCGGATGGCTCGCCCCTAAGAGGATTTCCCCCTGCCCCCCTTCCGCGAGGGTTTGAAGGGGGTGGATCTTGTGGGGAAGGAGGGACATGGGAGCAGCTTAGCAAAGCCTGCACCACCTAGATCCCTTTTGCATGCTATTGTCGCAACTTGTTTTGTTATATGAAGTTAGGTTTTTGCCGAAATTGCGGTCCAATCCAGGGACTCAAGAGTAGTCCAGAACCTGGACTCTTGGTTGGGCGCTCCGAAGTCTTCTTTCTGGACCTTTGCTGGTCCTGGACCCGGACCCGGGTGGGGCTTCGAGGCAGGAGCAGGCCAGGTTCGCAGAAAATCTCGAATCCAATAACTCCCGTCTGCTGAGGAGCTTAGAGCCTTCCTGCTGGGAGGGGTGAGGCTCTTTTCTTCCTCGGGGAATGCCCCTTGCCATGGAGGGGGTGTTGGACGGATGACCGTCCTGTTTTTTCGAAGTTGCAATCGGACAGAAGCAAGGAGCACAAAATGAAACTTTCGACCCTAACGACCCTCGGCCTGGCAGCAGCCCTCATTCTCACGGCGACCAGCGAGGCGCAAAACGTCACCTTCCGCGCAAAAGTGGAGAACAGCAGCGGAAACAATGTCCATGTCGTGGCCTGCACCAACACAAGGCTCACCAGCAATACCATCAACCTGAGAGGTTTTCATGGGATGCAGGTCCTGATCCAGGGCAAGGTCCTGAGCATGGGAAACAGCCCTCTGATCCAGGTGAACTCGATTAAGACGGTCGCGAGGACCTTCGAGATCGGAGGGAACGCCAAGATCGGCCGGGAGTTCTCCATTCACGTCGCCCATACGCCTGGGAGTTTCTTCGCCGCCTATCTCTCGGCCACGGGGAGGTCTACGATGATCCCTCTCGGGCGCCTCGGGGTCTTTTTCATCCGGGACGCTTTTACCGCTCTTACGGGAAGGGTTCCAGCAGGGGGGATCTTCCAGCAGAAGGTGAACATCCCAAACGACTCGAGGCTGGTAGGGCTCAAGATTCTGGGGCAGGCGGCCATCGTCCCCCCGAGTTCGAGGGCGCTCTTCCTCTCCAATCCAAGCTGCAAGACCGTTCGTTCCCGGTAGAACGAAAGGGAAAAAGAAACGGGTTGGATCGTGGAGGCGATCCAACCCGTTAGGCAGAAAGGGGGATTGGTTTCAGGTGATGTAAATCGAGAAGGATTCGTTCGTCGGGTTTTGGAGTTTGTCCTTTTCGAGGTCCTCGGGAACTTCTTGAGGCGTCCTCGTCGTGTTCAGGAAGCCTTGGTTTTGCGGCGCTTCCCCTTGCCGGCCTCTTTCTCCTGTTGCAGCCCCCGGTGGAAGGCTTTGAGGTCCTTTTCATTGAAGAGGCGGACGCGGCTTCCGCAATTCACGCAGAAGGAATAGTCGACACTCATGAGGAAGCGGACGTAGGTGCCGCATTTGTCACACCACTTCTTCTCGTTGTAGTAGTCGATGATTTCCATATTGCATCCTCTCCCTTTATTTCTGCGTTGGCTGCCTGGCTCGTTTTCTGGCTCTTTTCCGGTAACGCCTTCGAGAAGCAAGGTCCTTGCCAATTGAGGGGCGGTGGAGGAAAAGAGTCTTAAGTCCTTTTGACAAAGAGGCTTGAAGGGATTGATCCTGGGAGCGTTGGATGTCCCCGTCGGTGGTTAATAAGCAACCCTGGGTGAAAAGTAACGCTGTTTTGATGCAAAGGGCCTGAATGATGGGCGCAAGGCCCCTTCGTAAGGGAAGAATCGGGCGTGTTGCGGGAGGACAACGGAGGTTGAAGAATCTCTTCAGCCGACCTCAGTGGATGGAGGCCTCGAGGCTGGCGAGGAGATCGGCGCGAAGGTGGGGGTCCTCCTCCTTTTGCGTCGCTTTTTCGAGGGCCTTTCGCCCCATCCCGATTTTTCCCAGAGCGTATGCGGCGGCGGTCCGAAGGCCGGCATCGGCATCCTGGAGGGCGCGCTCGAGGAGGGGGGCTGCGTCTTCGCGCCCAAGGTTGCCGAGGACGATGGCGGCGTTGCGGCGGAGGCCTTCCCTGCGTGCTCTCCGGATTGCGGTCCCGGTCCAATCCCGGTTCCACTGCTCTTCGTCGCAGGCAAGGATCATGAGGAGATCATAGGTTTCGAGGGCAGGGTGGGTGTGCAGGTCGGGGTCATCGGTCCTGGCTCCTTGGCGGGAGGAGTAGGGGCAAACCTCGATGCAGATATCGCAGCCGAAGAGCCAATTCCCCTGGGCCTCCCGGAGCGAGGGGGGAATGGGGCCGCGCAGTTCGATGGTGGTGTAGGAGATGCAGAGGCGGGCATCCAGCACCCCTGGCTGGGTCAGGGCCCCCGTGGGGCAGGCGTCCAGGCAGGCTGTGCAGGTTCCACAGGACCCGGGGGGAGGGATGCTGGGCTCGGCCTCCCCTCGGAGGAGAAGTTCTCCCAAAAGAAGCCAGGGACCCACATAGGGGTGGATGATCCCGGTGCTCTTGGCGCGGAAACCGATTCCGGCCCCTTCGGCGAGGCTGCGCTCGAGGAGGGGGACCGCATCGACACCAGCGCGGTACTCTTCCCGCTTCAGCCCCAACTTGTGGAGGAGGGGGAGGAATTTCTTCATCTTCGCCTTGAAGCTACGGTGGTAGTCCCTTCCTTGGGCGTACCGGGCGATTTGGGCTCCATCCAAGGGTTCCCGGGGCCTTCCATAGTTCAGGGCGAGGCTGAGAACGGTCTGCGCTCCCGGGAGGAAAAGGCGGGGATCCACCAGGACCTGCCGGTTCCGTTGCAGCCATGCCATTTCTCCATGGCTGCCATTCTCTATCCATTTCTCCAGGCTCTGTCGAGCCTGAAGGGGGACCCGGGCCGGCCCCAGCCCCATGAGGTCGAAGCCTGCCTCCAAGGCTGTCTCTCTCAGGAGGGAGGTCGGAAGTTTCGTCATTTGCCAAGAAGGACCATAAAAAGAGAAGGAAAAAAGGGCTAGTCAGACCTTTTGGGGGATGGGCTTGGAAATTCGGGGCGTACCCCCTATCCTTTCCTTTTAGGAAATGTGTCTTATTGGGTCTTGATCTCCCCGGAACGAGCCACGGATTCGGGTAGACTTTACTCGTGGGCGGTTGGCAAGGGTCGGCCTCCTGACAATTGAAGCGTTTTTCCCCCCTTAAGGCTGATTATGTCCCCTCTTCAACTTAAGAACCTCTTCTCTGCGGACCTCGGAGCCCGGCTCCGAAGGTTGGGAGAGGAGGTGCAGGACCCGAGCCTCGGTCGTCTGGCCGAGGAGTTCGAGTCCCTTCTTGAAGGAGAGCAAGCAGAAGAGGGAAAAGGCCGGGGAGCCTCCGAGGGCCCGGGTATCCAAGCAAGCCGGGAGGTTTTGGAGAACTTCCGCGATCGTCTCTCCACTCGCTTGATGGACGCCTACAGGGTCTCGGCCAATCCCGCCGCTTTCGGCCTTCTCTATGAGGTGAACTCGCGCCTTTTCTTGAACATCATTTCCGCCCGTCTCCGCAAGTTCTATTTCTCCTTGGATCCCCAGGACGTCCTCCAAGAGGTCTTCTTCAACATCTACCGCTATCCCCACAAGTTCAACGCGGACAAGGAGACAGCTTTTCGCCACTGGGCGAGCATGATCATTCGCAATACGGTCTACAAGCACACACGCCAAAAGGGCCGCGAACTCCTGCACGAGTCCTCCGAGGAGGAGATCGACGGGCGTCCCGACGCGCGGGGACTCTCTCCTTTGAATCGGGCGATCCATGAGGAAAGCCGAGATTTTTGCCAGAAGACCTTCCTTCTCTACCTCCAGCTCTACTTGGCCGCTTATGAGCAGCTGAGTTCGCGAGAGCAACGTGCCCTCTACCTCGTGGAGGTCGAAGGCAAGGCCTACAAGGAGAGCGCCGAGGAACTGGGGATTCGCCTGGAGAACCTCAAGATGGTCATCTTTCGGGCAAGGAAAAAGATTCATCGAGCCTTGGATCGTGCCATGGCGATGGTTTCCTCCTCCCCTCCCTCTTCCTGGAAGCCCGAGGTTTCGGGGAGGGCCTCTTCCTCCTCCCTTGCCTCGAGCAAAAGAGATTGGGGGGCTGTCCGGGACCCTTCAGGATAACCCTCGATGAAAACGCCCGGTGACCAAGGACGTGATGGTCAGGGGGGCGGGAAATCCTTCGACCCCTGTTCCCAGGTTCAGCGAGATCTTTCGGCCCTCTTGGATGGCGAAGTCTCCGACGAGGGCACGCGCCGCATCCTTGTGCATCTCGAGGTTTGTCCCGGTTGCAAGGCGTTCATGCAGTCGCTTCGATTGCAGATGGGCTTGCATCGGAGCACCAAGGGCGATGGGGACAATCAAACGCGGAAGAGGAAGCAGCCAGAGGAGGGGAGTCCCGAATTCTTCGATCCTTTCGCCCAACCCTTTGATGGAGAGGAAGACCCCTTCGCGGGAGACCTTTTTGCGGGAGAGGATCTGTGGGAGGGGATGGAGGATTGGGATTCTCCTTCTGCCGATTCCTTTCTGGGTAAGATGGTGGACGAGTCCCGGGAGAGGCTCGCGGATGTCTTCTACCAACTGGGCCGGGCCTACCTCTGCCTCACGACCAATCAGAATTTCTGGATCCTCACCTACAAGGAGCCTGTCCCGATCCCCGAGTTCCATGACCGTGGGAAGGCGATCTTGGAGGGAGTCTCAGCCGGGGAACTCGTTCCTCCGCAGGTGCGGGACAAGGGGGAGCGAGAAGGCTGGCTGGAGGCTCGTCATCTCCTGGAGGGGAAGCTGGACGAGGAGGAGGACCTCCTCGAAAAGGCCCATCGCTACCTCCTCGAAGCCCTGAGTCTCAAAGCTCCCTTTCCCCAAGCTCTGATCTGGCTGGGGGATCTGTGGTTCAAGCGCAAAGAATACTCCAAAGCCCGGGCCAGCTACGAGGAGGTCCTGAGGGTCTGTCCAGAGGGGGAGGGGCCCGTCGATCAAGCCACCGGGGTTCCGCTGCGCGTGTTCGCCATCGAAAAGTTGGCCGTGCTCTACCACCATCTGGGGGACCTGAAACAGGCCATTTCCTTTACGGAAGAAGAGATCCGCCTCGGGGCGGTGGAGATGCACCCGAATTTTTCCTCCGCTCTCTGGAATCTCGGGGCCATGCGAGTGGAAATGGGGGAAGTTCCCCTGGCTCTTGAGGCCTTTTCCAGGCTTTATCGGGACTTTCCCGAACAGATTGAGCGCTGGTTTATGGTTTTTTGCTCCCGCCCCCCCGAGTTCTTCGAGGCGATCGAGGAAGATCCCCGGATCCTCTCTTCCTTTGAGCGGGAGTGCCCGGAATGGTTTGGGGCGGAGGCTCGCCGAAAAAGGAAAGAGACCATTCCCAATCCTGGTCAAACCCTCTTTTCCATTCGCGAGCTGCGAGGAAAGAAGGCTTGATGCTCTCGTTCGGTTGGATGCTCTAGGTAGGCTTGATGCTCGAGCCATCCAAAGTTCAGAATCTGGAGATCTAGTCGTCCAGCTAGGCTTGATGCTCGAATTCAGTCGGATGCTCTAGGTCGATGCCTTGGACCCGGTGGCTCCTTCTGGCTTTTGCGAATGCTTTTCATTATTCTTTTGTTCCCTAATTCTGGAAAAAAACTTTAAAAGCCCGCCTCCCAAGCCCCTGTCCATCTGGTATTCTTGGGGGCAATGATTTAGGGAGAGTTGGCACTCCCCTTTTCCCCCTCTTGAACGATTCTTGAGAACACCTCAGGTGGTGGCCTTGAAAAGAAGTCTCTGGATCCTCTTCGTATTCCTGACCCTCGCAGGGTTCTCCCAGCTCTCCGCCCAGGTTGGAGGGGAGAATGGAGTTCGCGCCGACGGGGGTCTGGTTGGAAACAGTCCAAGCGGCTTTTCTAAGAGTAACACCCGGCCCCTTCTCTCGATTGGGGTCCTCGGTGAAGATTTTGAGAAGGTTCGTAGCCGCATTCTCTACGGCCCGACAAAGTTGGGGAGCGACCAGAAAGGGGTGGTGATCCACAAGGATCTGAGCCTCAAGGGCCAAGGAAAAACGGTTGGGCTCAAGGTCTTCCCGAACGAGGCCAGGGACCAGGTCCAGATTCTTCTGCCCGCCGGTTTCGATATGGGCGTCATGCTTGTGGGAACGGGGAATGGGATGCCGGTCAGTTTACCCTTCCTCTCCCAGAACCTTTCGCTCAACCCCAAGGCCTTGGAGTTGCTGAGCACCTATGGAGTCAAGGTCCTCAACCTGACCTTCCTCTCCGCAAAGACTCTCAAGCAGGTCTCCTTGAAGATCCGGTTGGATCTCTCCAAAGGATACTTCGTTCTCGAGTTCTGAGTTCCGGCGTTTTGAGTTCCGGCGTTTTGAGTTCTGGAGTTCTGAGTTCTGAGCCTCGCTGCTCCTCTTTTTCCATCCTCAACTCTTTGCCTCCTCAACTCTTTCCAGTTTCTTCTCCAAAAGCCTCAGCTCCTTCATTCTCGAGATCCTTGATTCTCAGCTCCTCTCTCTAGCTCCTTTCTCCCATCCAAGACTCCCGCAAGGTTGCACCTATACCTTCCACCCAGGTTTCACCCAAAGCCTCCATCCAGAATCCCATCGGGAATCCCCCTGGTTGAACTTCCCGTCAGCGCTCCCTGAAGACCATTCCTCCTTGATGCTGGAGGAGAGGGGAGAGAGCCCTTCGCTGCGGGACTTTTTTTCACCCAGGGGTTTTGGGGCCCTAAGAGGGGGGCGCTAGGGGGTCTTCAGGTCCTTTCTCTCTCCTGAGATCTCCATCCAGAATTCCATCGAGAATTCCCCCAGGTTGGATTCCCCGTCAGCCTTCCCTGAAGACCATCCCTCCTTGATGCTAGAGGAGAGGTGAGAGAGCTTTTCCTCGCGGTTTTTTGCATGCAGGGTTTCGAAGTCCTAGGAGAAGGGCAGGAGATGGTTTTCAGGGAGCGCTTACGAATTCCCAGGTTGGATTTCCCCCAGGTTGGGATCACCGGATGGGGGAGATCGGGGCCCCCAAGATGGAGCCCTCAAGATGCGAGGGGACCGGTTTCGATGAATTCCCCGCGATGGTGCCCAAACCGATGTCCAAAGATCTGACCCTCCTGCTCCAGCCTGGAGAAAGGATCAGGGCCGATGTCTTGCGGGATCGGGGAGATGGAAGCTGGGTTCTTGGGCTGCTTGGGGTGGAGATCGCCTTTCCCTCCCTGGTCCCGCTGCAGGTGGGGAGCACGATCACCCTCCTGGTGGAGGTTTCCCTGGAGGGAGCTTCGGTACTGCGCCTGGTGGAGGACCCGGGAGGGTCCTCCACCAGAGGCCGGACTCAAAAACCTTCTACCCCAGGTTCCCGAATCGATCTCAGAGCCTAGGCGCAGAGGGATTCTCGAGCGCGTGAGGCAAGCGAATCAGTAAGTGGCCAGGTAGCGGTCGACCTCCCAGGGGTGGACGGCGGCAATGTAGTCGTGCCACTCGGCTTCTTTGATGCGGATGAAGCTCTCGCTGACCTGTTCACCCAGGGCCTCGCTGAGGACCTTGTCCTTTTTGAAGGCCGCAATGGCTTCATTGAGGTCCCTTGGGAGACTGGTGATCTTGCTCCGGGCTCTCTCCCGCTGGCTCATCTTGTAGATGTTTTTGTCCACAGGAGCCGGAGGAGTCAGTTTGTTGTGGATTCCGTCGAGGCCGGCGCCCAGCATCACGGCCAGGGCGAGGTAGGGATTGCAGGCCGGATCAGGCATCCTGAGTTCCACTCGAGTTCCCAGTCCGCGGCGTGCCGGGACTCGACAGAGAGGCGAACGGTTCCGTTCGGACCAGGCGATGTGGGTGGGTGCTTCGTATCCGGGGACGAGGCGCTTGTAGGAGTTGACGATGGGGTTGGTGATGGCGCAGATCCCGGGAGCGTGTTTGAGAAGGCCCGCGATGTAGTGCAGGGCTGTCTCCGAGAGCTGCCATTCGGCGTCCGGATCATAAAAGGCGTTTTCGCCCTCGTGGGTGAACAGGGACTGGTGGGTGTGCATGCCCGAACCGTTGATGCCGAAGACAGGTTTGGGCATGAAGGTCGCGTGAAGGCCGAAGCTGCGCGCGACTTTGCGGACCACGAAGCGGAAGGTGGCAAGGTTGTCGGCGACCTGGAGGGCGTCGCCATAACGGAAATCGATCTCGTGCTGCCCCTCGGCCACCTCATGGTGGGCTGCCTCGATATCGAAGCTCAGGGACTGGAGAGCACGAACAATGGCCCTGCGGCAAACCTCTCCCTTGTCGATGGGAGCGAGGTCGAAGTAGCCTCCGCTGTCGTGGGTCTTGGTCGTGAACTCCCCATTCTCCCCCAGCTCGAAGAGGAAGAATTCTGCTTCGACACCCGCCATGAGTTCATAGCCCAGCTCTCCTGCGCGGGCGATCTGTCGCTTGAGGGTTTGCCTTGGACAGCCGGAGAAAGGGGTCCCATCGGGGTTGTAGATATCGCAGATCAGGCGCGCGGCCCTGCCCTCGTTCCCATCGTCCCAGGGGAAGATGGCGAAGGTGTTGTAGTCGGGGACGAGGATCATGTCGGATTCTTCAATCCGAACAAAACCTTCGATGGAGGATCCGTCGAACATGATCTGGCCGTCCAGGGCCTTTTCGAATTGGGTCTTGGGGACTTCGACGTTCTTGTTCATCCCCAGGAGGTCCGTGAACATGAGTCGGAGGTATTGGATCCCCTCCTTTTCCAAAATGGAAAGGATCTTGGCGCGGTCGTGAGTCGTTTTCTCCTTGGGCCGATCTACGAGATGTTCCTTGGTCATTTGTTTTCTCGAATGGTTGAAGGGGCCAGGACGATCGCTCGGAGGCGACTTCCTGTTGTTTGGGAAAGTGACAACTTGGCGCATTTTTCGGCAAATTCGCGAAAAAAAGAAAGCAAATTTGCAAAAATGACGGCGAAAAGCTGCGGAATCAGCGCGAAATGACCTGCAGTAAGGGCTTTAGGAATTCTTCCAGGAGTTGCTCCATGCGGCTCCTGGGGGGAAGGAGGGGAAGGATGGCCTGGAGGCGCCGCCTCCAAGAAGCTCGATCGAGTTTTGAAGGGGGGCTCTCCAGCCCGGATTGAAAGGCCTGGGCCAGAAGTCGTCTTCCCTTGATCCAGGGGGCGGGAGGAAGGCTTTTGGGGAGGAGGAAGGGGCTGAGGCGGGGGCCCGAGGAGGGGGCCGCCAGAAGGCTTCTTTTGACGCGGTGGGCGAGAAAGAGCCGAAAGAGCCCCTCCTTTCCTTTGAAGGGTCCCAGGAGTTCCAGGTGGACATGGTTTCCCTTGGGAAGCCCGGCGAGGCGGGCTGCGGGGTCCCTCCGCTCCCAACCGAGGAGGGGCTCCCTGGGGGAAAAGCCTTCCAACCTGGGCGGGCCTTTGGGCGCCAGGTGGTAGAGGAAAACGAGGGACAAGAGCTTGAAGCGACCTCGCTGGAGCCTCAGAGCGAAGCCCCTCCCGTCCTCACGCGGCGCGGGGATGGCCTCGGCGCCCGAGAGGGGAGAGGAAACCGGGACACCCTCGGGCCAGACCCCGAACCGCCCATCCTCCCTTTGGACCAGGGCACCCAGGTCCAGCGCCTCGTGGTCCTCGATTCCTCCCCGATCCACACCGTCGTCGGGGAGCATCCGCCGTTTCCAGGAGCGAGGAAGTTTCGGAAGGGGCCAGCGGAGCCGGTCGAGGAAATCCTGCAAAAGGTGTTCATAGGCATTCCATTGCTGGTCCAGTTCTTTCTGGTTCCAGGGAAGGGCTTGGTGTTTCCGAACGGAGAGGCGGGAACAAGTCTCCGGAAAACCCAAGCGCTCCAGGCGCGCCGGCACCCATATCCCCTTTTCGGTCCGCTCGAAGAAACCGAAGGCCGGGAGCCCTTGCGCGGCCCGGCTCACAAAGCGCTTCCATGGTCTTGGGGACTCTGCGCGTTGAGGCAGCCCCGCGAGTCCCCGCCTTCCCGGACCCGGGTCGGGTGCCAGTTCTGCGCTCTGGCGGACCAGGTGGGGGAGCAGGAGATCTTGGATCCAGGTCTCGCCCCGCAGCCTCCAGCGCTCGATTTGGGCGGGGGGAAAAAGGCTGGTCCTCCCCGCAGAGAGCCTGAGTTCCAAGGGGAAATCGAGGAGCCGATGATAGAAGGTCCCTCTCTTGCCCTTGTCCCAATCCTCACCCGGGACCCAGACCAGGTGGGCCTTGGGAGAGATGGGGAAGTGGATTTCCCTGAGAGTTTCCGCCCAGCCCAATTCCGGACTCCGGAGCGGCTCGGAGGTGCCGGTCCTGGGTTTGTCCTGAAAAAGAGGCAGGAGGAGCAGGAGAATCAGCAGTTGCGGATGCATCGTCCCTCTGATTAGATCCTCTCATGGATTGGTTGGAAAGCGCGATTCGTACGAGCATCGACACCAAGGTGGCACTCTTGGGCGAGGGGCTCGGTCCCATTCAGGAGTTTCTCAACCTGGCCGAGGAATGCCTGGACAATGGAGGCAAACTCCTCTTCTGCGGGAATGGGGGCTCTTCCTGCGACGCCGCCCACGCGGTGGGGGAACTCGTGGGCTGGTTCCTCGAGAAGGAGAGAGGCCCACTCCCCGCCGTCGCCCTCGGGCACAGCATTCCTTCTCTCACCGCCATCGCCAACGACGCCGGCTATGAGTTCGTTTTCGAGCGCGAAGTCGAGGCCTTGGGGAGGAAGGGAGACATGCTGGTGGGCATCAGCACCTCCGGGGGCTCGGAGAATGTCTACCGCGCTATGGCCAGAGCCCAGAGCATGGGGCTCGTTACAGTGGCTTTGACGGGGGCCAAGGAGGGGCAATGCGTGGAGGTCGCCGACCTCTGGGTCCGGGTCCCTTCCGAAGAGACTCCCCGAATCCAGGAGGCCCATCTCCTCATCATGCATCTTCTTTGCGAAGCCCTCGAACGGAGGGCCTAGGGACCTGCCTCTAGGCCGGAGAAACTCAGCTTCCTGGGGATCCTCAGCCTTTCGGAAAAGCCCCCGAATCCAGGGGGCTCCTCTCCTCATCATGCGGCGGCTTTACCAGGCCCTCGATTGGAGGACCTGGGAGGATCCGTCCGCGGACTCGAGGAACGATCGCATCCCGCCGGAACTCCAAGTTCCCGGAGGAACTCAGTCTTTCTGTCGGATCTCGTCGAGAATCTCCTGGGCCCTCTCCCCTAGGGGCGTTCCTTTCAGCTTGGAGGCGAGGCCTCCGGCGATCATCTTGGCCTTGGCGGGATTCTTCTCGATCAAGCCCTGGGCCTCGTCCAGCCTGGCCCTGGCAAAATCCATGATCTTGGCCTCTACCGGCCGGATCTCTTCCTGGACTTCCTGAGGGAGCTTCTCCGCCTTTTTTCGGACAGTCCGTATCTCCGACCAGGCCCGGTTGAAATCTTTCTTGTGCAGAGCGAGCAGGGACTTTTTGAGGGACGCCCTGATCTTGAAGAGGTCCTTGCGGCTGAGTTTGGGGGCGCCGTGCTCCTTGCGGATGGTTTTGAGCGCCGCCTTGACCTGCTCCATGATGGCCTTGGAGCTTGTGCCCCCGACCCACTCGGTGATCTTCTCCAAACTGAAGGGATCGACGATGGCGGTGTGGGGGATCTTGCCGGACTGGTTGTAGCTCACAGCCTTGCTCCGGTTCAGCTTCTGCATGTCCTCAAGGGTGAGTCCGGGGAAGAGGGCGAACTCCTTGCGGATCTTGCCGCTGAGGGGATCCTTGACTTCGTAGGTCCTCGCGTTTCGGTGGCCGGAGGACACGCCCCTCTCGATGCTACCCATCGCGATGACCTCGACGGTGTTTTTGTTGGCGAACTTGATGTATTTCTTATTCTGCATCACGGCAGAATGCATGCCCCAGCAAGGGCCTCAGTAGAAGCCATGGTTATGGACCACGATGGGTAACTTCAGGAGCTTGGCCTCGCGCACGGCCCCCTCCCAGGACTTGGCCAGAACCACCGAACGTTCGGGCTTGACCTTTTTGTCCCCGGCGGGGTTTCGGAAAGAGGATGCGGCGAGGGCCGCCAGGGTCACAAGACCAAAAACAGCGACAGAGGTAAAGCTGCGTTTTGGATGCATCGATCGTTCTCCAGGGTCATCCGGCAAAGTTCGGGAATCAAGGTGAAGGTAGGGGCGTAACAGCTACGGACTCCAGCAGCGGAAACTCCACCGCCGGAAGGATGGGGAGTGCAAGAGGATCACCCGCACCTTTCGACTTCATGAATCATTCGGGTCCAGAGGTATCGTCTTTCGTTCCCTTCGTGGCAACAGATTTTATACGAGCAAGCAGCATTCCTTGAAGGGTCCTGGAGTTTTTTCCCAAGTCAAGCCATTCCAGCTCGGGGTCTTTGGAGAGGAGTAGGACCGTGGAGCCGAAGGAGAAACAGCCCAGGTCCTGACCCTTTTGGATGGGGAAGGGACCCTTGGGAAGGGGGCCATGACTTCCCTTTCCTCCCCGGTTGGTGCGAACCTGCGGAAGGCAGGAAAAGTGAATGCTCCCTACATTGAGGGCGCCCACAGCGACCAGAGCCAGCTCCCCCAGGGGGCTGTCTTGGATCAGGAGGGAGATCCGCTCGTTGCGCACAAAAAGTCCGGGGATGGCCCGGAGTGCGGGAGGGTTGACCGGAAAGAGGGTCCCCGGGACGTGGCTGAAATGGGTGATGGATCCCGAGCTGGGCGCGTGGATCCGGTGGTAGTCCCCAGGCGCCAGGTAGATGGTTGCCTGGGAGCCCCTGGCGAACTGGGCTGCCTGGGGCAGACCTCTGAGCAGCTCCGTGACTTCATAACTCCAGCCCTTGACCTGGGGGATGCGTCCTTCCTGGATCCTCCCGGCGCTGACGATTTTGCCGTCGACGGGAGAGCAGAGATCCATGGGGCCGCCTTCGACCCTGCGTGCGCCCTCCTTGAGGGAGCGGGTAAAGAAGGCGCGAAAGCTCGGATAGTCGGCGAGGGCTGCTCCGCACTCTTCGAGCCGGACGCCATAGCGTTTTGCGAAGGCCCGATAGAGGGGAGCCCGCAGGGGAGTGGGGAGGGGGATGCTCGTGAGCCCTCCCGTCAGGCGGGAGAGGAGTTTCTTGGGGAGGGCGGTGAGGAGGGCGCGGCGCAGACTCATTTTTTTCGCCCGGCTTCTTCCCAGCTTCGGAGGAGGTCGAAGAGGGGCCTCCAGGAGGGAGGGAAGTCCTCGGGCGCCCGTCGGATGCGCTGGCCTCGGTCCCAGGCGACCCGGATCGAGTCGCAGCGGATCTTGGAGGCTTTGCCCAGTTGGGTCGCCCGGAGTTCCCGAAAGATTTGCAAGAGCTTGTTCCCGTCGAGGCCTGGGAGGCGCTTGGGAGGAGCCTCGCCTCGCCAGACCGAACCTTGGGCGTCCACCCGGAGGATGAGGTCTCCCGCCCGGCAGGATCGACGTTCGAACAGGAAGACAAAGCGAGGATGGGAGGTCCTCGCGCGAGCGAGGGCGGGGAGGCGGTAATCCCGCCGCAGGAGCTGGCGCGCGCGGCGCTCGGCCAGGGCCGCGAAGGCCTCGGGGTCATGGGGGAGCGTTCCGCGGCGGGGGTCCCTGAGGTAGCTGCGCAGGACTCTTCGCGCCTCCATCCGGGGGGCGGCTGCCAGGTCCAGGTCGAGGACCGGGTCCTCGAGGTTCAGACTCTCGACGAGCACAGGGAGCCCCGTGGGGTCTCCCCGACCCAGGAGAAGGCGGGCCGCCCCGATGCGGACCAGGGGGCTGGGATCGCCGAGGCTCCGCCGGAGGAGGGGGACCGAAGCCTGGCCTCGGGTCCGCTCCAGCCCAAGGAGGGCGGCCAGGCGGATGCTGGCCGATGGATCCCGGAGCTTGCGCTGGAACAAGCGGATGTCTCTCTTGGATCCTTGCTCGCTGGCCAGGGCCAGGGCGCGCAGGGCCTGGGGAGGCCAGGGGAAGTTGGCTTGCTCATGGACCTTGCGCAGCCATTCGAGTGCCTCCTCGCTCCCCAGCTCGCCGAGCGCGAGGACCAGTTCGGCCGAGAGCCTCTCCACTCCGTTTTTCCGGATGAAGCCCTGGACGGCGCGCCATCCGGATTGCCCCGTTCCAGCCAGGTGCCTCGCGGCCTGAACGCGGATCAAGGGATTCCGGCGGCAGGCCGCGCGCACATAACCCTCGAGTCTGGAATTCCGGGTCGCAGCCTGGAAAGGCAAGGAGGCTGGGTTCGGACGAGGAGCGAAGGCGAGGCTTAGGAGGCAGAGGGACAGCAAGGGATCAGTCGACCTTCTGGACCTCCAGGCGGTAGAGCGAAACGACGAATTCACCTTCCTTCTCTTCGCCGACGTGGAGGCGCCCGAGGACGACGCCTGGCTCATCCCCCAGGTCCACGGTCTCTCCCTCGGGCATGGTGCAGAAGATCCACTCATTCATCTTGGGGCCGCCCTGGCAGTCGCAGTTCTGGTTGACCAGCCAGAACTCTTCGCATTCTGTCTGTTGCTCTTCGTTCCGAAGGAAACCGACGACCCGCACCAACTTGCCGTCCAATTTCCGGATCTCGGCGGGGAGAGTCATCCCCTCCTTGTAGGTGAACCCGGCCAGAACGGAGAAGTCCACATCGGTGGCCTTCTCTCCTCCAACGCTCCGGAAAGAGGCCAGCAGGAGTGGGAACAAGGCCAGCAAGGTCAGGACTCG
>DROQ01000176.1 GCA_011321845.1 Planctomycetota bacterium | reverse complement strand
TCGGAGGCCCTCGCCGTGGTCCTCCAAGACCCCGCACTCGAAAACCGCCTCTGGCCGGAGGGCCGCCCAGGGGAGTCCCAAGCCTCCTCCAGGAAAGAGAGCGGCTCCGGGGACACCCAATCCTCCTCCTTTCAGGGGGTCCGCTCCGGGGAAGGCCGCTCCGGGCACATCCAAGTCTTCTCCTGCCAGGACCTCGGGCCCCTCAAAGAGGAGGGGCGACGCATCCTCCAGGACGCCGAGCGATCCCGGGCCTTCGAAGAGGCCTGCGCCTCGGTGAAACCTGAGCAGCTCGCCTGCCTGATCTACACGAGCGGAACGACCGGCGAACCCAAGGGTGTCATGCTCAGCCACCGAAACCTTTGCGCCAACGTCGCCCAAGCCCTCGAGGCCCTCGAGATCGGGGAGAATTGGCGCTTTCTCAGCATCCTCCCCTCCTGGCACGCCTTCGAGCGGATCATCGAATACGTCATCCTCGCCCGGGGCTGCGAGCTGATCTACACCGACCAGCGCCGGCTCAAACAGGACCTGCGTGAGACCTCCCCCCAGCTTGTGGCCTTCGTCCCCCGCATCTGGGAGATGCTCTACGCGGGCCTCCAGAAAAAACTGGAGGCAGCCCCCGCCTACAAACGCGCCCTCCTCGCCCCCCTCCGCGCCTGGGGGCGCCGCCTCGCGAAGGGCAGGGGCGGTCCCGGGGAGGCCCGCCTCCACCAGCGCCTCTCCCGCCTCCTCCTCGCCCCCCTTTGGGAGGCCTTCGGCGGCGAGCTGGAGCTGGCGGTCTCCGGGGGCGGCGCCCTTCCCCTCGAGGTCGACCGCTTCCTCCTCTCCCTCGGCATCCCCCTCCGCAACGGCTACGGCCTCACCGAAACCAGCCCCGTCCTCTCCGTCCGCACCCAGCGCGGCAACCGCCTCTCCACCATCGGCCCCCCCGTGAGGGACACCCAAGTCCGCATTCTCTCACCAGAGGGCTACGACCTTCCACCCGGCGAAAAAGGAGAGATCGTCGTCCGAGGCCCCCAGGTCATGCAGGGCTATTTCAAAAACCCCGAGGCCACCCGTCGCGTCCTCCTCCCCGGCGGATGGTTTCGCACCGGCGACCTCGGCATGCTCGACGACCAGGGCTGGATCCACATCACCGGAAGAGCCAAGGACACCATCGTCCTCCGCGGTGGAGAGAACATCGAGCCCGAACCCATCGAGAACCAATGCCGCCTCAGCCCCTGGATCTCCCAGATCCTCCTCGTCGGCCAGGACGCCAAGCAACTCGGCGCCCTCATCGTCCCCGACCCCGACCGCCTCCGGGAAGAAGAGAAAAAAAACGGCGCCCCCCTAAGCCCCCAAGCCCTCCAAGACATCCTCCGCCGCGAACTCGACCACTATCTCAGCGAGAAAGAAGGCTTCCGCAAAATCGACCGCGTCGCCAACTTCGCCCTCCTCTCCGAGCCCTTCACCCAAGAAAACGGCCTCATGACCGCCACCCTCAAACTCAAACGCAAGCAAATCCAAACCAAATACCAACCCCAAATCCAATCCCTCCTAAAGTAAAACCCCAGCGGGGAACCCCAGCAGGGAACGCCGGTAGGGAACGCCTCCAGGCGTTTCACGTAGAAAACCCCGGTAGAAAACGCCTCCAGGCGTTTTTGTGTAGGAAACGCCTCCAGGCGTTTCATGTAGAAAACCCCTCCAGGGGTTTTAAGTAAGAAACACCTCCCGGCATCTCCCCCCTCAAGCCAACGCCGTAGCCGCCGCCTTCCTCTCCCCAAGCACCTCGAGAAACCGGTTCATCAACCTCCGCTCGATCCTCCGAAGGCTCCGCGGCGAATCATCCCCCACAGGAATCGAAGCCCCCCCCACAGTCCCATGCCCCCCAAACGAACCCTTCTCCCCCTCCATCACCTGGGAAAGCAACTTCCAAGCATCCCCCCCGGCACACTTGGCCCGCACCGAGATGTAATAGGTCCCCTCGTGCAAGCCCCCCGTCACCACCCACTCGATCCCCTCCATCCGCAGAAGGAGATCGCAGAGTTCCGCAACCACCTCCGGGTTGTCCGTCTGCCCCAGACTGCAGACCGCCGCCTTCCCAAAGACCCGCACAGCGTTCATCGCCTTGCGGAAGGTCTTGAAGTATTCCTTGGGGAGGGAGGGCCGGGAGATCTTGGCAAGGGTCTTTCGATCCGCTCGCATGATCAAATGGATGTAGGCCTGCTCGTCCAGGTCACTCGTGTTGCGGGAGAG
This sequence comes from Planctomycetota bacterium, assembly GCA_011321845.1. Classification (GTDB taxonomy): domain Bacteria; phylum Planctomycetota; class UBA1135; order UBA1135; genus HyVt-539. The sequence goes on along the minus strand of DROQ01000176.1, from coordinate 949 downwards.
ATCCGCCGTGTCGGTCCGAATCCCATAGAGGAGAGCGGTTGCGACCCGGGGAGGCACCTCGATCCCCAGTTCCATCAGGTACTCGGTCACAATGGAGCAGGTCGCCCCCACATGGGTCCGAACATCCACAAAACGTGGCTCGAAGCCCGAAGCCGTCTTGGGGGAAACGTGGTGGTCCACCACAGCGTCGATCGGCATGTCCAGCGGAAGAACCGTGTGCCCAAAGCCCGGCTGGGTGTCCACCACCACGATCCCGTCAAAGCGCCGGAAATCGAGTTCGCAGGCCGGCACCATCCCCATGCCCAGGCTGTGCACCATCTCCAGGTTTTCCGCCCGGAAAATGTTGCCCCGGAACCCAAAAGAGGTCTGAATGCCCAGGGTCTTCTCGATCAAGAAGCGGAGCCCGAAGACTCCCCCCATCGAGTCGGGGTCCGGGTTGTTATGGCTCAGGACGAGAACCTTCCGACGCCCCTCGAGGGCCGCCAGAAACTCCTTCACCTTGCCAGGCTTGTGTGTGTCCACTTCCATCCTCAAGTTGCCTGCCTTCGCAAGAAGACAGGCCACGACATGTGCTCTTCGGATACGAGGGGGGGGCTCCTTGAAGGTCCGTTAAAATCCAAACTTCTGGAGAAATCCCCGGACTCGCTTGATCTCCCCGGGAGCTACCTGAAAACTCGGACTCAAATAGGCCGGAAGAGAAAATTGCGAGCCACGGATATAGGGCCGAAGAGCCCCGTAGTCTACCCCCCCAGAGCCGGGGAGCCCGCAAATCCCCTCCCCATCGAAGTCCGACAAATCCGTTCCTATCAGATATTTGGAGAGGGTCTCGAGGACTTCGCCCTCCGCAGGTCCCCCCAACTCGGCACCCAGCCGGACCACCGCAGGCCGATGCCAATAGCCTAAATCCACCGATTTTTTGAGATCCGAGAGGATCAGCTCCAGATCCTCC
>DROQ01000175.1 GCA_011321845.1 Planctomycetota bacterium | reverse complement strand
GTTTCTAACCTGGCATCGTTGCCTTCAACCCTTCCTCCCGGTTCCAGTTTGAGCACGGCTTTCTATTGAAAGGGAGGCCCTTCTATCAGGCCTGTCCAAGATAAGGTATCTCCAATCGCCCAGCCTTCATGCTGAAGCCCTAAAACCTGGATGGCAGAAAAGGGGAACCTGATTTCAGAGGGTGGAGTTCGGCCTTTGAATGCGGGTTTCACAGGGAAGGGAGAGGGCGGGATGATCTTGGACAGCACTGCCCTTCAATGAATCGAGGTGAGGCCGCCTCTACCAAAAGCTGCCGTCAGAGGATTGCATAATCTCCAAAACTCCAGTCAGGCAGGCGGAAGTTCGACCTTCTCCCTTCGTTTGTATACAAGCCGAATAGGGATCTCCTCCCAACCAAAGGCCTCTCGCAAACGGTTTTGCAGATATCTGTCGTACTGCCCAGTAAACATTTTCGGTTCATTGACAAAGACGAGGATGGTCGGGGGAAAAACATCCACTTGAGTGGCATAAAAAAGTTTCGGTTGCTTGCCTTTGCTGTGAGGCGCATGTTTCTGGCGGGCTTCTTGGAGAACTTTGTTCAGTTCTCCGGTCGTAACCCGTTTCCCAGCCTGCTCATAAAGCTCGGCGGCAAGATTCAATGTCTCGTCGATATTGTCCTGCTCCAAGGCGGAAATGAAACTAATGGGGGCAAAAGAAAGCCCTGGAAGCTCCTGACGAAGATAAGCTTCCCAACGTTCTAAATCAGGGTCCCCTTCCACCAGGTCAACCTTGTTCGCAACGATGATGCAAGGTTTGTAATTTTGAAGAATAAAACCACTCAGCTTTTTATCCACTTGGCTGATGTCCAAGCTCAGATCGAAAAGGAGAAGGATTACATCCGAACGCCGGACGCTTCTTTCGCTTCGGGCCAGGGAAAAAAATTCAATCGCATCCTGGACTCTACTCTTCTTCCGGAGTCCGGCTGTATCGATTGCGATCCAACGTCTCCCCTCGCGTTCAAAAGGAACATCCACCGAATCCCTCGTTGTTCCAGGAAGATCCGAGACGATTACCCTTTCCTTACCCGCTAAAAGGTTCACCAGAGTGGATTTCCCGGAATTCCGCTTACCAAGGATCCCAAGCTTGATCCCTTCCTCGAGGGTTTCCCCCTCTTTTTGTTCTGGGATTTTCTCTAAAATGGCGTCGCATAGATCGGAAATTCCCAAACCTTCTTTTGCGGAAATTTCCAAGGGCACCCCAAACCCCAATTTGGTTCCTTCCAAGCATTGGAATTCGTCCTTTCGGCTCTCCACCTTGTTTGCGACTAGAAGAACCGGTTTTTTGATTTTTCTCACCTTCTGGGCAACAAACTGGTCCATCGGAGAGATCCCCTCCTTCGCATCAAAGAGAAAGAGGATAAGATCGGCTTGTTCCATCGCGACCTCGCATTGCCGGGCAACATGCGCTTTGAGTTGCTCTTCGTCGACGAGGCCCATTCCGCCAGTGTCTACGAATTCCAGACAGCGCCCCCTCCAATCAAAGAGGACGGATACACGGTCTCTTGTTACTCCAGCCGTGGGTTCGACAATGGAGACCCTGCGTCCAGCAATTGCATTGAGCAAACTGGATTTCCCCACATTGGGCCTTCCAATAATGGCAACATTCGGAATCTGCATTACGTTTTTTCCTAAAGGTACAACAAGGGATGCTCTGAGCAATTGAAGGTCCTGAACCATTCCAGCTCTCAACCCAAAAGCATCCACCTATGAATTCAAGATCTGGAGGATCCCAAGTTAATCCCATCCCATTTGCTTGTGGATCTGTGGAAGGACACGTATTTCGAACCCATGATCCATTGCTTTCCACCAAAATTGTTTCAGGAAGATTTGGTCCAGTTTATTTCTTTCCAAATGAGCAGGAGTGACTGGTTGAAGAACCAGAGTGAGCCCCTCACGAAAGGGATGGAGGTTCCGAAACGCCTGTTCCACCTCCTCCTGGGTTACAGTCTGGGTCAGGACGATTTTTACAATACACCCTACTTTGGCTTGAATCGCCTTTTCCACGCATCTCAGATGAGAAGAGTGCAGTTCCCCCAAGCTTCCAGGAGAAGAATACGCACCATACGGAAGCAGGGTAGAGACCAGCTTGTAATCCATTGAGAGGACATCAAGGTGTGGAAGAAGGGTTTCCAGGGCAAGGGGATCGTATGCAGCGGTTTCTAGAAGAGTTTTTTTTCCCAACGATTGGAAACGATCCAGTATTTCCCGACAAAATTGGGGTTGCCCCAGTGGATCCCCCCCGGTGAGAGCAAGCCAGGACCTCTTTCCCAAAAAAAGATCGGGCACCCTCTCCGCGGGAACTGGATTGAAGAGCGTTTCGGTTGGCCTGGCGAACCCATCTCGAATGGGGACCTCGCGAGGGGAACGGTAGCTGGAGACTGTATCACAATACCGACACCGAAGGGGACAACCTGCCACTCTGACAAATTGCGTTGGAACCCCAGCAAGAGGGCCTTCCCCTTGAACGGAGGCGAAGATTTCCACCAGTTCTCCAAGATGTGCCTGGGAAGAGGGAAGTCCAGAACTTGTGGTTTGGGCAAGGCTCATTTTGCCAGTGATCGAAGGACCTCGACCCCCTTTTCAAGGGTTTCATCACTCGCGGCAAAAGAAAGTCGAAAATGCGTCGCTCGACGTGAAAAAGCCGAACCCGGAACAAGGAGCAGCCGCCGTTCCAAGCAGGCCTGGATAAAATCCTTCTCCGTCCAACCCTTTGGATAGGCGGGGAAGGCATAAAAAGATCCTTCCGGTTTCTCCAAGGAATAGAAATCTTTCAATCCTTGATAGACAAAATCCCTTTTTTTCCGATAGGCCTGGAGCTCATCCTCCATGTCCATTTCCAAGCCTGCAACTGCTCCATATTGAAGGGGAGTAGGGCAGCAGACAAAGGTGTACTGTTGGAGAAGACGCATTTTGTCCAAGAGCAATTCAGGCCCAAGTGCCCATCCCAATCGCCAACCAGGGACACCCCAAGTTTTTGAAAACCCTCCTAGGACCACACACCTCTCATACTGGCTCATTCGTGGGATCATGGAAGGAAAGCGCTGGTCGAAGGAGAAATGGTCATAGATTTCGTCCGATAAAATCCAGGTCCCATGAGATGCAGCAAGGTTTGTCAAAGAATCCAGGGTCTCCCCAGAAAGGATACCTCCTGTTGGATTGCTCGGACTGTTCAGGAGGAGGAGTTTTGGTTTCTTGGCGAAAAGAGTCTCCAGCTCATTGAGATCCGGTTGCCATCCCTCCCCCCTTTCTTTCGGATAGAGATCGAAAAAGGCGACTCTGGCCCCAACGATCTCCAGAACATTTTTGTACATGACAAAAAAGGGATCAGGTAGGAGAACGAGATCCCCTGGATCCAAGAGAGCCAAAGCCGTCAACAGGAGTCCCCCCGATACCCCAGAAGTCATAAAGGCAGATTCAGGCCGAAACCCCTCCCTTCGTTCGATCCGGTCCAAAACCTTTTCAATGAGCTCTGGAATCCCCTGAGTGACCGTGTAGCGATTCTTGCCTTCCTGAATTGCCTTGATGGCTCCCTCCTTCATGGCTGGGGGAGCGTCGTAGTCGGCCTGCCCGATCGAAAGATTGATCGGGTCCTGCATGCTCGAAACAAGTTCAAACATGCGCCGGACACCGCTTCCCTCAATCTTGTCCATCCGGGAGGCAAGGTTTAGATCTTTTTCCTGCATGATCGCCATCATACCCCACTGCCACCCCGTTTCCTGAACACCTTCGAAGGAATCCCAAGGCGGGTTTACAATCTATGGTTTTCCAGATGATTCATGGAAAAAGAAGCTGGACGCCCGAACCTGCCCCCTCAGATTCTTTTTCCGTTGAAATGGCAACCATCAAAAAAGGGCGCCACAAAAGCGGCCCCCTAGAACAAGCCTCCACAAAGCAAAGAGTGCGAATGGGAGGAGGAAGGGATGGGTCCCTCAGCTGGCTTCTTCGGCCTTCTTCTTTTTCTTTTTAGTCGCGACTTTGAAACGAGTCCGCACTTTGGGGAGGCCATAGACAGAGTCCTCTTCGCTCCAACGAGCCTGCTCTTTCAAGATGGCCAAACGTTCTACTCGTTTGAAGACGTTTCGAACCCTCGAAAGCCCGGAACCGATTTTAAGACTGGAATGAATGGACATCGAATGTTCTCCCAGAACTGGATATTCAATCTTGAGAAGCCTCCACAAGGAAACCTTCTCCAGGGTCAAGTTTGAAAGGCGGAAAAGTATAGGCAAGGAATCCCTAGATGCAAGGCTGGTCCAGGTGAAATGGTTGAAATAGGCGGCTTTTCCTCTCTCGGGATTCCTGAGAGGGAAGAGCCTCTGGTTTATCCCTTTTTTCCAACCCCAACCCGAACCCGGAATTTGGCTCTTCCAACATTTCTGGTCAGAGTTCGGAAATCGAATTGAAAACCTTTATCGATCTTGTCGCTTCCTTTGCGCACAAAACCCAGAGACTTGAGGCTTTGGAACAAACGAGCTTCTTGGGCTTTGGAAGAACTCTCAGGGATTTTCACATAAACGATCAGTTGTTTGGAATTCCTCTTTTTCAACCAGGCGTGGTCCGCCAGGAATCCTTTTTTGCGAAGGAAACGGGCCATGCTCGAGGCATAGCCAATGACCGTTTTCTTAGGGTTCGTATAGGAAGAAATCCGAAAAAAGCGGATTTTGCGGGTGGCCCATGTTTCGGGTTTCAGCCCCCCCACCTTAGATCTCACTGAAACCCCATGTGGAGGTTCGTTGGACGCTGGTTCGGCTGTCGGATTCAGTTTACGCCCGCCCATAAGCCGGGGAGTGTTCCCATTGAGAGGCGGATTCTTGGATTCCTTTGCACCTGAAAAAGGGGCTCGAGAAGCAGGGTCCTTGGTGACTTTTCCCTGGTTCTGGGGGTCCGAACCCAGAGATGGGTCCTTCTTCCCTCCACCCAAACGAACAAAACCAAAAACAAGGAGAAAGAGAAGGGCCAAGCTCATGCCCCCCGCAAGGCTCGGATGCCTCTTGAACCAATGGGCGCATCGCCCCCAAAGCGAAAGCCTGCCCTCACGGGAAACGGGCTTCTTTTTTCGGAAGCCTCCAGTCGTTCTCAAGTCCCGCTTTGTACTGGAGTCTTCTCCTGGAATCGAAGCACCTCCTTTCGGGTCCTTCCCCACCGTTTGGCTCTGGGCCTCTCGAAGGACATCCAGGATCGTTTTATTTCGCCGCATTTACGCCCCTCCCTCATTGGTGCACGGAATTTTTCCGCAAAATCCAAAAAGAGGGTACTCCCGAATCTCGCAACCCCCTCTTGCTCTGGCTTGGCTCTAGAGAAATCTAGGCAACAGCCCAATGCCTGAGAGAGGGGAAACCGCCCAACAACTACAGATTGTTGCGAGAAACCCAGCCCCTACTACTGGTTGAGGAGTCCCTATGAGAGGAGTGTATCATCTTGGGAGAAGGGAACAAGCCTGGGGCCTCCAGCGGAAGAATCTTTTTTGTTGCTAGAGAGAACTCCTCCTATTTCAAGGCTCTCAGGGCTTTCTGGATTCGCAACTTGAAGGCTGAATCCCGAAAGAGGGCTTTTGTTTGCCGCTGGTCCAAGAGCTTGCCTCTTTTTTTCGCTTTCGCCTTTTGTCCAAGAGCGAGCAGGGCCTTGATCTCATAAAGGAGCGCAAGCCCAGGGTCGGAGCCAAGCGAGATAAGGCGCTCCACGGCAACCTTGAGAGTCGATTGGGCCTCCTCAAAATGTTTCTGGAGATACTGGGCCAAACCAAGCTTGGTCCATGCCGTGGGTTGGTCGGGAAAGAGTTCGAGGGCATCGCGGAAGGCCTTTTCCGCTTGAGCCCCATCTCCCTGGAGAAGGTATTGTTCTCCCTTGGATATGCGCCGCAAATATTCACTCTTCAAGAGCTCTAGAACCGAATCCAAAGGAAAGTTTTTCGGAGCTTCCTCCACAAGCTTTCGAAAAAGGCTGTAAGCCGATTTCCTCTTTTGCAGGAGGTCCAAATAGGCCAGATCTCGGAGCAACATGAAGCGAAACTCCTGCACCTCCTCATCCAAGGGGAGTGCTTTGGCGGCTTTTTCTGCAAGTTCGTAGGCTTTTCGGATTTCCTTTTTGGACCGCAGGATATGAGCCTCAAGAAAATCGAGGACGGGAAGCCCTGGATCCATGCGGCGCGCCTCTTTCACCTGTCCCTCGTAATCCTGAGGGAGCTTGGTGGCCAGCATCCGACGCGCCCGGATCGCCAGAACCCTTGCAAGAGCCTTTCGAAGCCCCGGGTGGAGAGGGCGCACTTTGAGGGCCCTCCTATAGAGACTTTCAGCCGAAGCATATTGTTCGAGCCCCTCGAAAATCCTGCCTAACTCAAAGGAGAGCGAAGGGCTATAGCTCCAGATGAGTAAGCCCTGCCGCAGGACCTGGATTGCCCCCGAGGGCACATTTTCTGCGAGATAGCTTCGGGCCAGGGCTAGATAAATATCCATGGAAGCGCCTGGGTGTAACTTGCGAAATCTCTCCATCATCCCAATGGCACTAGTCGCATTCCCCTTGAGCCTCTCCATTTCCGCCTGGGCCAGCAGGAAGTGTGGATGCACCCCCTCTTTTTTTGCCTTGGCCGCCCCTTGTTTCAAGATCCGGTGGAGTTCTTCCAGAACTGCTTCCGGAAAGGCTTTAGGCCTTCCACTCTCATAGATTTCGATCTTCCGGAGAACCTTCCAACCCAGAGCCTCGGGGTTCTCAGGCTCAAGCTTCAAAACTTCCGCGATGCATTGGTCCCCCTCTTCGTCCCTCCCTAGACGAAAGAGGGTGCTGGCCCTGTCCAGCCGCAGGTCCCTTTGAAGAGGAAGGGCTTCCTCCACATGGACCTTGGAAAGACGATCGGCGATGCGTATGGCAAGGTCCAGAAGTTCCAGAGCCTTCTCGTCCTCTCCTCTCTGGCGGTGGAGGACGAACAGGGTCGTCGCGGCCTTTAGGCGATGCTGGTCAAGCTCAGAATAAGCCAAGGCTTTTTCCAACATGGGAAGGGCTTTTTCTGGAGATCCTTCAGGATCCTGGAGGTGAAAAAGCCCCAGGTTGAACCAAGAGACTCCATCCTTGGGAAAGACCACGAGATTGCTCTCCCATAAACGATCGGAGCGGGTGAAGTCCCGACTCCTGGCCCTGACTTGGGGAATCCACCACACGGCCAGAACAACGGTGATCAAGCCTACCACCCCATTTCTCAAACCCCTTGGCGAAAGGGAGGCAAGCCCTAGAAGAACCAAGCCCAAACCCGGTAAAGCCAGGTAGAGATACCGATCAGCGGCAGGAAGAGCTGTTGCAGGAAGAAACCCATTGAAGGGGAGCAAGGCGGCCAAGGCGAACCAGATTCCCAACCCAATCCAACTGCCCATTCCTCGCCGGAAATAAAGGAGCCCTGAACCGATCACCACCACCCCCAAGAAGATCCATTTCGCAAGGGAATGGGCCTGAAAATGGCTCAAAGTTTGTCCTCGAGGATAAAAAACAGCGAGAGGTTCGGGATAAAAAAGCAGGGACAGATAGTGAAGAAAGGTCCCTGGAACAGCTTTGGGGTCTCCTTTGAAACCCGCCGTCCCCACCGCCCATGAGTGGAGCAAATGATGGCCGGCGATCAGAGCGCAAAGCACGCCCACAACAAGCAAAAGGCGCCCGGGGGTAGTGGCTCGGTCTTTTTGCTCCTTGCGGGAGATCCCCAATGGCCCCATCCACAGGAGTGCTCCCAAGAGAGGAAGGACCAGAGCGCTGCCCTTGCTGTAACAGGCTAGGATCGACAGCAGATAAACCCAGAAGGGGCGTCCTTGTCCACGGAGGACACGCCTCCCTTGGAGGAGGGCCCAGATCCCGAACAATCCCGCCAAAAGGTCCTTTCGCGAAGAAATCCATACGACATTCTCGGCGAGGGCCGGGTGTAAGACGAGGGGAAGGGACCCAAGGAAGGCCAAGGGCCGCGAAAATCCCAGATCTCGAAGGAGAAGGAAGAGCAGCCAAGACACAACTCCGGCCAGGAGAAGCGAATGGAGGTGAAACCCAAAAGGGCTTTGAGGCCCAAAGAGATTCCAGTCCAGAAAAAGGCTGAGGTAGGAGACAGGAAGATAAACTTCGGCAATGCGACGGGTGGGATCCAGAATATGAAGGAGCCCCTTTAGGAAACCTTCATGGAATGCAGGATTCCCCAGGACCAAACGAGGGTCATCGAAGTTGAGAAAAGAACCCCATAAGCCTGGGCCAAAAGCGATCAAAGCCAAGAACAGAAGCAAAGGAAGAAAGAGAAACTCTCCCCAAGCCCCCCCCCACTTCCCATGCGATTCATTCAAGATGGATATCCGTGACTCAAAAAGAAAAGGGGAAGATTCTACCCTCCTCCTTCGGGAGGCGCCAAGGCGCAGGGCTGGAATCTTCCCCCCCTTCGAAAACCGCAGGGTTTGGTCTTCCCTCCCGTGCTCGGGAAGACCAAAATCCCCCTATGACAAGGCCGCGAAAAGAACCGAGCCCCCAGGAACGTTTGAAGAATTGGCTTTCCATCCTCGGTCCCGACGCCCTGATTCCCCATACTCCCCCCCCGCTCACCGCTTCTCCCATGGCTTCGACTCGGGATGTACTCCAACCCTTCTCCAAAAAGAATAAGGAACAAATCCTTCAGGCGATTTCTGAGCGGGTCAAAAAATGTCGAGCATGTGGCCTTTATGCCTCCCGCAAGCAAGTCGTCCTCTCTGATGGTAGTCCCGATGCCGACATCTTTTTCATCGGAGAGGCTCCCGGCGCCCAGGAGGACCACCAAGGCATCCCTTTTGTCGGGCCTGCCGGCCAACTCCTGACCCGGATCATTGAGCAGGGAATCAAGATTCCCAGGAATGAGACGTTTATCGCGAACATTCTCAAATGTCGCCCTCCGGGAAACCGAAGGCCCCTCCCGGAGGAGATCCAATCCTGCAGTCCCTTTCTTTTGGAACAAATCCGCTGTGTTTCTCCCAAAATCCTCATTGCCTTGGGAGCCACCGCCGCACGGTTTTTCCTAAAAACCCAGGCCCCAATGCGGAGTCTAAGGGGGAGGGTCCATCAAGTCCTAGGCCTCCCCCTCATCGTTACCTGGCACCCCTCCTACCTTCTGCGCCGACCCGAGGCCAAGGTGGAGACATGGAGGGACATCCAGCTTGCGATGAAGGTCCTGGAGAAAAGAAATGGAAATAAAGGGGCTCGGGCAGAATGAATCAATGTTGACCTATTTCCACAAGTCCGCTACCGTCCTTCCCTTGGTCACAGGATTTATGTCCAATACGAGTGAAAAAGATCCTGTAAACCATTGCCCTTTCGTGGTCTTCCGCGGAAGATCCTTTTTTGTCCAGCCCTCGGACAGGCCCGGATCCGTGTTTCCCGAGTTTGGTAACTCGGTGGAGGCGGTGAAGGAAGGTGAAGGGTCCATTGGGACCTTTCGCAAACAGAACTCCTGGTCGTGAACGCAGGTTCCAACGAATGAGAAAGAGCCCATTGACGGTCCGCCGAACCAACGAAATCCTTTTCCCGCTCTCCGTGGTCTTTCCCCGGTGGGCAACACGCCTCGCCCTTCCGCTCTGCCTGTTCCTGACAGCGACCCTTCCCGTTGCTTGTTCTGGGGCTTCCGAGGCAGATTCGGGGGATATGAACCTGGCTGCTGCAGAGCAGACTCAAGGGGCTGCGGAGGCCATGGGTTCCAGCCAAGACGGGCAAGGGGCACCAAAGAGCCACCGACGTATCGACCCTGAATCGGGCGAAGCCGTTTCCCCCAGCGGGACTTCTGCTTCGAATGCCTCCCGGGAAGCTAAGGGGCAGGGCCAGGGAAGCCAGTCTCCGGCCGCGCAACGCCGTAACTTCCTGATCCAAAGTAACCTCAAAAAGGCTCGACGGGCTTGGGACCTACGCCTTTTCGAAGACGTCGTCAAGGCCACGGGCCAGGTTTTGGCCTTGGACCCCAACAATGATGAAGCACGCTCGCTTCTCAGAAAAGCCCAGGCCGCCTTGGGAGAGAGGGACCCCTCCCTCGGCGAAATGAGTCGCACGGCTTTGACCAAGGCCGATATTGAAAAGCAAAAAGATCTGGCTTTGGCTCGGAGTTTTGAAAACAAGGGCGATCTCTACTCCGAAGAGAACTCCTTTGACAAGGCCATCGAGTCCTACCAGCGAGCTCTTCTCACTCTGAGGTATTCCCCCTGGTTTACCCCGGGATCAACTCTCGAGAAGCGCCTCAGGGCCAAGCTGGACCAGACCAAGGCCTCCAAGAAGAAATGGGTCCAAAAGCAGGCGGAAAGCAACGCTCGCGAAGCTCGCATGAAGCTTGCCGCAGAGGAAAAAAAGGAAAGGATTCGCCGGCGGGTTCGGGTTCGCTATCTCTTCGAGCAAGCCAACCTCGCCTTCCAAGGAAGGCAATATGGCCAGGCAGTCCAATACCTGGATGAAGCTCTCAAGCTGGACCCCGTAAATCGGGACGCCAAGGAACTCCGCGAATTGGCCATGCGGGCCCGCCATGATCAGACGATGGATACCCTCAAGAGGAAATGGCGCCAGGAATGGACTGCAACCTTCGAGGATCTCAAGAGGATGGACATCACCCAGGTCGAAACCATCAAGATGGACCTGGAACATTGGAAAAAGATCTCAGGCCGCAAACCCCTTTCCTTTAGCAGTACCAAGGTCGAGGTCGATCCCGACACTGCACTGATCCGCAAGAAACTCAATGAGGTGGTCATCCAGCAGAATTTTTCGGACACCACCATCGGGGACTGGGTCGACGCGTACCGTCGGGCAACCGGTTTGAACTTCCTCGTGAGCAGTACTGCCCAAGAACTCGAGGACGATGCAACGACCCTGAATCTCAAGCTTGGCAAGCGGTCGGTCGCCCAGGGTCTGGATCTCATCGCCAGGGTGAAGCCGATCCAATGGACCATCCGCGACGGTGTGGTCATGATCCTCGCAGATGAGGAGAGCACAGGGACCCTGGTCCCTGTGATCTACGACGTCCGTGAGATCGTCAACAAGATCAAGGACCACCCCGGGAAAGATCTCATCCTTCGCCCAGGAGAGCCGGGTGAAGCCCCAGAGCCTCCCGATCCCGTCCCCGCCGTTGTGGATCTGGACAAACTCCAATCCATCATCACCACCAACATCGACCCCGCAAGCTGGGAAAAGGAAGGGGCAGGTGTTGAGCCATCCGGCGAAACCGCTCTGGTCATCACCCAGACCCCGGAAGTCCACAAAAAAATCGATGCCCTTCTTAAAGACCTGAGGAGCAGTTCCGGGATCCAAGTGGATGTCGAAGCTCGCTTCCTCCGTGTTGAGGACAATTTCCTTGAAGAGATCGGCGTGGATATCAGGGGACTGGGAAACCAGGCTTCCACGGGCAAACCCGGGCTCGGATTACAGAAACAAGGGGATCGGTCGGGTTTCGCTTTTGATGATTTTGGTCGGAACATCTCCGCTTCGCAGCCCGGCTCTCTTGGGACAGGGTTTGAGCCTGGTGTCTTCTACGACAACGGAAATGATGGAGACATCTGGGGCCGGACCGAGAACCTCTTCGACCAAACCCTTGGTGGAGGGCCCGAAGGCCTCTCCAATGCGGGTGGCCTCTCCTTCCAATACACCTACTTGGATGACACGGAACTCGAAACAATCCTCCGTAGTGTGGCGAAAAAGGAGAGAGTCGAACAACTTGCCGCCCCCCGTCTGCTGATCCACAATGCCGCTCGGGCGAACCTCGCGGTAAACCGTCAATTCACCTACATTCGAGACTTTTCGGTGGAAATCGCTCAGTCAGCGGCCGTTGCCGATCCAGTGATCGGGGTCATCCGGGACGGTGTTGTCCTCGATGTCCGCCCTGTCGTCTCTGCGGATCGGCGCTTCATCTTGATGGAACTCCGCCCCACAGTCGCGACCCTGACACAACCCATTCCGACCTTCACCACCACCTTGGGTGTGGGCCAGCCTGTCTCGATC
>DROQ01000174.1 GCA_011321845.1 Planctomycetota bacterium | reverse complement strand
GATTCTTCCTTAGGAGTCACGATGAAACTCTCCCGACCTCAGATCCTTTCCCCCAAGAGGGCTCCCTTCCTTGGCCTCACCCTCTCCCTCCTCGCCTTTGCGGCCTTCCTCCCTCTGAATTCTTGTGGAGGAGGCTCCTCGCCCGCCGCGGGCGCCAAGGCCGGCAATGGTGGGGGAGGCAACAAGGGCGGAGGCAACAAGGGCGGAGGCAATGGCGGTCAGAAAAAGCTGAACCAAGGCAACTTCGAGATCAAAGCCTTCGGCTACAAGGACGACCGGCCCGCCAGCTTCCAGCCCTTGAGGAAGAAAATTTTCGAAGGTCGCAAGCAGGAGGAGGTCGCTTTTTTGCGGACGAACATCACGCGGGGCTCCTTCAAGGGAAGCAGCGGAGCGGTCCTGGACGACAAACTTGGTAAGCCTGGCAAGCCTCTTCTGCCGGTCCCCATCCCCATTCTGGGAAGTATGAAATTCCAAGCGAGTTGCAGCGGCTCCTGGGACGAGAAATTCGGGGACGAGCTGGTCTCCCTCGGAATGGTGGGTAAGGAATTCACCGTGGACGTCCTGACCAAGGATCGTCGCAAACAAAACAATGGTTGGGGGCACCTCCTCCTCAAAAAGTTCCCCAAGCTGGGCAATGTCCTCCGAACGAGCGCATGCATGGGCGACATCGACGACGATGGCCGGGAGGAGATCTTGATCTTGGTCCTCTATGCCAGCAACGGAATGTATGTGCAGCGCAGCATCGTCCTGGATGACAGCCGCACCAAGGGGGCCATCCTCCTGGACCGAGTCGATGGAACCAGCGCCACCTTCAGCGGGATCGGGATCCATGCAGGCGACTTCGATGGAGATGGCAAGGACGAGATCCTCCTCTCCCGGTGGTTCAAAAATTCCTGCAGCGTCCAACTCCTTGGGGACAAGAGCACGGGGTTCCAGCGAAGGGGCCTCTGGACCGAGGTCGGAGAGAAACCGATTCAATACGTCTTTACCATCCTTGGGGTCCAGGTGGGGAACATGGATCGAGATGGAGCCATGGAATTTGCCGTGACCTCTTCCAAGACGGCTTCGAACCTCCGCGGGTCCGCGCTCTCCCGCTCGCGGATCTATGATCTCTCGGCCCAGGGAAAACCCAAGCTGCAGCAAACCTTGGAGGGTGGAGTCTTTTTCGGTTTCAACTTGAGCCTGAGCCTCAGCCATGTCCTCTCCGCCGACCTGAATGGCGATGGAGTACAAGAAATCCTCTGCTTCGGCACCAGGGTCGATGTCTTGAAGAGACACGAACTCATCGCCCTTCACATGAGCCCGCAGGACGATCGCGGCCTGTGGGATGAGGATAGAAATTTCGTCCGCTCCGGCCTTGGATTGGAGGGCCAGCTGAACTCCGTTGTGGCTGTCGACGATGATGGAGACCACAGAGATGAAGTGCTGGTGGGCTATGGGTTTTCCCAAAGATTGAAGACGGAAGTCTTCAGGTATGAGATGGGAAAGCAGTCCAAGAGCACCAAATACTCCCTGGGAGCCCCCAAGCCTTTGGCTTCTCAGTTCCATGAGGCGGCGAACCGGATCGCCATGACCCCGGGCGATTTTGATGGCGAGAACCTTCTCCTCGAGACGACGAACAAAAAGTGGCTCACCCTGTCCAATCCCATTCCCATCGTCATCCTGGCCGCTGCCCCAACCAAGGCCGGGATCAGCCAAAACTACAGCGGCTCTACGACCGGCTATTCTCTTAGCAAGGGGAAGACTGTCAGTCACAGCGTCACGACAACAAACTCCATCACCCTCTCAAAGGGCATCAAGGGAAACTACGGGGAGCTTTTCGAGATAGGAGTGCAGTCCAAGATCACTCGCTCGGTGGGGGAGACCCTTTCCAAGGCCGTCACCGTGACCAAGACCAACGCCTTCTTTGGGACCTTCGACAAGGACGTGATCGTTTTCCAGGGCACCCTCTATATGAGGTACCAGTACAAGATCGTCGGATCCCGGTATCCCCGGTTGCGGGGCAAACTGTTTACGATCGACGAGCCCGTCTCCACCCGGATCTACAAGTGGACGGTGGACTTCTTCAACAAAAACGTGTCCGCCCCTGCGAGGATCGGCAAAGACATCCTCACCCACAAGGTGGGGGATCCCAGCAGCTATCTCTCCAAGGCCAAGGCCCAGACCTACAGCAACATCCCCGGCACCTGGATCCACGAGAAGGGCCTCACCGTAGGCCAGGGAAGGAGCCAAAACGGATTGTCCATCCAACTCGACAAGAGCAACTCCACCGAGAAGAGTCGCAGCTACGGCGTGACCGACGAAGTGAGCTTCAAGATCGGTCCGTTCAGCGGCGGCTCGAGTTACGGCCTCAACAAGACCCATGTCTACTCCATCTCCATCCATGAAGGCACCCTCTACTCCGGCACCATCGGCGACATCGACAAGGGCCAAGACTTCAGCGACTGGGTCTATGGAACCGGCCTCTTCATCCGCCGCGTCGGCGTCGACGCCAAAGGCAAAAACCTCCCCGGCAAACTCCCCTACCAACTCGTCACCTGGTGGACCCAACCCCTCGGCACCCACTACAAGTAAGTAGGGACCGCCTCCAGGCGTTCCCCATAGAAAACCAAGTAGGGAACGCCTCCAGGCGTTTCCAGTAGAAAACCCCTCCAGGGGTTTTCGTAGAAAACGTCTCCAGGCGTTTTAAGTAGAAAACCCCTCCAGGGGTTTTTTGGTAGAAATCGCCTCCAGGCGATTGAAGCGGGAAAAGCCCTCCAGCTTTTCCCCCTCCCCCCCCTTCCCCTCCCCCCACCCCCCCAATCCAAACCCCTCCCCCCACCCCAAACCCCGGCATCCCTCCATCCCAAGGCCCAATTC
>DROQ01000173.1 GCA_011321845.1 Planctomycetota bacterium | reverse complement strand
GCCCGATGTCCTCAAGTTCGAGGACGATGGCGGACTCCTCCCCATCCACATCATCGGCCTCCTCTTTGAGGGTCGCTACGATACCGAGTCCTTCGAATTCGCGGGCAACCTGGAGATCGGGAATGGACGAGGCCCCGTGCCCGATCCCCCCCAGATCGTGGTGGATGGGACCATGGGCAAGTCTCTCAACCTCCACCTCACAGCAAAACCCAAGGCGATCGAGGGCTTGGAGATCGGGGTCGGCGGCTACCTGGATCGCATCCCCGCCAACACCGACGCGAGCAAGGGGACCGTCCACGGCAAGCTGAATGAGAGCATCCTCTCCTTCCAGGCGACGTACCAGAGCGAAAACTGGGTCCTGCTGGGAGAAGCCTTTTTCATCCACCACGGAGGTGGGGGGAGTCCATCAGCGGACTCGAACGGATACTACCTCCAGCTCGCCTACCAGCACGAAGACTGGACCCCCTACCTCCGCTTCGACGCCATCAACGTCGACAACCAGGATGTCTTCCTTGCGAGCCTGGACGATCGGACCACGATCGCGCTGGGGGTCCGTTATGACTTCGCCGAAATGAATGCCCTCAAGCTGCAGCTCTCCTTCACGGATGTGAACGCCGCAACCGGGGCGGATTCGGAAGAATGGACCCTCAGCTCGCAGTGGTCCTTCGGGTTTTGAAGGAGAGTTCTACCCGAACACCTTGACGACTTTGCTCAGGAGCCAACCCAGGACGACTTTGGGCGGGAGGCCGAATTTGATCTTGGGGGTCGGGGAGAGGGCCTGTCCGAGGATCTTGATGGGGAGCTTGATCGGAAGGGCCGGATAGCTCTTGCTCACCCTCCCCTTCTTGTCGGCGCTGCCGAGGGGAAGGGGAACAAAGGGAGTGGCGAGTCCGATGGAAAGAGCTTCGATCGTGTTGCTCCCTTTGTAGAGGACGGTCTTGCCCTCTTTGAATCCAACGAACAGGAGGACGGGGGCGCCGGGCAAAGCGCCGGAGACCGTCAAGGTCGCCTTGTTGCCCGTCTTGGTGACGCTCAGCCGCAGTTTTTGAGCAGAGGAAGTAGCCGAGAAGAGGCCGAGCGCAACGACAGCCAGGAAGAGGGATTGCAGAGACTTCATTGATGCAGACTCCATTTTGAGACCGACTTGAGAAAAGGAATTGAATCGATGAGGGAGGAATGAAGGAAGGACTGGACGTTCCCTGACCTCCCTCGAAATGAACTCAAGAGTCTAGCCGAAGAAGGGGAAGGGGTTAAGCCCGCATCTCCCAGATTTCTCCCCGTTTCCGGATCCGTCCCTCCTCTTCGAGCTTCTGCAGACCGGAGAGAAGGGAGCGAAGCGCGTAGGGCAGCTGATCCGGATCCACATCATCGTAGGTCCGGTGGAGCAGGGCGGCAAGCTCACCCACTCCTTCGCGGAGGATGGAGAGCAGCTTGTCTTCGCGTTCTTTTCGATGATCGATGAAGAATTGAAGCAGTTCCCTTCCTCTTGGGTGGGCGGGTCCATGGGCGGGATAGAGGGTCTCGATCTCGAGTTCGCGCATCCGTTGGAGGCTTTCCAGATAGGTCCCAAGGTGGCCTTCGTGCGGATCGATGACGATGGTCGAGAGGGTGGAGCAAAGGTCCCCAGCAATGAGGGACCGGTACCTTGTTTCAAAAAAGGCGAGGTGCCCCGGATGGTGCCCGGGTGTTTCATGAACCTCGAGCCTCCAACCTTCGCTCCCGTCTGGAGCCTCCCCCAGCTCGATTCGGTCCCCCTGGACCAGGACCCTCTGCTCGACCCCGTGGACCTCGAGGGGGAGCTGCGCGAGACTTTTCTCGGCTGCCAGGACCGGGAGCCCCCTTTCCTTGGCGAAGTGCAGGACTCCGCCCACGTGGTCCGGATGGGAGTGGGTCAAAAGGATCCCCAGCACCCGGGCCCCCATTCTACAAAAGAAATCCAGGCGCTCATCCAGCCGGGCCCATTCCTCCGGATCGCCGCTCCCTGGGTCCACAAGGTAGAGGAGGCGCTCCCCCACGACCAGGGTGTTCGTCGTGGTCGCGGGGGGAACGGTCGGCGTCTTCAAGGGAGCGAGCAGGATTCCCGGACTGAAGTAGACAGGGTGCAGCTGTCCCTGCTCCAGCAACTTTTCCTGGGCCCCCGCCGCTTCGGGAAGCCCTTCGGCCCCGTGCTCAGCCAAAAGACGGAGAAAAAGCAAGACCGGGGGAACAATCCGCATCTCGCCTCGGGTCCACGAGCGCAGGGCGTCCCTGGGCCTCATCCAACGCAGCTCGTCGAATTCTCCGCTGCTCAGGCCAGGCACCTCTCCCTCCCCAAGACGCAGTAGAAAAAAAACGGTCTGGTAACGGACCGGCGCAAAGGGCGGAGTCGTCACAGTGGCCAAGGTCTCGAGCCGGCCCAGATCTCGGGTCCCGAGGTCCAGGCCGATCTCCTCCCCCAACTCGCGCAGGGCGCAGGCGCGAAGGCCCTGCTCCCCCTCCCCGTCCCCGGGCTCCAACTTGCCCCCCGGGAAGGCGAAATAGTCCCCGAAAAAGCGGAGCGCGGGAATCCGGTGCCCGAGCAGGACCTCTTCTCCTCGGAGGACCAGCACGGATGAAGAGAGTCGAGGCATTACTCCTCCGCCTCCGAGTCGAAAAGGAAACGGTGGAAGAGGGACCTGGAGGCGGCCAGGACGGCCCGTGAACAGGACTCGTTTTTTTGGTGGGCCTGGGCCGTGTCACCCGGGCCCAGATTGATGGCGTCGATCCCCATGGCCGAGAGACGCCCCACGTCGGTCCAGGCCTGTTTGGCCCGACGGGTCAGCCCGCCTTCGGCCACAGCCTCGAGCCGGGTCAGCAAAGGATTGTCCCCGCAGACGCGACCCGATGGGCAGATGTCACGGATGAGGATGTCCACTTCCTCCCCTGGGAGGACCTCTCGCACAAAAGCCTTCAGCCAACTCACGGCCTCCTCGGTGCTGCGGTCGGGCCCAAAGCGGAAATTCAGGTTGAGAGTGCAGGAAGCAGGGATGACATTGCGCGCGCCCGCGTAGGAGACCATCGTCGCGTTCAGGACCTCGTGAAACTGGAGGCCGTGGAACTCGATTTCCCTTGGAGGGAGGGCGCGCAAAGCATTCAGGAGGGGCGCGGCGGCCTGAATCGCGTTGTGGCCGAGCCAGGGTCTCGCAGAGTGGGCGGCCTTGCCCTGGATCCGAACCTCGGCGTGCATGGTCCCGAGGCAGCCCAGCTCGAGTTGTCCGTTGGTCGGCTCCATGGCGATCGCAAGGTCCACATCTTCGAAGTAGGACGGCGCAGCCTCCACAATCTCCGGCATCCCCGAACCCTCGAAGGGCCCCTCCTCCCGCGCGTAGAGCACGCAGGACAGGTCCACTGAGGGCTCCTGGCGTACCGCCCGCTTGCAGAGTTCGAGGATCAAAGCGTCCCCCCCCTTCATGTCGGAGGCGCCGAGTCCATAGATCCTGTCCCCCTCCACCCGGGGAGGGTTGGCCCCTTGCCCGGGAACCGTGTCCAGGTGCCCCAGGAGGAGCAGCTTGGGCTTCCCGGGGGTCCACGCCCGGGGACGAAAGGCAAGGTTGTCGCCGGCGACAACGACCTCCTCCGCCCCCACCCGGGACAGGTACTCCTCGCAGAAAACCCGGATGTCCTCCTCCTCCCCGATCACGGAAGGAATCGCGAGCAGCCCTAGAAGAAGCCGCTCCAGCGTGCTCAGCTGCGCCGAATCCGCCCTGTCCGCACTCAAAGAGCGAAGCTCCTCAAGACCTCGTTGAGAGAAGTCTTTTTGTCCGTACTCTCGCTCCGCTCCCCGATGATCAGGGCACAAGGGAGGTCGAAGGTCCCCGCGGGGAATTCCCGGGGCCTGGTCCCAGGGATCACGACGCAATTCTCAGGGATCTCCCCTTGGATCTCCTTGGGCTTCTCACCCCGCACGTCCAGAATCTTGGTCGACCTGGTGAGCACGACCCCGGCCCCGAGAACCGCCCCGCGGCGGACCAGCATGCCTTCGACCACCACGCAGCGCGAGCCGATGAAACAATCGTCCTCGATGATGACCGGCCGCGCCCCGGGCGGCTCGAGCACCCCGCCG
Organism: Planctomycetota bacterium; assembly: GCA_011321845.1. Lineage (GTDB taxonomy): Bacteria > Planctomycetota > UBA1135 > UBA1135 > HyVt-539. Next base: position 5,924 of record DROQ01000173.1, on the reverse strand, counting down.
ATTCCCACCCCGCCGGAGAGGTGCACTCCTCTTCCGATCTGGGCGCAGGAACCGACGGTGGCCCAGGTGTCCACCATGGTGCCCGCTCCGACATAGGCACCGATGTTGACAAACCCGGGCATGACCACGACGCCGCGCTCCAGAAAGGAGCCATAACGCACGATGCCGCCCGGCACCAGCCGGATCCCGGCCGCCTCGAGATCCCGTTTGAGGGGGACCTTGTCATGAAAGGGGACCGGGGCCTCGATCTCCTCGATCATGGGGGAAATGGCAAAGTAGAGGCAGACCGCCTCCTGGATCCAGGAATGAACCTTCCAGTCCCCATTCTCCTCACGCACAGCCACCCGGAGACGCCCCTGGTCCAGATCCTCGATCACTGTGTGGATCGCCCGTCGGTGCCTCTCGCTCTCGAGGAGGCTCCGGTCGGCGAAAACCTCCTCGATGAGAATCCGCCTCTTGTCGTCCTCTTCCTGTTTCATGTTTACTCCTTCTTCCACTGTTCTTGGGGAGGAATCCGTTCCAAAGCCCGGGCGCAGTCCTCTACGCTCGGCACCAGGGCGAAGCGAAACCACTCTTCGTTTCCCGGTCCGAAAAAGGAACCCGGGGAAACGATGATCCCCAGATCGAGAAGCCGCGCCGCCATCTCACGGTCCGAGACACCTCTCGGACAGCGCACCCAAAGATAAAAGGTGGAACTGGTCTGGAGAACCTCAAAGCCCCGCTCACGCAAACCCTTCAGCATGACCTCGCGTTTTTGGCCGAAGATCTCCCGACGCTCCTCCACATGGACTTCATCTCCCCATGCCGCGCGACTGGCCTCCTGTTCGAAAACAGGCATGGCCTGCCCCATGCCCGCGCGGAAGCGCCGATAGAAGGCAAGCAACTCCGGATCCCCGCAGACCATCCCCGAGCGATAGCCCGTCATCCCTGAGCGCTTGGAAAGGGAATGGAAAGCGAGGCAAGCCTCCATCCCGAATTCGAGGAGGCTCCGGGGCTTTTCCCCAAAGTAGATTTCGGTGTAGCACTCGTCGGAACAGAGGACAAATCCATGGCGCTCCCGGGCTTCCACCCAGGCGCGGAACAGTTCTTCCGGAAGATCCCGGCCGGTCGGGTTGTGCGGGTAGTTCAGCCAGACAATAGCCGCACGAGCGAGGACCTCCTCCGGAACCATTTCGGGGCGCATGAGGTAGTCGTTGGAAGCGTTGAGCAGAACCGGATGCGTCTGCGCCCCGGCATAGAGGCTCCCGATCTCCATCACAGGGTAACCCGGCTGGGGATAGACCACAGTGTTCCTGTCTCGGCTCGGATCCACCAGGACCAGGGGCAGGTGAAAAATCGCCTCCTTGCTCCCCCGGCTTGGAAGAGCCTGGGTCTCCGGATCCAAGTCCACCCCGAAACGCCTCCGAAACCAGGCACAGAAGGCCTGGCGGAGCCGCAGTTCCCCTTGCACGCTGGGATACTGGGACACGATCGGGACCGCGGCACAGAGCGCTTCTCGGACCAAGGATGGAGTGGGCTCCTTGGGGTCGCCCGTGCCGAAATCGAAGACCTCCACCCCTTGGTCCTGAAGGGCCTTTTTGCGTCTGGCCAGCTCGACCATGGGGTAGGGTTTGAGTCCTAGGATGCGTTCGTTCACCGGTGTCCTCCATGTAGCCATTTGGCGGTGTTCGGGGCCCGTTGGGGGGAGTCCTCGAGTCGCCGCCGAAGCGCCTCGAGATCGGCTGGGAGGTCCACGTCCGGAGCGCGGGGGAGCACCGAGGCCCGGAGTCCAAGGGCCAAGGCCTGGCCCAGGGTCCAGCCGAAGACGCTCCCCCCCTCCCCGTGATCCCCCAGCGCGGGAGTCTGGAACAAGGAAGGAAGAAGTTCTCTCAGTCCGATGAGATAGTAGCCGCCCCCCAGGTCCGGGCCGAGCACAAGATCCGAGCCCATCTCCAACAACGCAAATGCCTCCTGCAGCCGCGCGTCCTCCAGTTCGGGAGAATCGCTGTTTCTCAGGACGATCGGCCCATGGCCCTCGGCGAATCCCTCCCGAAAAGCCTGCTCCATCCGCTCCCCCAGCCCAGCCCCCCGTTGCGGGACCAGGGGGACACCCATCTTGGACCCGGAGGCCGCTCCGGGAGGGCCTGCGAGGGCCAGGCGGACGGCGCAGCCCAGGCTTGCTTGCAACCTCAGCGCTCCTGCGCAGACATCGGCCAGAAAAGCCTCGTAGAGAGCGGCCGCCTCCTCCGGAGACAGCGGAGGGCAGAGGCGGGTTTTGACCTCGCCCGGGCGAGGCTCCCTTCCAAAGAGGATCAACAGTGGACCGGCGGACATGGAAGGATCCTAGCCCACCGGCCTTGCGAACCAATCCCCATCCAGCGACACCATGAACCGATCCAGGGGACTTTCGTTCAAATCCCGAATCCAACTGGCCACAGAGGGCCCGGGGTCCGTATGGTGGAAGGCGAAAATCTCAGCGCCTTCATAGCCCTATCGAGGGAAATCGCACATGTTGATCACAAGCCATATTCTACTCGTCTCGGCTCTCCTGCTCCCCCAGGGCAAGGGTCCAGACCAGGTCAAACAGCTCAAATCCCTGTCGGATCGGCTGATTCTTAGCATCGAGAAAAAAGGGACCAAGGGGGTCCGGGAGGCTGCGCAGTATATTTGCGCCCTCATCCACTCTCCCCGACACTACAGCATGGAGGACGGCCCCCTCATGAGGAGACCCCTTGCGGTGCTCCTCCGGGGCCGTGGACCAAGCGGCCTCTTCGGGAGCGAGGAGAACCTCCAGGAAAAACTCGAGACGACGCGCTGGGTTCTGGAGGCCTTGAAACTCCTGGAGACCGAACCCCTGGTTCAAAAGGAGACCCGCCAGGCCCTTCTCCGCGCCGGCGGAAAAAAAGCCCTCCGCTCTCCCTGGGACCCACAAAAGCTCTCATCCCTCGAGGGGAAGGACTCCATGAGCAGGCTCCTCAAGGCCGTCGCGACTTATGAGCTGCTCAAGCAGAAGACACCCGAACTCAAGCCCAAGACCCGTCCCTTCCTTCCCTTCCAGCAAAAAGCCCTCGACTGGCTTCTGGGTCAGCAGAAACAGGGAATGTGGTTCATCCCCATCGGCAAAAACAAAAGGGTTCCCGACCCGGGCACAACCTCCCTCTGCCTCGCCGCCTTGGCCAGCAAGCCGGCCGCGGAGCGCAGTGAACGGGAAAAAAAGGTCCTGGACCAGGGAGTAGCCTTCTTGCTGAAGTCCCAGCGCCCCGATGGCAGCTTCTCCACGGAGCTTCCCAACTATGTGACCTGCGCGGCGGTTCTCGCCCTCTCTTCCATCCCCACCAAGGAGGCCCAAAAAGCCATCCAAAAGGCCAAGGAGTTCATCCTCTCCATCCAAAACGTGGAACGAAACGGCTACCGTCCCAGCGATCGAGACTACGGCTCCATCGGGTATGGCGGCGACCGGCGCGGAGACGTCTCCAACACCCAGATGGCCATCGAAGCCCTGCGCCTCGCGGGCCTGAGCCCCAAGGACGAAGCCATCGAAAAAGCCCTGATTTTTTTGCGACGCTCCCAAAACCTCGGCGGTCCCGGTTCCTGGAAAACCACACGCAAAACCGAAGACGGCCGCAAGGTCCCCGTGGTCGCAGGGAACGACGGTGGAGCGGCCTATTACCCCGGAGTTTCCTCGGCCGGATATGACGACAACTCCGACGGAACCCAGTCCCCTCGGTCCTACGGTTCGATGACCTACGCCCTGCTCAAGTGCTATGTCCTCGCGGGCCTTCCCAAAGACGACCTGCGGCTCCGCTCCGCCCTCGCCTGGTGCAGCAAGAACTTCACACTGGATGTCAACCCCGGTTCCAAACCTTCCCTCGGGGAAAAAACCAAATACCAGGGCCTCTATTACTACTACCTCACCCTGGCCCGGGCTCTTTCCCTCGCGGGGATCGACAAGATCGCGGGACAGGATTGGCGGGCACAGCTCAGGGCCAAGCTCAAGTCCCTCCAGAAGAAGGAAGGGTATTGGGTCAATGACCGGAACGGGCGCTGGTGGGAGGGAAGCCCCACCCTTTGCACCGCCTACGCCCTGCTTGCCCTTGCACAGTGATGGTCGACCGAATCCCACAGCGGGCCTGGTTCCGTTTCGAACCAGCGCAGGGAGGTCCGGCTCGCCTGGGCCTCCTTCACGAGGGATGCTGGCACGACCTGGGAGTCGTCCTGGGTGCCCAGGCGGAGCAGCCTTTGGCCTGTCTCGCTCAGGGCTGGCTCCAGGGAAAAGGGCTCAACGCCCTTATCCAGCGTTTGGGACCAGAGAGCAGGATGGAACGCCCCGGAGCCTTCCTCCTTCCCATCCCTCAGCCCTCCAAGGTCCTCTGCCTAGGCAAGAACTACGCCGCCCACGCGCGGGAATTCGGAGTGGAACCCCCCAAGGAGCCCTTGTTCTTCAACAAGCTCCCTGAGTGCCTCAGAGCCGACGGAGCCGAGATCCCCCTCCCCAAGGACTTGGGTCGCATCGACCACGAGGGAGAACTGGTCCTCGTGATCGGGAAGGAGGGGCGCAACATCCCAGAGCAAGAAGCCGCCTCCTTTCTCGCAGGCTGGACCATCGGGAACGACATCACGGCCCGCGACCTGCAAAAAAAGGATCGAGAGCGCGGCTGGCCCTGGGTCCGCGCCAAGAGCATCGACGCATTCGGACCCGTGGGGCCCTGGGTGCTGCCCTTCGAAGATCTCTTTGAGAAAGAGATCCCCCTGGACGCCACTCCCGACCTGGGCATCCAGGTCCGGGTCGATGGTGAGCTGCGCCAGGACTCGAGGACCTCGCTTCTCGTCCATCGCGTCCACAAGGTCCTCGCCGAACTATCCCGCTACACCACCCTGCGGCCGGGGGACCTGGTCTTTACCGGGACCCCTGAGGGAGTGAGCCCCCTGCAGCCTGGAATGAAGGTCGAGGTCGAGATCGAAGGGATCGGCGTGCTCAGCAATCGCATGACCGAGGGCTGATCGGGGTTGAGGAGCAGCAAGGCTAGAGGGAAAGGCCTCCGTCCACGACCAGCTCTTGCCCTACGAGATAGGACCCCTGGGGAGAAAGCAGCAAACGCACCAGACCCAAGAGGTCCGATGGGTTCCCCAGCCGACCCAAGGGCACCTTGCTTCTCATGCGTTCCTGGCTCTCACGGGCGCTGTGCTCGTGAGCGATCAGTCCAGGGGAGATCAGGTTGAGGAGCACCCCCCTGGGAGCCCACTCCTTGGCAAGGCTCTGGACCACCGAAAGCAGGGCCTCCTTGACCGCGAAGTAGGCAGGTCCACGTAGCTTGGCCCTTCGCTGCCCCAGAGCGGCCGCGCCAAAGGTCAGGACGCGCCCCCCCCCCTCGTCCCCCATGGCCGGAAGGATGGTCTTAGCGGCGTTCAAAAAGCTCCAGAGATTGGAGCGCAAGAGTTCCTCCCAATCCTGCGCCGAGGTCTCGAGGAGGGGCACTTCCAGGAAGGATCCGGGGCAATGGATCCAGGCAAAGGGTGTCCCCCTATCGACGAGCAACTCGCGCACGACCCCTTCCTCGGCGAAATCGAAACCTTCCCGCCGCGAGAAGGAGTGCAGCTCGTAATCCGCATCCAGGGATTCCCGCAGGTATTTCCCGATTCCCTGGCTTCCCCCCACGATCCACAGTGGCTTCTTCCGCACAGCATCCATCCGTGCATCCTGGCCTCAGGCCCAGGAGAAGGCAAGACACCGGGATCAGAACACTCGCAAACTCTTGGGAGGCCAGATACAGGCTCGGACCTTGCCCTTGATCAAGGCGCGATCCACAAACCAGCCTTCGCGCGAGTCGGAGGAGACCGGGCGATTGTCTCCCAGGACGAAGTACTGTCCCTCGGGCACCACCCAATATCCATAGGCGTTGCGGTCGGGGACATAGCCGAAGGTTTCGGGTAGCGCTTTGCCATTC
>DROQ01000172.1 GCA_011321845.1 Planctomycetota bacterium | reverse complement strand
CGGGACTCCGGATCCTTCCTTCAAGATCCCCGATTTCAAAACAATGGAGAAATGGCTGGGTCCCGAACAATGGAACATGCGAAGAATGCCATCGAACAAGACAAAGCGGGGTCTTCTCGTCATCGACCACAAGGGAGGATCCATGATGACCCCTTTCAACTTTGCGGCATGGGGGATCGTGGAAAGCCTTTTGGACGCCCTCCACTTTGGGTTGAAACCCGAATGATCCGAGGTCTGGGATCCCACCGGACCCCTTCCCATTTGCAGGATCTCTTGGGAATGCAATTCCCAGTCAGCGAGTGTTTCGGATCGGCAGAGTCAGGAAGCTGCGCGCCTGCTCCTCCCAGCGCTGCTCGATGGTTTTTTTGGCGGGGACCAGGATTTCGCGCAGAGCCTGGCGCCGGCCGAGGCTGCTCAGGAGCTGGGAAACGACGGCCTCTTCGTCCTGGTGGCGAGGGTCGGCGACTTCGGCCTCGCAGTTCATGGTTTTGAACACGCCCCGGGTCTTGAGCGAGTAGGCGATGGCGGCGGTCGGCGTCGCGGTCGAGAGGCCGGCGATGGTCGAGTGCATGCGTGTCCCGCAGAACCAGTCGCATTGGCTGATGAACCATTTGAGCTGGCTCTGGTCGTAGTCGGTGGGGAGCACCTGCACGCGCTCTTGCAAGGTCGATGGGAGCTTGGCCTTGGCTTTCTCGGAGGCTTCGAGGTCGGACTCGTAATGCCCCTTGGGGGTGAGTACGTGGGGAACGAGCAGGACTCTTCCCTCGTTCTCCTCCAGGATGCGCGCAAGGAGCTGATCGATGATCTTGAGGTAGTCGGCCTTGAAGGAGAAGGCTGTCTTGGCTCGCTCCGGGTCGTGGTAGATCAATCCGCTCACGTTGAGACCGAAGAGCGGCTGGTCCCTGGACTCCAACCAGGACTCCAGGGTCGGCGGAAGATCGCCGGCGGGCTTCCTCGGCTCCAAACCAAAGGCCATGTCGATGCCGCTGTGGAGTTTGGCCTTCTCCGCCTCGCTCCTCGCCAGCTCGTTCAAAATGGCGAAGCCCTCGGGATCCCGGGACCAGGCGCAGGTGCTCCGGCTGATCAGGGCCCGTGCCTTGGCGAGGTTGCCGGGATCGTTGAAGGGACCGTAGGTCTGGGGAAGCAGGGCCAGCGGCACCCCCGCGTCCAGGGCGCAGAGCTTGGTCAAGGCGACGCCGTTGAAGCGCTTTTGTCCATAGAGATCGGTGAAACTATCCCCCGCACTCAGGTCCAGAGCGAGGTCGGCGCTCCGGATCAAACAGGAGATCTCGTTGTCCGGAAACCCGAACTTGAGCCGCTTGTGGAGCATCCAGAGGTTTTCAGGGCGATAAAACCGCTTCGAATGATGCATCCCTGCGCGCAGAAAACCGAAGTCCCGCCCCTCCAGCGGTGTGCTGTCCTGGCGCACCCCCCGGCCATAGTCGAAGACCACGACCTCGGCCTCGGGGTAGACCCTTGCGACGGCCCGCAGCGTCGAGTAGCAGAGGGCGTTGACCCCCATGTTGCCAGTGTCGGGCGAAGCCCCGAAGAGCAGGAGCCGCTTCCCCTCGCCCGTCTCGCCCTTTGGCCGCTCGACCTTCTCTTCCAACATCGCCGTCCCTTCGCTCATTCCCTTCCCCTCGTTCCCATAGCCCAGCCCGAAAACCGGTGGCAACCATCCCGCTCCCCGGATTCTGCCAAGTTTCCTTTTCGACGCCAGGACGAAGCACCCTTGTTCCAGGGCGCATTCCCCGGTGCAATGGGCAGAATGAAGCTCAGCGCCAGGCCCCTCTCCCTCCTCCTTCTCCTGCTCTCCCTCCTGCTCCCCCTCCTGCTCGTTGGCGCCTGTCGATCAAGACCCGAGACCAGCCCCCCCGCGCCTCCCCACAGCCCCAGCTTCGACTACCTCATCCTCGGGGCCACGCTCTACGACGGAAGCGGCGGCCCGCCCAGGGTTGCCGACCTCGGGATCAAGGGCGAACGGATCGAGGCCATCGGCGACCTGGCCCGCCTCGGAGGCAAGGTCGAGATCCCCGCGAGGGGGATGATCCTGGCCCCGGGTTTCATCGATCTGCACAACCATTCGGACTTCCCCATCCTGCGCAAGGGTTTGCGGGACAATCTCTGCTACCTCACCCAGGGATGCACGACCATCGTCACCGGGAACTGCGGCTCGGGGCAGGTGGACCTCGCCTCCTACTTCGGGCGCCTGGCCAAGAAGGGGGCGGGCACCAACGTCGCCCACCTGATCCCTCACGGCTCGCTGCGCAAGCGGGCCATGGGAGGCGACTTCAACCGGCCCCCGACCGATGAGGAGCTGGCGCGCATGCGCAAGCTGGCCGAGAGGGCGATGCGGGAGGGGGCCTTCGGGATGAGCACGGGCTTGATCTACACCCCAGGCGCCTTCGCCTCCACCGAGGAGATCATCGAGATCGCCAAGGTCGTCGGCGCGCAGGGTGGAATCTATGCCAGCCACATCCGCGGCGAAGGCGACCACCTCCTCGAGGCGGTGGCCGAGGCCCTCTACATCGGCAAAAAGGCGAAGCTCCCTGTCCACATCTCCCACTTCAAGGCCTCCACCCCGCCCAACTGGGGCAAGGTCCTCCACTCCTGCGCCCTGGTCGAAGAGGCCCAAAAGAACGGGCGCCGCGTCACCGTCGACCAGTATCCCTACCGGGCCTCCTCCACCTCGCTGGGCGCCCTGGTCATGCCCGCCTGGGTGCGCGAGGGCAGCGACGCCGACGTAAAGCGACGGCTCCAGGATCCCAAGATCCGGGCCAAGGTCGCCGCCCTCGTGCGCAAGAACCTGAAGGACCGCGGCGGCGCCGACCAGATCCTGATCGCCCGTTTTCGCGGCGACCCGAGCCTCAACGGCCTCAGCGTCCAGGCCGCCGCCGAAAAAACCGGCATGGACCCCGTGGACCTGGCCATCGACATCCAAAAACGGGGGGGCGCCTCGGCCGTGGCCTTCTCCATGTCCGAGAAGGATGTCCTCTACGTCATGAAAAAGCCCTACACCGCCACTGCCAGCGACGGTTCGAGCAAGCAAAGGGACAACTCCCGCCCCCACCCCCGCTCCTACGGAACCTTTGCCCGCAAGATCGGCCGCTACTCCATCCGCCGGGGAGTCCTCCCCCTGAGCCAGGCCATCCGTTCCTCCACCGGCCTCCCCGCCGACATCCTCGGCCTCAAAGATCGCGGCTACCTGCGCGTCGGCCTCCAAGCCGACCTCGTCCTCTTCGACCCCAAGACCTTCATCGACAGGGCCACCTTCGTGGATCCCCACCAGTTCTCCACCGGCGTCCTCTGGGTCTTCGTGAACGGCGTCCCTGCCATCCGGGACGCCGAACCCACCCACGCCCTCGCCGGAAAACCTCTGCGAAAAGGGAAATGAATGCGAAAAAAACCCAATGGAAGGGAGATTCTTGGCCAAATCCGCCCTTCTTTGGCCCTTTTTTCCTAGGGCCAACTTGCCCCTAGCTCGATAAAGGATAAGATCTTTCGCCCTTCCTCCTTCCCCTAGGAGGCGGCCGTCCAACGTTTTTGATCGGTCCCGCGGTCCAGTTCCCCGGCTCCGACGATACTCAATCGCAAGGAAACGATGTCTTTATGATCAAGGTCCAAGTCCGTCCCAACGAGAACCTCGAAGCCGCCCTCCGCCGCTTCAAACGCCAGTGCAACTTCGCCGGGATCTTCCGGCTCGCCAAGCGCGCCACCGTCTACGAGAAGCCCTCCGAGAAGAGGCGCCGCGAAGAGCGCGAACGCATCCGCAACATCCAGCGCTCCGTCCGCAAGGTCGCACAGGTCAAGGCCAAGAAGCGCAAGGTCAAGAAGTTCCGTTCCGGCGGCAAGCAGGACGAAGGGAAGGCCGGTGACGACGAACTCAATGCCGTCTCCGCGATTCCCCCCAGCACCCCCACGGTTACAGCCACCACGGAGTGATCCCTCCGGACCTGAGCAAACCCCTCGAGAAACTCAGGGTCCGAATCTACGAAGAACTGGCGGGCTTGCGCTTGGACCAGGCCCTCGCCAGGCTCCTCTCCTGGCGCACCCGCTCCTCCATCCAGAGGATGATCCGCGAGGGCAGAGTGCGTCTCGAACGAGGCGGCAAGGCCCTCCCCTCCTCCCGCGCCTCGACCAAGGTCCAGGGCGAAGACATCGTCGAGATCCGCATCCCCCAGCGCGTCCTGGTCGACCGCTCCGAAGGCGAAGTCCCCGACTCCCTCACGATTCTCCATGAGGACCCCTACCTCGTCGCCATCGACAAGCCCCCAGGCCTGGCCGTCCACCCCTCGGGCCGCCGCCTCAGCGGAACCCTGATCAACATGCTCCACGGCATGTACCGCAACCTGGAGGACCCGACCAGGGATATCATCCCCAAGCTCTGCCACCGCCTCGACCGCGAGACCTCCGGGATCATCCTCGTCGCCAAGGACCCCATCGCCCACAGCGAGGTCCGCAAGCAATTCGAAAAAGGCAAGGTCCAAAAGACCTATCTCGCCCTCGTCGAGGGCAAGCTCGCGGATGACGAGGGCTGGATCGACGAGCGCATCGGCCCCGCCGAACGCGCCAAGGTCCGGCTCAAGATGGCGGTCCGCCGCGACGGCCAGGAGAGCCTCACCCGCTACAAGGTCCTGGCCCGCTCCCAGAGCATGAGCCTGGTGGAGTGCCGGCCCCAGACCGGCCGCCAGCACCAGATCCGCGTCCACCTCGCCCACATCGGCCACCCCATCGTGGGCGACAAGCTCTACGGCCCCGACGAAGAGTTCTTCCTCCAAGCCATCGACGGAAGCCTCGACCAAGAGGCCAAGAGGCGCCTGCGCCTGGACCGCCACGCCCTCCACAACCATCGCCTCGCCCTGAAGCACCCCGAGACCGGCGACCCCCTCAACCTGGAATGCCCACTCCCCGCGGACATGCGCTCCTTGTTCGAAGCGGATCAGGCATAAGAAACATCTCTCGTCCTAGTGCTTCCTGCCTGGGAATGCACTCAGGTCAGAGCCAACCCAGGTGGAGAGGCTTCCCCATGCAAACCTCGACGGCGGCGCTGCGGGTGCGGTTGAAGATCCGGGCGCCCATTTTGGCGGCCACCTGGAGGGCGGCGCGGAAGCAGGGGTAGGCGAGGGAAAGGCGTCCTGCCTCCCGGGCCTTGGCGCCGATGCGGAGGGCGGTTCGGATGCGGGAGCGCTGGGTCGAGAGTTTATGGATGTCCCGGAGAAGGGATCGGAACCTGGGATCCCCCGGCCCCTTGGGAGGCGCCTTGCGCAGAAACGACTGCATGCGCGCCATGAGATCCCTGGGACCCGGGCCGGTGAGGGCGGGGGGCGGAGCTTCGCTGGCCTTGGGCTGGATCAGGCTTTGGAGATCCTTGGAGCGCTGGGGGGAGACATCGAACCAGGCGAAGAGTTCGCGTCCGAGGATGCGGGAGAAGAGGACCGCCTTGGCCTCCTCCTCGGTGAGCCCACTGGCCTCGAGGGAGGCGCGGTCTCTCCTGCGCTGGAAGAAGGCGTCAAAGGCAAGCCCTCCGAAGCGGGCGAGGAGGCTGCGGAGGATGGCCTTCTTGTTGGGGCGCTTGGACCTGGCCAGGAACCAGTCGGTGTAGGCACGGCCCCGCCTCCCCAGCAGGCCACCCTGTCCCCGGGAGCCGATGGGGTAGAGCTTTTTGCGGAGGCGAAAGCCGGCGACGTCCATGAAGTCCGAGTGCTTGTATCCTACCGTGTGCAGATGCTCGTGCATGATGGGTGTCCGGCGGAGGGCGTCGGCGAGGCGCACACAGCGGGCCAGGTCCCCGCTGCCAAAATTGCTGTTGCCCCGAACCGAGGAGTAGGCGCGCACACCCCGGGGCATGGTCGCGTGGAAGACGATCCGGCCCCGCAGCCAGGGGAGGGGCCGAAGGGCGACCGCGCGGATGGGGGCGAACAGGACCTCCGCGGCCCGAAGAAAGTTCCGGATCTCCGGGGCAAGGAGGGCGGGACCTGTCAGGTCGTAGTTTTTTGTGTGGAAGCGAGTCGAGTGGTGTCCCCGTTGTTTTCCGTGCACCACGGGGAAGGGAGCCAGGACCTCGTATTCCAGTTCATCCATGGCCTCGGGGGGGACCCTCTGCTTCAGCTCGGCGCGGAAATTCCGGAGCCGGCGCAGAAGGAGCCAGGGCTGCCCCCCCTTGTAGAGGCGCAGGGCGATCCGCCCCGACCGCGTCCTACCCCGCTCCGGCACAAAGCGCTCCAGCAGCCGGTCCTGGGGATCCCGCAAAAAGACCTGCAGGGCGAAGGGAGGCGCCCCCCGGTAGCGCTTGTTGTAAGAAAGATGCCAGACCCATGGCCGAAGCGGCGTCCCCAGCCAGAGCCTTGCCCCCTTTTTCAGATCGTAGGGCCGCAGCCCGAACTCCAGGCGCCCCGAGCCCGCGAGCCGATAGCGATAGCCCAGGTCGAGGCTCCCCCCGGGCAGGCGAAGCACTTGTCCGGATCTTTGGATCGCGAAGCGGAAGAGCGGCGAGGGGTCCCGCCCCCGCAGCCGCAGCTGGAGCTCCGCCGCCTCGAGCCTGGCTGTCCCGAACCGGATCTCGAGCCTCCTCAACCTGCTGGGATCGAAGCGGAGCCTTGCGCCCCCCGCCTGGACGAAACTTCCATCCGCGCTCTCCACCTGCAACCAGGACTCCAGGCCCTCCCGGGGAACCTCCACCTTGGATCCGCTTCCCTTCACCTCGTAGGCCAGCGAGAGCTGGGGATAGTCCCGGTGCCGGAGAACCAGCCGCATCGCGGAGCCCCCCCGCCGGGGGGATGCCCGCATTCGCCAGGACCTCTCCTCCTCCGGAAAGAGAAGCAGAGTCTTGGTGGAAACAATCGGAACCTCCGGCAGCAGAATGAGGGTCGGCCTCCCCTTGGGCGCGGCCCCCGCGACAAAACTCCACTTGCCCTCGGGGAGCAGCAGTTCGGCCGCGCCCTCCCGGTCGCAGCGCGTGAAGCCCTCGAAAGGAAGGAAGAGGTCGTAGTCCCGGCTGAAGGCCCGCAACCTCGCGCCGGGGAGAGGGTTCCCCCCGCGATCCACGCAGAGGAGGCGCACCCGGTGCAGGGGAGGGCGCGCCCCTTCCCCGGACGAGACCTCCCTGGAAGAGGCTCCCCGCGAAGGCCGCTCGAGCCCTCTGCCCGAGGCATCGAGACCGGGAGGCAGCATCTTGAGATAGTGCTCCAGTTCCTCGATGACCTGGTCGAGGGCGGGCTTCAAAGGAGGGCGGACCCCGGCTGCCTGGAGGGTCTTCAGTTCCGGGAGGAGGGAAACCAGAAAACCCCTCCTCGCCAGCCCGATCCCCTCGAGCACTTGGGCCTGGTCCCCTGTACGCAGAAGGACCCTGGCTCGCTCCACTCCCCCCTGGTCCTTCCGCTCGACGGCTTGGGGACTGGAGGAGAACCCCCCCACCAAGAGCAGGAGGGCCAGAGGACGGAGAACCAGGGTCCTTCCTACATACATCCGTGCATTCGGACTCCGTTCAGTCGGAGGTCTTCTTGGCCTTGAGGGCCTTTTCGACCCAGGCTTCGACCTTCTTGTGGTTGGCTTCGCCGCCACCCACCACATGCCCGATCACCTTGCCATCGCGACCGATCACGAAGAGAGTGGGGATGCCACGGACCATGTAGTCCTTGCCGGCGTTGTCCGAGAAGACGATGGGGTAGTTCACCCCGAAGCGTTTCATAAAGGCCTTGTTGACCTCCAGCTCGTCTTCAGGGCCCAGGTCCCGAACCGTCTTTCCCCCGTGAGGAATCGTGGACTTGGGATCGGAGAAGTCCATTCCAGAGCCATAGAAGCGAGTGACGCCGATGACCTGCAGGTCTTTCCCGTACTTTTTCTGCATTTCGATCAGAGAGGGGATGACGCCACGGCAGGGAGGGCACCAGGTAGCCCAGAAGTCGAGCAAGACGACCTTGCCCCTGTAGTTGTCCAAGGAGAAGCTGGCGGGGTCCCCTTCCTGACGATCCGGATTCAGAATCTTCTTCGCCTCGATGGGAATCGCCTTCTTTCCATACATGGCCGCCATCTTTTTGAATTCGGCGTAACCCCTCTTGGTCCTCTGGTAAAGCGGACCCAGGCTGGCTGGAACGTCTTCCTCTTTCACCTGGTCGAGGTATTTCTTGGCTTCCTTTTTGTCGCCGAAGGTGAAGGTGAAGAAGGCGAGCTTGACCAGGGTCTCGACCCCCTTGGAGCTCTTTTTGTCCTTGAGGATCTCCAAATAGGATTTCAGGGAACCCATGGCGTCCTGGTATTTCCCCGCCATGATCTGGAGTTCACCGCGGACGCGGAGCCCTTCTCCGGAGGAGAGGAGTTTCCTTGCCTTTTGGAGAGCCTCAGCGGCAGCTTTTTTTCGGAGGGCTTGGGCCTTGTTCACGGCTGCCCGAAAGGCGGCGACTTCGGCCTTCGTTTTGGGGCGCTGGATCTTTTTAATCGCGTCACTGAAGATTTTGTTCACGCCCTGGAGAATCTGTTCAGGGCTGTTCTGAGTCGGCACCTGCGCGGGCTGAGAGCCAACCTGGAAAAGAAAAAGCCCGAAAACGGGCGTGAGGAGGGAGATCATTCGGTTTTCCTTCTGGGGTAAAAAGTGAATAAGGGAAAAAACGTTCCAAGAGGGATAGGCCAAGGCCCCCTCTGAGGCAAACATGCTACGGGAATACGAGAATTCCGCGAGTGAAGGGAAGGGAAAGTCCCGGAATTTCCCCGCTTCGGCAAAAAAAGCCCCCTCCGAGAGACCCGGAGGGGGCTTTTTCCACCTGGAGATCCCCAAACCTCAGGTTGGGGCGCCGGTTTCGGCAGGCTTAGCGGACCAGGTCGAAGGTCACGGCATTGGTGGTCCCCGTGATCGCCCCGAAGCTGGGGCTGAAGAACATCGCGGCGAAATGCGTCCGAACGGGTCGAACCCCACGCAACCCCCGGGGGACATAGACCGATTGGTAGGTGTGTCCCGTGGTTCCCACCTTGGCGAAGAATCCATAGAAGGGATAGCGGTTCAGGACCGCCAGGCCAAATGAGGTGCAGACCGGGTCATAGTTGAGCGGCAGGAGGAAGCCGCCCGGCAAACGGATCCCCGGGCTTGTCCCACGGCAGGTCCAGAGGACCAGGGCCCAGTGGTTCTTGTGACAGGGAGCCGTGATGATCATGCGACGGCTTCCCCCCGTCGAGAGGGAGACCTTGTCGGCATAGTAGTTCGCCTGCAGCAGGTTGCGGAACTCGAGCTTGCGGACACAGCCTCGCGGCCCCAGGACAGAAACCCTGCGGATCAGAACATTGTTGCGTTCATTGGTTTCGGCCACCCGTCCCTCGCGATCGATCCAGGAAGCCAGGTAGTAGGTTCGCCGATCCAACTGATAGGGCACAAAGGCGTAGCGCGAAAAGGTGGAGGTCGCCCCCTTGGCCAGGCCGGGGACTGTATAAGAACCCAGATAGGTATCCAGGGTGGAGATGACCGTGTTGGTGGACAGGAAGTGCCCCACCGTGAAGGTCCCCGCGTTGGCCGTCCCTCCGTTGCGGACACTCGTCCGGATCAGGAGCCTGCTCCCCGAATAGAAGCTCGGGCTGGAGGAAAGCGCGGTCGTGTAGAGATCCGGCTTGCCGCCTGAGTCCTTGACCGTCACCCGCCAGGTTCGGGTCCGCACCAGCAGCCTGGTGGGATCTTTGCGCACCCGGGCCGTCTTGTCGGTGACTTCGACCTTGACGGTGTGAAGCCCGGCGGAGTAGGCCGTGCTCGAGAAAAGGAAGGAGGTGGAACCCGTTCTCTTGAGGATGCCATCCACCGTCCAGCGAATTTGAACAGGGCCGGGGACAAGATTGGTAAAGCTGAAGGTCTGCGAGGCCGGCTTGGTGATCGTGAGCGAGGTCGCCGAGGGGCGGGGGTTTTCGATGGGGTTGACCGTCCTGTAGCCCTGCTTCAGCTCCTGCTCGACACAGATCTCGCAGAGGGGCGCTCCCAGGGAGCGCATCAGGCAGTTGAGCTTGGGACGGAAGAGTCCTTTTTTGTAGTAACCCGCGCCCTCATAAGCACCGATCCCGTTGAATCCCAGCCACAGAGGCCACTTGGCCTTACCGGTCCTGTCCTTGGTGATGTTGGCCTGGTAGGGCTCGGGACCCCCGTAGGTTCCGGAGCGACCGTAGTCGTATTCATCCGCGAGGCGACCGAAGGAATGCCCGAACTCGTGGCTCTGGACCCTGGGCGCGGAGCTTCCGTTGTAGGAGACCGCGAAGGTCGAGGCGCAACCCCCGTAACGAGAGGAGTTGACGAACACCACGACCCGGCCCTCCACGTCGGGAGCCAAGGCCGCGTCTCTGGACGCCAGCGAGGTGTTGCGGATGTAGAGGCAACGGGGAATGCCCCCCACATTGTAAGTGGCGTCGTAGGCAGTGTTCTTGTAGATCGGGGGGTTCTTGTCCGGCTGGTCGGCCCCCGATTCCACCGAGGCCCGAAACACCGAATGCACGTTGAAGAACTTGCGGTAGGTCTTGAAGGGTTCCCGGGCGAAGAGATCCGTCATCCAACGGTTGATGTCGCTGTAAAAGCGCGCCTGCTCCGAAGCCCGGTAGCCGTCCCCGAGGATCACGATGTCATAACGGTTGGAGGTCGGCCCGTTGTTCTGGTGGGTCTTGATGATGGGACCGGCCAGGGGGGTTTGGGACCGGGCGAGGGCGGCCTTGAGTCCGGCAGCACTGGCCCGCATCAGGACTCGATCCTTGCCCGTGCTCCGGTCCACCAAAAGGATCTGGAAGATCCTGTCCCCCAGGTCGGGGACCTTGACCAGCAGGCTCAGGTGGGGGTCCTCCACATGGTCCCCGTGGACGAGCACCTTCCCCTTGCGGCTGTCGCTGTGCAGGTTGAAGGCGCTGAGATCGACGGGGATCTTGGCCAGCTCGCGACCCGCCCTGTCCCGCAACTGAACAAAACCTTGATCCCATCCGGCTCGAACGGCCTGGTAGAGGAAGGGGCGTTTCCAGGCGGCGGAGAGCCGGACTCCATCCACCGTCCCATCCAGGTGGAGGAGAAGAGCCTTGGGGCTGGAAGTCGCCCGGGAAGACACAGAACCCGAAGGTGGAAGTTGCTGTGAAGGTGGAAGTTGCTGTGCCCCCAGTCCAAGTGGGGCGAAGAGCGTGGCAGCGAAGAAGAGGGAATTCAGATGCATGACGGCTCCAAAGAAAGAGATCGATAGGGGGAAAGGAATCGTAAGAAAGGGAGAAGACCCACAAGGAGACCCAGGGAATCGGTCCCAAAGGTCTTCCCCGGGAGGGCAGGAAAAGATTGCCCCTTCTTTCTTGAGACGAGAGAAGGCAGGCGATTGGTTCCCTTGCCCCGGGGAGGGGCCCTTGGATTTACAAGGAAAACCTTCCAGGTAAAAGCATAGCTGCCATTGACTTAGAACAGCCATGGCTTTTTTCCTCACCCAAAGCCCCCCTCCACCCTGGCCGCGATGGGATGGGGAGATCCTCCTCCTTCCCCCCTCCGGCCCCCAAAAAACATCCTTTCCGGATTCTGGGGCTTTCCTTTATAATCCCCTTTCTACAAGGGGCTTTTCCCCGAAATGACCGTCATTTTTTGGAGGGCGGCCAGGTTCCTTTGACCCACCTCGCCCCCCGCTGGCCGCTTTCGTTCTCAAAGTGAGCCAAGGTGACATAGGTTCCGCTTCCATCCGACCTTGAGGGTTCAGGATCGGTAAGATGCGGAAAACAAAGGACTTCGCATGAAGGATCCTATTGCTGGAATTCTTGACATGCTCGAGGCGGGGACGCCGGAGCAAAAGGTCGCCGCAATCCAGGTCCTGTCCTGGCTCAAGCCCAAAGAAGACCGGGTCGTCAAAGCTCTCAGGACCATCACCATCGAGGGAGAAGGTTTCTTTAAACCTTATGCTGTCGAGGCCTTAGGGATGATTGGGAACAATGCATCCCTCTCGGCCCTGATCCCCATCCTCCACCAGGAAGGTCCCATCCGGACCCACGTCATCCGAGCCCTCTCCAAGGCTGGAGAGCGTGCGGAAAAAGTCCTGGATGCGGAATATGAGAAGGCCGACAGCACCACCCAGGCTGCCATCCTGGAGATCCTCGCCCAGAGTCACGGCAAGATCGCGATCCGAAGACTCCTCGAAGTCCTCAAACATCCCCCCAGCAGTTTCATGGCCGAGACCGTAGTCGGCTACCTCAAACGAGTCCTCTCCGGTCTCGAGGAAGAGGAAGACAAGGAACCCTTCCGGAAGACCTTCGCCCAGGCCCTGAAGAAGGTGCCCAAGTCCGCCGCCCCGGACTACAAGCGCCATCTCCTCGAACTCTTGGCCGAGATCCCGAGCCAGGAACTACGCCCCCTCTTCCTGTCCAACATCACCAAGACACAGCCTCCCGAGGTCCGGCGCGCCGCCCTCAGAGGCCTAAGAACCCTCAAACTGACCCCCAAGCAGGAAGGACAGATTTTTGGTTTCCTCAAGGAGGACGACTTCCTCAACGTCGTCGGCCCCTCCCTGGAGATCCTCGAGGATTTCAAGCCGACCGGTTCCTCCCAGGCGGGAATGCTCGGAAAGCTGCTCACCCACCCCCACGTGGATGTGCGGCTCTTCGCGATCCGCCAGATGGGCAACTACAAAACGGCCTCTTCGGCCAAGCAGCTCCTCCCTTTCCTCCAGGTCGAGGACCCCAAGGTCCGTGCCGAGGTCTCCCAGTCCCTGGGCCATAACCCCGAAGCCATTCCGGGTCTCCTCAAGATCCTCTTTCAGGGTCGTGATCTGGAAGAAGCCAGCCGCCCCCTCCAGGCCCTGACCCTGGCGGCCAAGAACCTCAACAGGAACCAGCTCAAAAAGATCCTCACCCGCTTTGTCCAGCTGATCGAAGCGGGGGACCCGGTCCAGGAATACTACCGGCAGATCCTCCAGGACAGCGATCCCAACATCATCGCCCCCCTGCTTTCCAACGAAGCGCACAAACTCAAGCAGGCCCGTAAGCATGTCCTCGCCCTGCAAGTTCTGATGACAGTGCCCACCCGGGATGGACGGATCCCCGACGACATCCGCTACGAGATCGCCATCAACACCCTCCTCGCCCGCGAAGAGCATCCCAGCCTCATCGAAGGCGACCCGGTCATGGGCCATCTCACCAAGCTCCTCAATTCCGGCTACGGAATCATGGCCAAACTCAAGAAGGAGAAGGCCCTCCAGCCCAAAGCCGCCCTCTACCTGGGAACCCGGTTGATCGAGGGCCTCCCCGCCCAGAAGGACCTGGGGCGCCAAATCCTCGAATGGCTGATCGAGACCGACCCCGAATCCAAGGAGGCCATCCAGGCCTCGCAAAAACTCAAGATCGAAGGCCTCGCGGGCTGAGGAGGCCTGGCCCCTCGGAAGCGGGCTCGGACCGGCTGCCCCGGGCGACCCCCCCGCGGGGACCAAGATCAACCTGAACGCGAATCCAGGTTCGCCAGGACGGCTTCGCCCTCGCTCTTGGCGATCAGGGCGCTCCCGCAGGAGTCGCTCCACACATTGATGACGGTGCGGAGCATATCCAGGGGACGATCCACGGCCAGGAGGAGGGCCGCCCCCTCCACCGGCAACTTGAGCGCACTCAGGATGGTTACCATCATGACCAGGCCGGCCGAGGGGATCCCCGCCGCCCCGATCGAGGCGAAGAGAGCCATCACCACCACAAAGACCTGCTGCCCAAGACTAAGGGACACCCCCCCGATCGAGGCGTAATACTGCGAGAGGAAAATGACCCCTGCACACTCGTAGAGCGCCGTCCCGTCCATATTGATCGTCGCACCCAGGGGGAGGACGAAGGAGGAAACCTTGTTGCTGACCCCTCCCCTCTTCTCCACGCACTCGAGGGTCACGGGGAGGGTCATGGAAGAGGAAGAACTGGAGAAGGCGGTCATCAGGGCGGGAGCCATGGCCTTGGCCCAGGCGAGGGGGCGGATCCGCCCCATGAATTGGAGAAGAAACGGCAGGACGATCAGGCCATGGAAGGCCAGCCCGAAGACGATCATGCCCATGTAAAGGGCGAGGGGCTTGAAGAGGCCGAACCCGGTCTCCCCCACCACTTTGACCAACAGGCAGAACACCCCATAGGGAACCAGTTTGAGGATCATTTCCGCCAACTTCATCATGATCTCGAAGGCGGACTGGAAGAAATCTCTGACCCGGCCGCGATGAGGCTCAGGCGCAATGGTGATCGCCGCTCCGAAAAGCAGACCAAAGAAAATGATCTGGAGCATCCGCCCGTTGTCTCCCAGGGCCACGAAGAGGTTCTCGGGGACCATGCGGAGGAGGATGTCCCAGAAACTGCGCCCTACGGCCCTGGCCTCCTGGTAGGGGAGCCCCAACTCCGCACCCACTCCGGGCCTCAGGATGTTCACGAGAAAGAGCCCGGTCAAAATGGCGAAGAGGCTGGTCATCAGGTAGTAGCCGAGAGTCTTGGCGCCCAGGCGCTTGAGATCCCGGGTGGCCCCCACTCCGGCGACACCGGAGATGATCGAGGTCAGGACCAGGGGAACGATCAGCATCTTGAGGAGGGCCATGAAGAGTTGGGCGCCGTAGCGGAAGGGCTGGATCCAGACCCGGCGAGGGGCGTCCTCCGCCATCTCCAGAGTCAGGGGTTTGAGGTCGGTTTTGGTCCCCTCCCGGACCCTCAAAAAAACGACATCGCCCAGTTTTCCCTCGGGGAGGACCGCGAAAAAATCCTTGGGCTCGTGCAGGGGGACGGTTTTTTCGCCCTTGCGCCCGCGCCTCAGGATGACTGCGTCGATACGCATGCCCGGAGCGAGCCCCGCCTTTTTCGCTGCTTTGTCGACCTTCTGAATGAGGATCGAGTCCCCTTGTTTCTCCAGGACGAGACCCACGGCAAGGGGCGCCTCCAGAAAGAGTTGGAGGAATCCTCCCACGAGGACACCCAAAATCATCCAGATCAGAATCTTCCAATGGGCTTTCATGGCGCCAGTATGCCCCCTCAAGGGCCAGGGTCGAAGGGTGAGCCTGGGCGATTCGGGCGGGCGGGTCCAAGATCCGAGGGCTTTTGGGCTTGTTTCCTCATAAGAATTTACGATGCTTTGTGGCAGAATGTTGCGCCCCTTTCACTTGGCTGCCTCGGGGTCTGGACCTCGATTCTTACTGTGAGCGAATTCGACTATCCCCCAGAACCTGTCTCCGAAAATGGTGAGCTAGTCGCCGAAGCAACACCCAAACCAGAGCCGGCCAAAATCGAGATCCCCTCGCTCCAAGGCAAGTCCGCCATCGTCACCGGCGGAGGCTGGAACATCGGTCGCGCGATCAGCCTGGCCCTCGCCAGGGCCGGAGCCAAGGTGATGATCACTTCGAGGAACAAGGTCAACCTGGAGGAGACCTGCTCCCTGGCGCACAAAGAGGACCTGGATGTAAGGATGGTGCAGGCCGACCTCACGGATCCGGAGGACGTGGGAAGGGTCTTCCGCTGCGCGCGGGACGCCTTCGGGCAGGTGGACATCCTGGTCAACATGGCAGGCGGTTTCGGGGCCGGGCAACCCCTCCCCGAGACGGACCCCAGGGACTGGCTCGATGTGGTCCTTCGAAACTTTTACACGACCTATCTCTGCTGCAGGGAGGCCTTGAGCGAAATGTTGGGGCGGGAACAGGGGGACATCCTCACCTGCGCGGGCGGGGGGGCGTTTTTCCCTCTCCTGGGAACCTATGCGACAGCCTACGCCTCGGCCAAGGCGGCGGTCTGCCGCTTCACGGACCAGCTCTACGCGGAGGTGCTGGGGACGCCGGGGATCCGGATCAACTGCATCGAGCCGGGGCTGACTCTAAGCCCCAAGGATCTGGCCCGCATCGCCGAGGAGGAGAAGCAGATGGGGCACCCCCACCCCACGAGGGAACTCAACCACAGCCCGGAGGACGGGGCCAGGCTGGCCCTCTTCCTTCTGAGCCCCGCCGCCAAGGCCCTGAATGGGCGCATCCTCTCGGTGGATGAAGATTGGTGGCGCTACCCGGCCAAAGTAGCCTATATCGCACAAACCGATCTCTACCGCCTGCGTCGCACCTTTGACACCGAAGGCTGAACCGCAAGAATCGCGGCCTCGGCGCGGCGGATCCCAACCTTCCTGAATTTTCTTAGACAGCTTGCTGGAGAACATCATGGTCCAAGTCCCTCTTTCCGCCCTCGCCCTCGCCCGCTCAGGAGACAAGGGGGATGGGAGCAACGTGGGAGTCCTGGCACGGAGTCCGGAGATCTACGAATTTCTCGTGGACGTTCTCACCGAAGAGCAGGTCAAGGAGCACTTTCACGCCATCGCCAAGGGCAAGGTGGAGCGTTTTCTTGCACCGAACATCCTCGCCCTCAACTTCCTCCTGCACGATTCGCTGGGAGGAGGGGGCTCCATGAGCCTGAAAACGGACGCACAGGGCAAAACCCATGGACTGGGGCTTCTCCTGATGGAGGTCGAATGCCCGGAGAGCCTGGTCCCCGCTGGGTTCGGCGCGGGGAGTTAGGGAAGATGGGTGCCCCGGATCGTCCCGGGCCGGCGGCCCCGAGGCTGCTGGCGGAGCTGCGGCGGAGGGCGGCGGAGCGCTGTCCTCGCATCGTCTTTCCCGAGACGGAGGATCCAAGGGTCTTGGAGGCGGCGGCGGCGGTCCACCGGGAGGGGATCGGGCGACCGATCCTGTTGGGAGGGCGGACCTTCGAGCTGGCGGCCAAGGACCTGGGCGCCGTCGAGAACATCCTGATCCCGGGGGATCCACGGCGGGAAGAGATCGCGGGACTCATCCTGGAGAAGCGAAGGCACCGGGGAATGACGGAGGAGGAGGCCCTCGAGAGGGCAGGGGAGCCCCTCCTTTTCGGAGCGGGGCTGGTGGCGCTGGGGGCCGCGGAGGCCTGCGTCTGCGGGAGCGTGGGAACCACCGCGGAGGTCATCCGGGCGGGGCTCTGGACCGTCGGCCTGGCCGAAGGTGTGCAGACCTGCTCCAGTTTTTTTCTCATGCTCAAAGAGGAGAGGGCGCTGAGCTTCGCCGACGCGGGGGTGCTGCCCGATCCCAGCGCGGAGCAGCTGGCGGAGATCGGCATCAGCACGGCCGAATGCCATCGAAGATTGACGGGAGAGGAGCCGAGGGTGGCCTTCCTCTCCTTTTCGACCAAGGGGAGCGCCTCCCATCCCAAGGTGGAGAAGGTGCAAAAGGCCCTTGAGATCGCAAGGGCAAAGGCCCCAGAGCTCCTCATGGACGGTGAATTGCAGGTCGACGCCGCCCTGGTCCCGGAAGTAGCGGAGCGGAAGGCCAAGGGCTCTCCGATCGGAGGAAGAGCCAATGTGCTGGTCTTTCCCGACCTGGATTCGGGAAACATCGCTTACAAAATCGCAGAAAGATTGGGGGGATTCGTAGCCCTAGGTCCATTGCTCCAAGGCCTCGCAAGGCCCATCATGGACCTTAGTCGGGGTTGCGCCGTAGAAGATATTGTCCATGTCGCAGCTTGCGCCGCCCTTCTCGGTGGCCAAGGTGGCCAAACGAAGGAAGGGAACTGATTCCAAGGCCCCAGGACCTGGGAAGAATCCGACCAAAGGATCGTCGTTTCAAAGCAATGCCTATTCCATTACATGAAATCCTCGTGACCGGAGCTTCGGGCTTCGTCGGCACGAGACTCATCCAACTCCTCCAGGCCAAGGGACACCGGACCCTCGGGCTGGACCTCGTCCCTGGGCCTTATACCGACATCATCGCGGATGTGCGGGACAGGAAGGCACTCGAGGCCCATGTTCCCGAG
This sequence comes from Planctomycetota bacterium, assembly GCA_011321845.1. GTDB lineage: Bacteria > Planctomycetota > UBA1135 > UBA1135 > HyVt-539. The sequence continues at coordinate 27,102 of DROQ01000172.1, read as the reverse complement.
GGAGGAATCGTCTTCCACCTGGCCTCGGTCGTGGGGATCGTCGAGGTCTTGAAGCGCCCGGAGGAATGCTACAGCTGCAGCGTCGAGGGGACCCGCAACCTCTGCCGGAGCGCGGAGAAGCGGGGGGCGCGCATCGTTTTCACCTCCTCCTCGGAGGTCTACGGGGACGGAGCAGGGGAGCTACTCTCCGAAGACTCTTCTCTCCCGGCCCACCACGGCCCCTGGCCACGGGCCTCCTATCCGGAGGGCAAGCTCCGGGCTGAGGAGCTTGTGCGGACCTTCCACGCTCGAGGAGGAGACGGCAGGATCGCGCGTTTTTTCAATGTGACGGGACCAGGGCAGGAGTGGAGGAAGGGTCCGGTTCTTCCGACCTTTGTGCATCACGCCCTCCATGGGATCCCCTTGCCGGTCATCGGAGAGGGGGGGGACGTCCGATGTTTCCAGCATGTGGATGACGCCGCGGCGGGCCTCATGAAACTTGGGCTAGGAGATGGCCTGGCCGGACAGACGATCAACCTCGGTGGCATGGACTCGGTCTCGGTCGAGCAGCTCGCCCACCGGGTACTCTCCCTCTTGAACCTCTCGGGGACCATCAAAAACGTCTCGGCCACGGACCGCTACGGGGGACCTTCGCGGCCCTGCACGCACCGGATCCCCACGCTGGAACGGGCCAAGGAACTTCTGGGGCACGAGCCCCGCGTCCCCCTGGACAAGATCATCCTCGAGACAGCCGCCACCTTCCGGAGGGAGGACGAGACCGAGAGCGGCGATCGCTTCGCCGAGGCTTGATCCCGGCCTCCCTCTGCAACCCTGGAGCATGCTTTGTGCGGCATCCTAGGTCATCCCCGTCCCCGGTCCACTGACTGGGAAAGAGCCCTGGCGTCTCTTCGCTTCCGGGGGGACGACTCCGTTGGGACGGTCTGCCTGCAGGGTTGTCAACTCGGGGTCCAGCGGCTCGCCATCACCGACCCCGCGGCCAACCAGCCTCTCGTGTTCGGGGAGAAACCCCACCGCCTGGCCATCGCCTTCAACGGCAACCTCGCCCACCCCGCCCGCTGGCGCGCCCGCCTTGCCATGGGGGGACACCCATGCTCGACCCGAAACGACGCGGAAATCCCGCTGCGGCTCTATGAGGCTGAGGGATTGGAGGGGCTTTTGGAACTGGAGGGGGGCTTCGCCTTCGGCCTCTTCGACGAGGGGAGGGGGAGGCTGCTCCTGGCCCGGGACTCCTTTGGGGAGAAGCCGCTCTTTTTGCACGGGGGTGATGAGAGTCTGCCCCATTTCGCCTCGACCCCTTGGGCCTGCCTGCTGGTCGGAGGCGAGGGTGCGCCGGAGCTTGGGCCCGAGGATGCGGGACAGTTCCTCCGTTTTGGCTGGGTGGACTGGGAGCAGACCTCGTTCGGCATGGGGGCGCGGGAGCTGCCGCGGGGGGAGGTCTGGGAGTTCGACCATGCCGGGTTGCGCCGGCGGGAGAAGCTGGCTGCGCCTCCTCTTTCGGAAACCGAGGCGAACGGGCGCGGAGAAGAGGCCCTGGACGCCTGCCTCCTCCGGGCCGTGGCAGGCCGCACAGGCGGAGACCGCCCCCTCGGCCTCCTGCTCTCCGGCGGCCTCGACTCCTCCACCCTCGCCGTCGCCCTCGCCCGGCTCCACAAGAGGACAGCCTCCTTCTGCCTCGATTTCCAGGGCGAAGCGCCCGAGAGCCCCCGCGCCGCCCGCGTCGCCGCCCATCTGGGACACCCATTCTTTTCGCGGGCGATCGGGCCGGAGGCGCTGCTGGCCTGGGAGGCCGGGGTGCGGGCGGCGGGCCGGCCCCTGGGCGACCCTTCGTTTCTGGCGGCCTACGAAGTCGCGCGCCTGGCCCGGGAAGAGGGGGTCGGCATCCTCCTCTCGGGGGAAGGGGGGGACGAAGCCTTTGTCGGCTACGGGCGGCAGCGGGCCACGCCCTGGCTGCAGCTCGGCAGGACTCTGCTGCCTCGGCCGCTGCGGAGCGCGCTGGCCGGGCTGCCCCTGGAAGGCAGGGGGGAGCGCCTGCTGCGGGCTTTGGGCAGGGACGATCCCGCCGAGGGGTATGCAGACCTCTGCGCCCAGGCGGCTCGGCCCGAGCTGGAGCGGCTCTTGGGAGTGGACCTGCGGGCCCGGCCGAAGGCCTTCGACCAGGCCCGGCACTTGCCCGGCGACCCGACCGCCGATCCTCTCCTCCAGGCCTCCCTCACGGAGGAGCGAGGCTACCTCCCCCAAGACCTCTGCCCCAAGCTCGACACCGCAACCCTCATGGCCGGCATCGAAGGGCGCGCCCCGCTGCTGGACCGCCGCCTCTTCGCCCTGGCCCGGCGCATGCGGGACACCCATCCTTCGGAACGCGAGGGCAAGGGCCCCCTCCGCGCCTGGCTCGCCCCCTTCCTCCCCCGCGAGCTGCGCCATGGGCCCAAGCGGGGCTTCGGTCCCCCCATCGCCCGCTGGCTCGCCGATCGCCGCTACCTCGACGCCCTGCTCAGCGACCCCTTCGTCCAGCGCCACGCTCCCTGGAACCATAGGGTGTCCCAATCCTGGCTCGCCGAGCTGAGGCGGGGCCACCTCGCGCGCGCGCTGCCCCTCTTCGCCCTCGGCTCCCTCGCCCACTTCCTCCGGCTCATCAAAACCCTCCCCCATGGCTGAGCCCCTGCGCCTCCTCCGCCTCATCTCCCGCCTCAACCTCGGCGGCCCCGCCCTCCAGATCCGCGCCCTCACCCCCCTCCTGGCCAGGCGGGACACCCATTCCTTGATCGTCCACGGCGCCCCGGGCCCGGGGGAGGCCGAGTGCGAGGGCCTTCCTCCCCTCCTCTCCCTGGATCAGGCTCTCCAGCTCGGCCCCCGGGCCCGCGGCCGCGTCCTCCTCCCCGGCCTGGGCCCCGGCCAGAGTCCGCGCCAAAGCTACCAGGCCCTCCGCCGACTCCGCCGCCTCTGCGCCGCCTTCGCCCCCCAGGTCCTCCACAGCCACACCGCCAAGGCCGGCCTCCTCGCCCCCCTCTGCGCCCCCAAGGGGACAGCCATTGTCCACAGCTTCCACGGCCACGTCCTTCGCGACTACTTCGGGCCCGTCCGCAGCCGCGCCCTCCTCCTCCTCGAACGCCGTCTCCAACGCCGCCGAGCCCTCAGCACCTGCGTCAGCGAAAGCTGCGGAGCCGAACTCGAAGAACTCGGCATCGCCCCGATCCAGGTCATCCCCCCCACCGTCGCCCTCCCCTCCCCGCTCCCCAGGGCCCAAGCCCGCCGCGCCCTCGGCCTCCCCGAGGACGCGCGCCTCGTCCTCTTCCTCGGTCGCCTGGTTCCCATCAAGGACCCCGCCCTCTTTCTCGAGACCGTCGCCCTCTTCTCATCCCGGGAAAAGACTCCCACCATCCCCGTCCTGCTCGGCGACGGCCCCCTCCTGTCCCAACTCCGGGACAGGCACCCCGAGGCCCGCTTCCTCGGCCCCGTCCCCGAGGCCGGGCGCTATCTCCGGGCTTTCGACGCCCTCCTCCTGACCTCCAAGCGCGAAGGCCTCCCCCTCGCCGCCCTCGAAGCCCTGATGCAGGGCCTCCCCGTCCTGGGCCCCGCCGTTCCTGGGATCCGCGACCTTCAAAGCATGGGTGTCCTGCCTTGCGAGCGGAGGGCGGAGGGGTTGGCGGAGGGCCTGGGGCGGGTGCGGCCGCCGACAGAAAGCCAGATCCAAACGTTGCGCCAGCGGCACGATCCGGAAAGGATGGCGAGCATTTGGGCCGAGATCTACCGCGAGCTGCGGGAACAGGGACCGAGACGATGACCGGAATCCGATACCACCAGGGCAAGCTCCACTCCGACGGCGTCCCCCTCGCCGCCCTCGGCGAGGGTTTGGGGACACCCCTCTACGTCTACTCGGCCGACGCCATTCTCGAGCGCTACGGGCGCCTCGAAAAAGCCTTCGCCCGCCTCGAGCCGGGGATCCGCTACGCGGTCAAGGCCAACAGCAACCGCGCCATCCTCCGCCTCCTCCGGCATCGGGGCGCGGGCTTCGACCTGGTCAGCGGCGGCGAGCTGGAACGCGCTCTCCAGGCCGGGGGCGACCCCAGCAACTTCGTCTTCGCAGGCGTCGGCAAGCAGGACTGGGAGATCCAAAAAGCCCTCCACGCCCAGGTGGGCATCTTCAACATCGAGAGCGAGGGGGAGATCGACCGCATCGAGTTCCACGCGCAGAAGACCGGCCGCAAGACCCAGGTCGCCCTCCGCCTCAACCCCGACGTGGACGCCAGGACCCACGAGTACATTTCCACCGGCAAGGAGGAGAACAAGTTCGGGATCCCCCTGAGCCAGGCCTCCCCCCTGGTCGATCGCATCCACCGCTCGGCGCAGCTCGAGCTGGTCTCCTACCACGTGCACCTCGGCTCCCTTCTTCTCGACCCCGGCCCCTTTCTCGAAGCGGCTGGGCGCGTCATGGCTTTTATGGACGCCGACGAGGCGCACCGGCGCGGCGTCCGGACCTACGATACGGGAGGCGGCTTCGGCATCCGCGGCAACTTCGAGGAGCCCCTCGCCCTGGACGAGCTGGCCGAGGGCTTCGAAGAGCTGCTCCTCCCCCGCGGCCTCCGCCTCCTCCTGGAGCCGGGCCGCTACCTGGTCGGCAACGCCGGCTGCCTCCTCACCCGCGTCCTCGAACGAAAACAGCGCAAAACCAAGGACTTCCTCATCGTGGACGCTTCCATGAGCGAACTCATCCGCCCCGCTCTCTACGACGCCGTGCATGAGATCGTCCCCCTTCGAGAAGGCCTGGAACCCCTCGAAAAACCCGTCGATGTGGTCGGACCCGTCTGCGAAAGCGCTGATTTCCTCGGAAAAGACCGCAAACTCCCCGCCCTCGAGCGCGGGGCCTTCCTCGCAGTCCTGACCGCGGGAGCGTATGGTTTCAGTATGGCTTCCCGCTACAACACCAGGACCCTCCCCGCCGAGGTCCTCACCCGGGGCGACCACGCCCTCCTGATCCGGCGCCGGGAGACCCTCGAACACATTTTCCAGAACGAAGTGGAAGAAGAATGGAAGTGAGCTGATGCGCCGCCGCAAAAAAACCCTCCTCATCCTCGCCCTCCTTCTCCTCCCCTTCGCCCTCTCGAGCTGCGAACTCGTCATGGACGAATTCTGGAACCTGGACCGCGTCCAGCCCCAACTGGACCTCCCCCAGCTCGAGCAGTCGCTCAGGTAAGGCTTTTCTCTTTTCCTCCTCCCCTTTTCCTCTTCATCACTCCAAAGGGATGCACCCCGACCTCAAGGCCCACGTCCTCGACCCCAAGGGAGTCGGCAGCCTCGATGCTCCCGACGCCGAGGCCCAGGGCGACAACCAGGTCTGCGGAGACTCGCTCCGGATCCAGCTCCAAATCCAGAAGGGCAACATCCGAGCCCTGCGGTGGAAGGCCAAGGCCTGCCCCTCTACCCTTGCCCTCGCCTCCCTCGCCTTTCTCTGCTACGAAGGCGCTGCCCTCCCCTCCGGCCCCCCCTTCGAGGCTCTGCGCGCATCCCTCGCACAGCATGGAGGGTTGCGCAGCTACGAGTCCCACGCCCTCCATCTCGTGGAGGAAACCCTGGCCAAAGCCCTCGCCTCGCTGCCATGAATCCAAGCTCGCGTATTGCCAGCGGGGCGCAAATTCGCTTGGATGGTTCGCTTAAAATTTCGCATCCCCCCTCTCAGAAGGAGTATTCATGGCGCATCGCATCACGTTGATCCCAGGCGACGGCATCGGTCCCGAAGTCGCCGAGGCCACCAGGACGGTCCTCGACGCCTCCGGAGTCGAGATCGAGTGGATCGAGAAGGAGGCAGGGGGGGACCACATCCACAAGTATGGCACACCGCTCCCCGAAGGGACCCTCGCTTCGATCCGCGAGACCAAGGTGGCCCTCAAAGGTCCCATCACGACCCCGGTCGGCTCGGGTTTCCCCTCGGTCAACGTCACCATCCGCAAGGAACTGGACCTCTACGCCAACTACCGCCCCGCCAAGGTCCTCCCCGGCGTCCCCACCCGCTATGAGCGGGTCGACACCATCATCATCCGGGAAAACACCGAAGGGCTCTACTCGGGCCTGGAGCATCTCGTGGTCCCCGGCGTCGTCGAATCCCAGAGGATCATCACCGAGCATGGCTCCCAGAGGATCCTCCGCTTCGCCTTCGAGCTGGCCCGAAAGCAGGGCCGAAAAAAGGTCACCGCCGTCCACAAGGCCAACATCCTCAAGCTCAGCGACGGCCTCTTCCTCGAAGTCGCCAGAGCCATCGCCCGCGATTACCCCGACATCGAGTTCGAGGACGCCATCGTGGACGCCACGGCCATGCGCCTTGTCATGGACCCCACCCAATTCGATGTCCTGGTCATGGAGAACCTCTTCGGAGACATCCTCTCCGACCTCAGCAGCGGCCTGATCGGCGGCCTGGGCATGGCTCCCAGCGCGAACATCGGGGAAAAATACTCCGTCTTCGAAGCGGTCCATGGCTCAGCGCCCGACATCGCGGGCAAGGGCCTGGCCAATCCGACAGCCCTGATCCTCTCAGGGGTCTTGATGCTCCATCACATCGGAGAGGGCGAGGCCGCAGCCCGTATCGAAAAAGCGGTGGAACGAACCCTGTCCGATCCCGCCAACCGGACCGGCGACCTGGGCGGAAGCGCCGGTACAAAGGACTATGTGAACGCGCTCCTCGAAAACTTGAAGGCCGGCTGACCGGCTCCCTCCCAAAACCTCGAGAAGGCTCCCCCCTGGGACAGGAGAAGAAGGTAATCTTCCTTGGCCTGGAATGCTGAAACAGGCCCCGGTTGGAAGGAAACTTTGTTTCCTTCCTCCCCTAGTTCCAGGGGACCCTGCGCTTCTTTCTTTCTCCACTTGGATCATGACCTCCTTTCGATTTCCAGGCATCCATTTCATCCTTCTGGGAACCTTTCTCGCGTCCCTTTCGGCCCAAGGGCCCAAGGCGCAAGGGAAAGCTTCCAGCCGGGAACAGTGGATCGTTCAGTTCAAGGAGAGGTCCTTCGACCTTGCCCCTTACCGGCGGGCGGTTCTCAGGGAGGACAAGGCCGAAGTCGAGCGCCTCGTCGCCCGGATGGAAAAACTCTGTGTGCAGGACCGGATCGCCTTCGACCGGCTGGTCGCCTCTTTGGGTGGTGAGACCCTCCGGCATTGGTGGATCATCAACGCCTGTGCTGTTCGGCTCCCCAAGGCCCTCCTCCCCCGGCTGCGCGCCCGGGAGGAAGTCCTCGCGATCTACCCCGACTCCTTCCAGTTCCCAAACATCTTCACCTCGACCAACGCCAAGAATCACAACGCCGACGTTCTCCAAGCCAAGGGGATCCGCGGGCTGGGAACCAGCATCGCCATTCTGGACACAGGACAGGACGCTCAGATGGGCAAGAGCGGGAGGCCCCATCGGAGTTATTTCGTAGATGGGAACCTCGGGAACAAAGGGGCGAAGGGGATCGGCGGAACGCGGCTTCTCGCCAACAAGAAGATCGGCTACTTGAGCGCCGAAGACGCCCTGGGCCATGGGACCTCGGTGGCCGGGATCGCGGCGGGTGCACGCTGGGGAAGCAGCGGCTCCGACCATGGACACGCCTACGGAGCGGGAATCGCAGGCTACGCGATCGCGGACCTCCTGACGGGCGCGGCTCGCAGCAGCACCATCGTCCAGGCCTGGCAGACCGTCGCCAAGGACCGACTGAACCTGGGGATCAAGGTGGCCAACAACTCCTACAGCGGGAGTCCCAACCCCCTGGATCCCGTGCAGCAGGCCCTCGACTCGGTCGCCCTCAACGCCGATGTCCTGATCTGCGTTTCCGCGGGCAACGGTGGAACGAGCACAGTCCGGAGCCAGAGCGCGACCAACGGGCTGGCAGTGGGCGCCGTCGAGGCCAACACCCACCTCCTTGCGAACTTCTCGGCGAGGGGGCCTCTCTCGGGAGATCCCCAGCGGACCTATCCGGACCTGGTCGCCTGCGGGCTCAAGGTCGTCACCCCCCGGATCGACAGCGAGACCCTCAACGCAGTGGTCAGCGGAACCTCCATGAGCGCGCCCCAGGTGGCGGGGGCGGCGGGCATCCTCCGGGGAGCCTTTCCCAAGCTGCGCGCGGACGAGACCAAGGCCCTCCTCCTCGCCAGCGCCCAGCCCCTCCGGCTCGAAAACCCGGGCATCGGCCTCAACGGACTCGGCCAAGGCCTCCTCCGTGACGACCTCGCCTACGACGCCGCGAGCAAAACCGCCCAACACTTCCGGGGCCTCCTCCTGAGCACCTCCCCGCGTTTTTCCTACAAGCTCCCGGTCCAAAAGGGCAGGGTCTACTCCGTCGCCCTCGCATGGTTTCGGACCAGGCTCACATCCACGCTCTGGTCGAACCTGGACCTGGACATCCTCGATGGGACCCGGCTCGTGGCCGCAGGACACTCCCTCCGCAACCTCTATGAGCGAGTGCTCTTCGTCGCTCCCAGAACGGGGACCCTGACCCTCCGCGTCACGGGCAAAACCTTGGAAGGAGGCAGGCAGGAATTCGCCTTGGCCTGGAGCGATCGGGTCCCCCTCGGGATCCCCGGAGCCTACCGCGCCTTCGGTCTGGGATGTCCCGGGACGGGAACGAGCCAGGGGCGGATCACATGCCTCAGCCGCAACGGGACGGGGGGAACCCTCAACCGGACCACCATCCTCGCCCCAAACCAGGTTTTCGCCCTCCAACTCACAGCCCCGAGCGCGCTCAGCATCACAGGTTTCGAGCTTTATTCGCAGTACTTCACCAAGCTCATCGTCCCCAGCTATTTGTTCCTGGACAACAACGGCAAACCCGCCAGGACCCCTGTCCGCAGTTCCACCATGACCATCCAGGCCAAGGCGGGGTTTGCGGCGACGAGCTTCTCCCCCCCGCTCCTCGTCCCCAAGGGGGGACGTTTTTATCTTGGCTTCAAAACCCCTTCCATCACTTTGGGCTTCTCGGTCCTTCTCCGTTCGGGACTCGGGACCAACTATTATTGGAACAGCTCCAATTGGAGCGGTCCATGGCGTGGAGCACCCTTCGCCTGGCGGGTCCAGTGTGCAACCGTCCAAAAAGGAGCCCGCCCACGCCTCCAAAACCTCAGCATCCCCCTCGTCGGCCGCAGGCTCGACCTCCTCCTGGACCAGGCCCGGCCCTTGAGCCCCTGTGTCCTCTTCACGGGTCTCTCCAACACCTCTTATGGAGGCATCCCCCTCCCCCTCGACTTCGGCCCTTTCGGCGCCAAGGGCTGTAGCCTCTTCGTCTCGGGCGATTTCCTCTACCCCTTCGTAAGTGGTCTCCGGGGGCAGGCCAGGCTCCCCATCCCCATCCCCGCTCTGAAACCCCTGGTAGGGACTCGGTTTTTTCAGCAGGTCATGGTCCTGGACGCCCCCGCCAACAGCCTGGGCCTGGTGTTCTCCAACGCAGGCGAAGGAAAGATCGGAGGAGTCCGCTGACTCGAGGGACTCTCCTCACCAATGCAGCTGCCACTCGACAAGGAGGGCGACCTCGCTCTTGTGAGGCCCTCCTCCGGTGTCCACCGAGTCGCTGTAGTGCGAAAACACGAGGGAATGTCTCACGAGAAAATGCTTGGAAGGAACCCAGTTGAGCCCGAGGCTCAAGTTCTGGATCCTTCGGGAAAAGCGTCCGGTCTCGGTCATCCCCAGCGCCCGCAAGGAGCCGTCATTGCGAAGAGTGGAGAGTCGCGCCGCCAAAACCCAGGAGCCGGGCAGACCTAAGAAGGCCTTCTCCTTGCTGACCCCCACTCCGCCGAAGTCGATGGACTGGCCGGTCAAGGCGTAGGCGACATCGAGGTAGGCGCCAGAAAACTGGACCGTGTCCTGGATGCCTCCCTGGGACATCTCCTGGCGAATCCACATGGCCTCCGCCTGTCCCATCCACGGCCCCTGGAACCAGACAGCCTCCAGGCCCAGCCTGGTGCGGGTGCCGGAGAGTGAGGTCCCGGTCGCGTAGCGCAGGACCTGTTCCCCCGCCCCGTTGTCGATCCCCTTGGTGGCGACGTCCTGATTCTGCCGGCCGTAGGTCATGGCGATCCCCAGGTCGAAATACCCCCGTTCCTCGTCGTCGAAGAGGTTGCGCATCACCCGGCCGGCGATGTCTTTGCTGCTCCCCGTGTCAGAGCCCCCCGTCCCGTTATAGACAGCGAGGGCATACTCCCATCCATCCTTGTTTCTGCTCCAGAACAAACCGTGGTCCTCGGCGGGGGCGAACTGGTTCATCATGGAGAAAAGGGGGAAATGGATGTGCCGTCGGCTGCGAACCTCTTCGAGGTTGAAGGGGGCCTTCATGCGTCCGATGCGCAGGATGGAGCCTGTGTCCTCGAACCTGAGCCCCACCCAGGCCTCCTCCAGCTCCACCTCGTTCTCGGTGAACTTGGGTTCGAAACGAAACAGGACGTTTCGGTCGAAGTAGCCCGACAGCTCCGGCCGAAACCTGCGCAGGGCGAACTCGCTGACCCGTCCACGGTCCCGTTGAAACAGTTTCCCAGTCACCTGGATCAAACCTTCGAGAGCGATCCGTGTCCTCCCGTCTTCGCTCTCCACGGCGAAGCCCTCGTTATAGCCCAAGCGAAAACGATCCGTGGAACGATGGCCCTCTTCCGGTTTCTCCTGTAGGACGGGGGATTGGGCCATGAGGCTTTCTGGCCCGAAGCCGGGGAATGAGCCGGAAAAAAACAGAATCGAAAGACAAGAAAGGGCACAAACTCGCCTGACCATGATCTACATTCCTTTTCTCAGGAGGCCTCGCGCTCAAGAGACCTCGGGGGATCGGGGCACGATTCCAAAGACACCCCTCCCGGGCAAACATCATTCCACAATCTTTTCGAACAAGGAGGCACGATGACGCAGCTTCGCGTCGTCCTGGTCGAACCCAGGACGGGAGAGAACGTCGGCTTCGTTGCGAGGCTCTGCGACAATTTCGGAATCGGCTCCCTCGTCCTCGTCCACCCAAGGCCCGACTGGGAGAGCCGAGCCCGGGTCACGGCCTGCATGTCCCTGGAGCTGCTTGCAAGGGTCCAGACCGTGGATCAGGTGGAAGAAGCCCTCAAAGGCTGCGAACTGGTCCTGGGGTTCACCGCGAGGGAGGGCAAGGAGCGCAAGCCCCAACCCATACAGACCCTCGGACCCAGCCTGGATCGGGCCAAGGCCCCCCGCGCCGCCCTCCTCTTTGGATCGGAGGACAGCGGGTTGCCCTCCTCCATGACCCAGCTCTGCAACCGGCTCTTCCGCATCGACCTCCCCGGCCTCCCCTCGCTCAATCTCTCCCACGCCGTCGCCATCGCACTGCACGAGGCCCATTCCCGTCGGATCTTGGAATCCACCCAGGCCCAAGCCGGATCCAAGCGCAAGGGGCATAACCGTATGAGTTTCGAGGAGCGCGACTTCCTCGCGCGGCGGGCCTTCGAGGTCCTCAGCTCCACCCCCTTCCAGATGGACGAGCCCCATCTCCAGGGGAGCATCCACCGCCTCCTCCACCGCGGCGCGCTCCAGACCCGGGACGGTCGGATGCTGCACAAGGTCCTGACCCTGGTCGAATGGCTTCGGGAAAAGAGCGAGGGTTCTCCGCATTGGCCCCATGAGGGAGAATGTGGATAATGCCCGGGATGCTGGAATCTCTCTCCATTCTCTGTAACAAGGTGCGCGCTTGAGTCCCCGCTCGGTGCTGATCACCGGCGGGACCAGCGGAATCGGTTTCGCCCTGGCACAGGCCTTTGGGGAAGCGCAGTATCGCACATTTCTCACCGGGCGCGGCCAGGAAGGGGTCGACAAGGCCCTCCGCAGGCTCCAGAAGCGAGGCGTCGAGGCTTGTGGCATCTGCCTGGACCATTGCGACGAGGCCCAGGTAAAGGAGGTCTTCGCCTCCCACGGCCCCTTCGACGTCCTGGTGAACAACGCGGGGCAGAGCCACGCGGCCCCCCTCGAAAGGCAGGACCTCGCGAGCTGGGAGCGCATGTTGGACGTGAACGCGACGGGGCCTTTTCTCTGCTCCCGCGAGGCGCTGCCGGCAATGAGGCAGAGCGGCTTCGGCCGGATCCTGTTCATCGCCTCCACGGCCAGCCTCGTGGGGACGGCCTATACGAGCGCCTATACCGCCTCCAAGCACGCGGTCCTCGGCCTCATGCGCAGCATCTCGGCCGAGACCCAGGGGAGCGGAGTGACCTGCAATGCCATCTGCCCCACCTTTGTCGACACAGAGATGACAGAGAAAACCCTGGAACGCATCATGACCAAGACAGGACGCAGCCGCGACGAGGCGCTCGCGGGCATTCTCGAGGGGGTCCCTCTGGGGCGCCTCCTGCGCCCCGAAGAGATCGCCGCGACGGCGTTGTTCCTGGCCTCGGAGAAGGCGGGCGCCATCCACGGCCAGGCCATCGTCCTCGATGGAGGAGGAATCCAAACATGAGTCCCTACTTCGCCTCGGTCCCTCCCAACCGGACTTGGAAGCATTTCCAGGTCGAAGTCCGGGAGGGTGTCTGCATCCTGACCTTTGGACGGCCCGAACGTCTGAACGCACTTACCTTCGACATCTATGCGGATCTTCGGGACTTCTTCATGGAACTGCCCAAGCGGTCCGATGAAATCCGGGTCGTGATCCTGCGAGGCGAGGGCAAGGCCTTCTGCTCCGGCGGAGACGTCCACGACATCATCGCGTCCTTGGTCGAGATGGACGGCAAGGAGCAGCTCGCCTTCACGCGGATGACCTGCAAGGTGATCGAGGTCATGCGCAACCTTCCCATCCCCATCATCGCGGAGATCGGTGGGATTGCGGCGGGCGCCGGAGCGGTGCTGGCGATCGCCAGCGACTTTCGGATCCTCTCGACCAGGGGACGTTTCGCCTTCCTCTTCACCAAGGTGGGTCTCTCGGGAGGGGACATGGGCGCGGCCTACCTTCTTCCCCGCTTGATCGGGCTCTCACGGGCGACCGAGCTGTTGATGCTGGGCGACAAGGTCGACGCGGAGACGGCGCTGCGCATCGGGCTGGCGCACAAGGTCGTCCCCCCCGAGGAGCTGGGCCAGGCCACGATGGAGCTGGCGGCCCGGCTCGCCAACGGCCCCACCGAAGCCTACGCCGCCACCAAGAGCAGCCTGCAGCGCGAGCAGGACATGGACCTGGTCAGCGCCCTCGAGCTGGACAGCTACGCCCAGGCCCACCTGATGCGGGGGAAGGATTTCGCCGAATTCCACAGAGCCTTCAGCAACAAGGAAGAACCCAAATGGACGGGAGAATGAGCCCCCACCAAAAGATCAACCCCGAAGGGCTCGCCCCTGGGGTGGGCTTCTCGCACGTGGTGGTCACGGAGCCGGGCAAAACCCTCTACCTCGGCGGACAGACCGCGCAACTCCCCGACGGGAGCATCGGCCCCGACGACCTGGTGGAACAGTTCGACCTCTCGCTGAAAAACCTGGTCCTCGCCTTGAACGCGGCGGGCGCCGGTCCGGAGCATCTCGTCTCCCTCCAGGTCTTCGTCACCGACGCCGCGGAATACACGGCACGGTTGAAGGAGCTGGGCAAGGTCTGGAAAAAGCATTTCGCAAAACACTATCCCGCCATGGCGCTGTTCGAGATCAAGCGACTCTACGATCCCAGGGCCAAGATCGAGCTGATGCCGATCGCCGTGCTCCCCCTTTCCGCTTCTTCAACTTCGGAGAGTTCATGACCACGTCCCCCTATTGGAATCCTCGTCACGAAACCTTTTCCCGGGAAGAGACCCAGGCCCTCCAGGTCCATAAGCTGCGCAGGCTCCTCCGCTGGACCATCGACCAGGTCCCTTGGCAGGCCCAGCGTCTCAAGGAGGCAGGTGTCGAACCCGACAGCATCCAGAGCCTGGAGGATCTGAGGCGCATCCCCTTCATGACGCGCGACCAGTGGATGGAGGCCCAGCTCGCGGACCCGCCCTACGGACCTTTCCTCGCGGCGCCCAAGGAAGCGGCCATTCGCTACCACATGACCTCGGGGACCACCGGACGCACGCCGATCCGCGTCCTCGATGACCTCAAGGACTGGGAATGGATCGCCGAGGCCTGGTGCCACGGCTTCTGGGGCTTTGGGATCCGGCCCGAGGACACGGTGTTCTTCGCCTTCAGCTATGGGACCTTCGTGGGTTTCTGGGGCGCCCACTACTGCTGTGAGAAGATCGGCTGTCTCGTCCTTCCCGGGGGAAACATGACGACGGCGGCCCGGGTGCGGCAGATCATGGACATGGAGGCGACGGTCGTCTGCAGCACCCCCACCTACGCCCTGCGCATGGCCCAGGAGGCCAAGAGCCTGGGCATCGACCTGGCCAAGGGACCCGTCAAGAGAGTCATCCTCTCGGGCGAACCCGCGGGTTCCATCCCGGCCACCAAGCAGCTCATCGAGGAGCAGTGGGGAGCCAAGGCGGGAGACACGGCGGGCATGACCGAGCTGGGAACCATCATGATGTTCGAGTGCGAGCATCAGCCGGGCGGGGCTCACATCATCGAGAACCACTTCATCGAGGAGGTCATCGACCCCGACACCGACGAGCCGGTCCCCTATGGGGAGATGGGCGAGCGGGTCGTGACTTCGTTCGGACGGGGTTTCATCCCCATCCTCCGCTACCGGACGCGGGACTTCGTCGTCAAGGTCCCCGCCTCCCGTTGCAGCTGCGGCCGGGGTTGGGACATCTACGAGGGGGGCATCCGCGGCAGGGTGGACGACATGAAGCTCGTGCGCGGGACCAACGTCTATCCCCGGGCCATCGAAGCCATCGTGCGGGAGTTCCCCGAGATCGACGAGTTCCAGATCCACCTCTACACGGCGGACGGGATCCGGGACGAAATCGAAGTGCTGGTCGAGATCCCCAACCAGGACGTCGAGCGAGAGGGACTGCTGGCCCGCCTCGACACCCAGCTTCGCGAAGCCCACGAGGGCCTCCGGATCGATGTCAAGGAAGTCGAAACCGGGAGCCTCCCCCGCTTCGAACTCAAGGCCAAAAGAGTCAAGGATGACAGGATCGTCATCGGAGGATCCGGAGAAAAGAGGGAGAGCTGAGATGCAGAACTGGATGGGATACGAGTTGAACGAGGCCGAGAAGGGTCTTGTCGAGTGCTATGAGAAGTTGGCCTCCATCCTCCAGAACGAAGGAGAGCAGCTCGCGCCTTTCGAGAAACGAAACGCGCTCAAGGCCCTGGCCTGCCTCTGGCAGATCGCGAACGGCCTGGATATGGATCCGGGCCAGATCTACAACATGGAAATCGAGTAGCCAGGCGGCTCTTCGCTCGAAATCCAGGAACCGCTGGCGATCCAAGGAAGCTCCTCAGCAGGAAAACCGAGGACCCAGGCGGCACCTCGCTCCAAGTCCATGAACCGCCGACGAGCCAAGGAAGCTCCAAAGCAGGGGAACCGAGGAGCCGGGCGGCATCGCGCTCCAAGTCCATAAACTGCTAGCGACTCACGGAAGCTCTACAGCAGGGAACTCGAGGACCCGGGGAGGCAGACCCCAGGAGCCGGCTCAGCGGTTCGGGCGCAGACCTCTGCGACCGATCGGGCGCTCCCCGCTGCCGGGGCGCGCGGCCGAGGGGCGCGCGCCCGCGCCCACGGGAGTCCGGGAGGAGCCCATCCCGACACGCGCTCCTCTCCCAGCGCCCGACCCGGGCCTTGCGTTCCGCTCCACCTCGTCCGGGCGGTTGGCTTTGGCGATCGCGTCCTCCAAAGTAATGAGGCCTTGGTTCACCAGCTTGACCAATTCCTGCTCCAGGGTGGACATCCCAAACTTGCTTCCCGTCTGAAGGAGGTTGAGGAGCTGAGGCGTCTTCCCCTCTCGGATCAGGGAACGCACCGCGTCCGTCGCCACAAGCGTCTCCCTCGCCGCGATCCGTCCGCCCCCGATCTTGGGGATCAGGCACTGGGAAAGCACCCCCTGTAGAGTCCCGGAGAGCTGGACGCGCACTTGCTGCTGCGCGTCCGGCGGAAACACGTCGATGATCCGGTCCACAGTCGAGATCGCACTCGTGGTGTGGAGAGTCCCAAAAACGAGGTGCCCCGTCTCCGCGGCCGAGATCGCAAGGGAGATCGTCTCGAGGTCGCGCATCTCTCCGATCAGGATCACGTCCGGATCCTGGCGCAGCGCTCGCCTCAGCGCCTGGGAGAATGTTTTGCAGTCGAGGCCGATCTGCCTCTGGGTCACAAAACACTTCTTGTCGGGATGGATGAACTCGACGGGGTCCTCCATGGTCAGGATGTGCCCCTCGTCGGTGGAGTTGATGTGGTCGATCATGGCCGCAAGGGTTGTCGACTTACCGCTCCCGGTGGGGCCGGTCACGAGGACCAAGCCGCGGGGTTTTTCGGAGAGTTCCAAGCAAATGGGCGGCAACCCCAGCTGCTCCGCCGTGGGAATGGCCTCCGGGATCAAGCGGATCACGATCCCGGTCGTCTCCCGCTGCATGAGGACGTTGACCCGGAAACGTGCCCTTCCAGGAAGAGCGTAGGAGAGATCGAGATCCCCCTCTCTTTCGAAGGTCTCCTTTTGTTCCGGATTCATCATCGAGAAGGCGAGAGCCCGGACATCCTCCGCCGACATGATCCCAAACTTCTCCTGCGGCTGGATCTTTCCATCCTTTCGAAACCCCGGAAGGTTTCCGGCTTTCAAATGAAGGTCCGAAGCCCCCTCGTTCACCATTTCTTCAAGAAGCTCGTGTATGGATGGCGCCATTCCCCTCCCCTTTTTCTTGGATGCAAGCCTAACCTTCCTGGGCTTATCGACCCGGTTTTCGGGGGGCTTGAGAAGGAGAAGCGAAGCCCTCTCAATACCGACGAATAAACGCCACCATTTCCGCCCGGGCCGCTTTCAGGGCCTGTACCATCTCTCGATTCTTCCGGTTCTCATAGGAATGAATCAGGTTGTTGATGGAGCGCAGCACCATGGACTCGGAGGAAACTCCATTGAGATCGTCACGGGTCAGGCCATAGCCCATGTTCGAGAGGCGCTCGATGCAGGCCTTCTTGGTGAGGATGCAACCCTCGTGAAAGGGGTCCATGAGAACCGGTCGTGTCCCGCAGACACGGAGGATGAAATGTCCAGGAAGCGCTACCCCCTCCAGATCCAATCCGATCCTCTCGCCAATGCAGAGGTAGAGGCTGCAGAGACTGATCGGTATCCCCTTTCGGTTCTTGATGACCTGGTCCAGGAAACAGTTGTCAGGATGGTAGTAGGTGTGCTGGTCCCCCCGGAAACCAAGCTCCCCCCCCAAAAACTTCCAGAGTTCCTTGGCAATCCCTTTGGAACCTTTTCCCTGGACTCTCTCTGAGAGGATCTCAGCCCATTGGTCGAGTTGGTTTTGGAGCGATTTTTTTTGGAAAAGGGGACGTGGCAGGAAACAGAGCTGGAACAGGCAGTCCTCAAAGGAGAAGTTCCCCCTCCTCAAAAAGGCACGGAAACCCTCCCCCCATTCACGGATCTCGATCTTGCGCATGAGAGAAAGGATCCGTGCTCTCGCTCCCGGGTCCCCGCAGTCCACAAGGCGGCGCAAATGGGGAATCGCGAGAGGCCCGCTGCTGAGCAACTTTTCGAAGCAGGGACCGTGAACCCTTGGATTTGGGTCGAGAAGAAGTTCGGCCGCCGCTTCTACTTCTCCGCTGGGATCAAAGGAATCCCGGACTAGGTTTTCGCCCGCCATGCAAACCCTCCGAGGAACGCTCGGAAAGATAACAGAAACCCCCAGGCAAGGTAAAGGACCTCTCAGGTGGCGGGTTGTCTCAGAGGAATGGAGTTCCTTGCTTGTGCAAGCTCGAGTCGGACGAGCAAGGGTGCATGACTCTGCAAAGCTGCCTAGTTTTTCTTGTCGTCGTCGGGAGCAAGCCTGGTTGCCTGGGTCGGGACCATGGTGGTGATTGTATATCCATGCGCACCGGGCGAGGTTCGCGATGCCCCCAGATCCACCGGGTCCGGGCTGATGACCGTCTTGGCCCCGTCCTCATGGATCCAGACGAAGTAGCCTGTGTCCTGCTCTTTGTACCTTCGGATCACAAGGGCCGGATGCCCTCCATCACTGGCGGGTGGACAGGGTCCCACATGGTCGGGGTCGGGCACAAGGGCCTCCTCGGGGGGCCGGAGCTTGGCCCAGAGGCGCTTGGTCGCAACTCCATAGAGTTCGTCCGTGGTAAAGATCTTTTGCTTCTTCGAAGAGGAAACCTTCTTCGGAGCGGTGAGCGATGGGGGTTTTTCCTTTTCCATCGTCTTTTTCGCAGCGGGGGCCTCGTCTTTGGGCTCCAAGTCGGGTTCGGTCACCTTGGGACTGTCGAAGGAGGCCTCTCCCATCGAGTCGACGAGATAGATCCCACCTCCGACAAAAACCACCGCCAATAAAAGGAAGAAAATCGCTTTCATAAAATTCCCCGGAAGAAACCACGGCCCTTCTGCCGGTCTCCGAACCGGCAGTGTCTCTCTTTAGCTTACCCTATTTATAGACGACATCGACGGGATCTGCCTTGTTCGTTTCGACCTGAATTCGCGCAGCCCTGCTGGGCAGGAGGACATCGACCGCGCACCTCTCAGGAACCCTTGTTACGGGCCCCACGCGCGTGCTCCCCACATAGGTGGCAATCCGCACGGCACCAGGCCCATCGTTCCTCAAATAGAACCTTGTCCGGGAAGCAGCCTTGGTCAGGGAGAGAGGCGTCCCCGCTTTGGTCACTCCCCGGAAAAAGCCACTGGGCTGGATCAAGGGCCGGAGAGCCCACATAGAGGACAGCCGTGGAGTCTTTCCCGCCTTCAACACCAAGGCCTGGGCGTGGATGGCGGGAAAGCGAATGAGGCTCTGACGAAGGAGGGAATGGTCCTTACCAAAATCTAGCGTCAGACTGCCTGCGCCCTGGGACCCGAGCGCAATGGGGAAGGCCCCCAAGGAGAAGAGAACTCCCCCTGGATCCAGACTCAAACGCCCCTGGATTCCGCCCATTTTAAAAGGCCGGGAAAGAACCGACTCGGAGAAGAACAAGAGACCCTGTCCTCCTCCATAACCTGCTCCTGCCTCGAGCTTCCAACGGTAGTTGTCCAAACGCTTGATGAAAGCCTTGAACGTGTTCTGGAAATCCGGGTCCAGGGCCGCGTAGCCCTCATTCGGGTTTTGGCACGGGGAGTTGTTGTAGGTCGGATTCCAGGCAGCGCCCTGGATCGTGGGTTCCACAAAACCCAGGTCCAAACGCCAAGACATGTTCTGGTAACTCGGATCCGTCTGCCCGCTCCCTTGCGCCCACCCGAGCCGCTCGATGATCTGCAGGGTAGGATCGCTCGCCCGGAATTGCTCAGGCCGAGGGATCTCCCGGTGGAAACGGCTATTCCAACAGGTCAACTGCCCAAACCCTCCGCTGGGGAGAGCGGTCCCCGCTTGGGAGTAATGAACACTGAGCCCATCGCTGGTCCAATTCGCCGCTTTCAGGATGTGCCAGGCGAAATGGAAGCTCTCGTCAGGATCCAAGAGGGTCTGATTCTTTGCGTCCTTGAGCCGAGAGAGGAGGATGGGACCATTCTGGGAGTTGTTCCTTTGATGCGTCACCCACGAGGCTCCGATCCCATTGCCTGGGATCATCCGCATGGACTGGATGATCGCCACCCCACGCTTGTAATCGGGCTTTCCCTTGGCATCCAAGGGGCAGATCTTGAGGTCCCATGGCTCGACGGTCTTCCGCTCCTGGTCCTGGACCACATAGGAAATCATGCTGAGACCATCCAGGCCTCGAACGACACTGGAAGGGAAGGCCTGGGACAAAAACCCCGTACCTTTTCCTACCGAAAGACGGCCGGTGTATTCGATGCTTCCATCCCAGAGATGGACCCGGTTCTGCGCGAGGTTTTGGGCCGAGATGGGAGCCATGAAAAGGAGCATGGAGAAGAGAAAGGCGGCAAGGGAGGGCGAGCCCATTGGAAATCTCCTTGGGGAAAGGGGAGGGGGGACCCCCCAAAGCTAAGGGAAAATCCGGTTCGGCGGAAGGGGGGGGCAGGAACAAAAAAAAAGGCGAAGCCTCGCAGCTTCGCCTTCTTCGTCCCTCGCAAGCCGATGCCTTGCAGCACCGACTCTAGAGGAAAAGCTAAAACCTACTTGTTGTAGGCGTAGGCAACGTCGACCTTGCCGCTCTTCTGGGTCTCGATGGTCACCTTGGTGGCCGCGGGGAAGAGGATCACGCGCTTACCGGTCCGCTCGGGAATGATGGTGGAGGGGCCGATGGGGTTGGTTCCGATGTAGGTCTTGACGACGACTGCACCAGGACCGTCATTGCGGACGTAGAGGGTCTTGTCGGCGCCGGTCTTGGTCATCGAGATCGGGGTGCCGGAGGTGGTTTCGCCGCGAGAGAAGCCAGCAGGCTTCAGAGTCGGACGGACGGTCCAGAGGGAGGAGAAGAGAGGAGTCTTCCCAGCCTTGGCGACGTAGGCCTGCGCGTGGATCGCGGGGAGGCCGGCGACGATGGGGCGAAGGGGAGAGGTTTTCGGACCGAGGTTCAGGGCCATCGAGCCGGTTCCGGTCGCGCTCAGGACGCCCATGGGGAATCCACCCAGGGCGAAGAGGGGGCTTCCGACATCGAGGCTGAGGCCTCCGTTGATCCCACTGATGCTCAGGGGGCTGGAGAAGACGCTGTCCGAGAAGAAGAGGATGGCAATACCGCCGGCATAGTCGCCACCAGCATTGACGGTCCACTTGTAGTTGTCGAGACGAGCGGTCGTGGCTTTGGAGATGTCGTTGAAATCAGGATCCAAGGCTGCATAGCCCTCGTTGGGGTTTTTGCAGGGGGTGTTGTTGTAGGTGGAGTTGTCGGAAGCGCCCTGGAGGGTCGCATCGGCAAAACCAAGTTCGAGACGCCAGGAACGATCCATGAAGGAGGAACCGGACTGGCCGCTGATCTCGGACCAGGCGAGACGCTCGATGATCTGGCTCGTGGCGTCGGTGGTCTTGAACTTCTCGGGCCGGGGGATCTCCCGGTGGAAACGGCTCTGCCAGCAGGTCCTTTGGCCATTGCCGCCACTCGGGAGCTGCGTGCCGGCCTGGGACATATGGACGCTGATGCCATCGCTTGTCCAATTGGCCTTCTTGATGAAGTGCCAGGCGAAGTGGAAGGCCTCGTTGGGGTCCAAGAGCTTCTTGTTGGAAGCGTTCTTGAGAGCCGAGAGGACAATCGGACCGTTGGCCTGCGTGTTACGGTTGTGGGTGACGAGGAAAGCCCCGATCCCGGTTCCCGTGTTGAGCTGCAGGTTCTTGATGATCGCGTTGCCACCAGCGAAGTCAGGCAAGCCATTCGCACCAATGGGGCAGATCTTGATCTCCCACGGCTCTTGCGTGGAGAGGTCCTGGTCCTGGATCACGTATTGGGCATAGCTCAGCTTGTCCAGGCCGCGAACAATACCGGGCTGGAAGGCTTCGGAAACGTGACCGGCGGCACCACCGACGCGAGCGCGGGAGGTGAACTCGGTGCTTCCATCCCAAATGTGGATTTTGTTCTGGGCGATGTTTTGAGCTGTTGCTGAAACGGCGAGAGCGCCGACGGCAATCAGGGCGAAATTAAGACGCATATTTGAAACCTCCTCAAAGGAGCAAGGAGAAAAGAGAAAACCTTATGGCCCGTTCCGTCACGCCCTCGGACAGGAGAGCGCGATCGTCCAAGCTTCCGCAAGAAACTTGAAGGCCAAAGGGACAGGAAGAAAATTGAAAGCGGTCGGAACCGACCACCGAAACCATTCCTCTAGGAAGAAGGATACCTCACCCCAGGGGGAATTGTTGATTCTGAAGGAGTATGCACCAAAGGACGGGAGGCAACAAGGGAAGGGAAGCATTTGTCTGGGAAAGCCATCGATCGGGCCCATTTCCCCGCTTTTTGCAGAAAACTTACAGCGGAAGACCGATCCCAAGCCTCGCTGCCATGGGAACTTGCAAACGCCCCCCCTTGGGTTCCCTTCGCAAGAAGGGAACAGTGACCGGCAAAATTTCCTTGACGGTTTTCAAAAAGCCCCAACCGGATTCCGGATTCCCATGGGGACTCTCAGGAAAAAAACATGAAAGGGGACCCGTGGGGGACCAGGTGGAAAACCCCAAGAGAAAAAAAAAACCCGCCAAAGGCGGGTTTTGGTGAATCGGTCCTCGAAAGGAAACGAACTGGTGCCGAGAACAGGACTTGAACCTGCACGGCCTAAACGGCCACTAGCCCCTCAAGCTAGCGTGTCTGCCAATTCCACCATCTCGGCTCGCTAAGGCAAGTAGCGCCGGACGCAAACCCGGCGACCCTGCCTTGACTCGTTTCCTAGAACTGAGGGCGAAAGAAAATAGCCCCACAACCATTCGGAGGCAAGAGGGGAAGCCTCAGAAACGGAAGAAAGCTTTTGCCTCGAAGGTCAAATCCTTTTCCCGGTTCCGAAAGAAGAAGGTCCCCGCCTCGATAAATTCCAGCCAGGCCTGGGCCTCGGCGAACTTCCGATCCAGGCTTTTTCCACGAACCCCCATCTCCTCGGTTCTCCACTTGAGATCCAGAAGCTTGCCCACAGCCTGGTCAAAGCGCTTGCGGTCCGCCCCGCGTATCTCGGCCTTGGAGCGATACCTGCCCCGGAAATCCCTGGAGAAAACTTCGTCTTCGATTTTGCGCCGGTTCTCCAGCATCCAGGTGGGATCCGGCGTCCCCTCCTCCACCCGCCTCCTCGCTGCCTCGCGGTAACGCCCCATCAGGTCCCTGAGCCCTTCCCCCTGGAACCACCCAAAACCCGAGACTTTGGGAGGGAGCGTGTCCAAGGAAGCCGAGACCAGGGGATCGGCCGCCAGGGCCGTCACCCCCGCCTCGCTGAAGCGTGCGTTGATGATCTCACGGAGAAGTTTTCCGGAGTTGGAGACGAGGAAGAGGCCGTCCATCTGGTCCGATCCGTTGACGAGGGCCAACTCTCCCGTGGCGGGAATCTGGGGATTGCCCCATTCCCGGATCTTCTCGAAGCCTCGGGGGCCGGCCGGGAGCGTAAACCGAGCCTTGGGATCGAAACCAAAATTCCGGTAGTTGGTGTCGAAGAACTGCACGAGTTCCTCCACCCTCTTTTTTTCCCTCCGGTTGGCCTGAAAAATCCAGGCGACCGCGGGGGCGGGAGAAGGCGTGGCCACCTCGAACTCCTTTTTGTAAAGGGGGTAGTCGTTGTTCCTCACGACGACGAGGACAAAAGGCTTGAAGGCGGATCCCACCCTGGCGATCAATCCCCGCAGCCCCCCCCGCTGACCGGAGGAGACCAGCCCCTCGTCCACCAACTTGCGCATATCGGGGTCCATGGAATTGGCGAACTGTTCCAGAAAAACATGGACTGGGATCCTAAGGGCGAAGGCGGCCGCCGCCTTTTGCGGGATGTTCTGGAGCATGGCCCTCAACCAGGTCTCCCGCTCCCCCGGAGCCGTAGACTGGAATCGGTTCTGAGAGGGCGTCAACTCCCCCCGGTTCAGGTCCACGGTGAGCAGGCTGGCCAAATAGGGAGGGGACTCCTCCTGCTCGGGGACAAAGACGAGGTTGCCCCAGAGCCGGTGCATGGCTTTGGGATTGACAAAGGAGTGGAGGAGCTTGAGTTCCTGGGGCCCGTCTTCCCGGGGTTTCTCCCAAAAAGGAAGCTCCGGCATCGCTCGGGCGAGAGCGGGAACACTCAAGGCGAACTCCAGGTAGTTGGGGTCCTGCTCGCCGGTGCGTTGCATCCACTCCTTGAGCCTCTTGACTCTCTGGTCCTGGTAGTCGGAGAGGGAGACAAAGCTCTCCCCGTCCCCCAGCCCCGCGATCAGATCGTAGGACTGTGCCAGGAACTCTTTTTGGTTCCCGACCATGAGGAGATCCTTGTGCATGGCCGCGAAGAACACCCCCCCGGGCGCCTGGATCCGGAACAGGGGCTCTTCCCAGGTGATCCGAAGCCCCTGGAGACCCTCCCGCACCCCGTCGAAGCGGAGGAAGCCAAAAGCCGCCCGGATCTTCCAGCTCACCCGGGTATAGGCCGCCCAGGTCGGGGTCCCCCCTCCCTGCGAAAATTTCCCCGCGACCACGAAATCCTTGCCAATCAGGTCCCCCAGGATGGAGACCCCCAGCACCGGAATCTCGCCAAGCTGTGCCTTGACCCTTTCGATCTCTTGCAGGGCGTTTTGAACCTCCCGGTTGCGGGCCAGGGAGCGGAAAAGGTCCCCATCCTTGACCGGCCCCGCCCCCGTGGAGGCTTCGAAATCCTCATAGAAATAGGGGACGGGGAACTCGCTGAAATCCCCGGCCAGGTCCCGCTTGCCCGCGAAAAAATCCACATTCCGTGGAACGGCCTTCCGAATCTCGGGGACGACCCCCTCGAAAGGGTTCCAAACCAGCGCGGTAAAGGCAAAAAAGCCCGCGAGTCCCAACACCAGGAGCAGAATCCCGGTGACCTTCAAAAATTTCTTCATCTCGGATCCATCAAGGAAATAGAAAAACCAGGCAGAGAGCAGAGGGGAATTGTTCTCAAGGCGATCTCGGACGGAGGAATCTTCCATTCCTTCCCCAAGGATTGCTAGAGTTGCCTCAGAAGAGCCGAAACCCTCAAACAGCGGATGAGCGAGCTGTGAGAATCTCAAACCTCCCCGGACAAATCTCCGAATCCAAGACTCTAGCGATCACGGCCCTCGCCGCCAGAATGCGAGCCGAAGGAAGGGAGGTCATCTCTCTTTCGGCAGGCGAGCCGGATTTCGCGACCCCGGCGGTCATTCGGCAGGCTGGGATCCGGGCGATCGAGGAGGGCTGGACCCGTTACACCCCGGCCGCGGGCAAACCGGAGGTCCGGCAGGCGGCCGCCGAATCCCTTCAGCGGGACTTCGGTCTCCAATACAAGGCGGAGGAGATCTGCATCACCGCAGGGACCAAACCCGCCATCTACCAGAGCTTGCTCGTCCTTCTCAACCCTGGGGACAAGGTCCTCATCTTCGCGCCTTACTGGGTGTCCTACCCGGATCTGGTCCACATGGCTTCGGGGGTCCCGGTCATCCAAAAGACAGAGGAGAAAAACGGCTTCCTGCCGACCAAGGAGGAGCTGGAGAAGGTCTTCGCGGAGCACGACCTGCGCTGCGTCATCCTCAACAGCCCCTGCAACCCGACCGGCGCCGCCTGGCCCCCTGAGCTGCTGGAGACTCTGGTCCAGCTCTGCCTCGCCAAAGAAACCTGGATCCTCTCGGACGAGATCTATGGGCAGATCCTCTATGGGAACACCCTCCACGTCTCGCCCGCCGAGATCCGTGGGGGGCGCAAGCTGACCGTGGTGCTCAACGGCCTGTCCAAGGCCTACTCCATGACAGGTTGGAGGCTGGGTTACCTCGCGGCCCCCAAGGAAGTGACCCAGGCAGTGGCCAAGATCCAGAGCCAGATGATCGGTAACCCCTGCACGATCAGTCAGGGAGCCGCGCTCGAAGCACTCGGCAAGGACCACAGCAAGGAGAGAGGGGAGATGTTGGCCGCCTTCCAGGAACGGCGGCGCTTCTTGCTGGACCGGTTGCCAAGCATCGAAGGCTTCAGTCTGCGAGCGCCTGCGGGAGCCTTTTACATGTTTCCCGGGATCCAGCCCCTGCTCGATCGGAAAGGTTGGGACGACGAGGGTTTCTGCATGGAGGCCTTGGAGGAACTGGGTGTCGCCCTCGTGCCAGGGAGCGCCTTTGGCTTCCCCGGGCATATTCGGCTGAGCTTCGCCGCTTCGATGGAAGACCTCAAAATGGCGGTGGACCTCCTCCAGGCCTGGACCAGAACCTTTGGAGGAGGCGGCACACCGAAACGCTGATGGAAGCCCCCATTCACACCAAACTCAAGGATCTGGGCCCGAGCCCTGGAGTCGTTTTCGTACGGGTCGTCGAGATCAAAGAAGGGCGCACCCGCAACGATCAACCCTATTTCGCCCTCACCGTGGGGGACCTCAGCGAGACCCTGCCGGCACGGATCTGGGCGGACAGCGCTGCCTTCCCCATCGTCCGCGACCTCGAGCGTGGAAGCGTCGTCAAGATCCTCGGGGTCCGCAGCAACTACCAGGGCCGCGACCAGCTCGAGATCCATCGCATCCGGCCCGTGCAAGAGCGGGACCAGGGGCTCTGGTCCCCCGACACGGTCCAGGGTCCCGGATACGACCAGGTCCAGGACCTTTTCTCCGACGTCCTCGTCTTCGACATCGAAACTGTGGCGGTCACCATCGACATCCGTGAAATGCCCCAGACCATCGTCAAGGGCATCACCGAGGTCGCCCAGCGCAAGGAGTGGGACATCGAGAAGGTCCTCGCCCTCAACCCCCTCTTCTCCCGCGTCGCCTCCATCGCCGTCGGCTCCGGCGAAGATGACAGCCGGGACTGTGTCCTCATCGCCCCACCCCAGGAGGAACTGGACCGTGGCCTCGGCGACCTCCCCCCCTGGATCCGGCCCATGCCCGAAAAGGAGATGCTCGGCGCCTTCTGGACCCTCGCCTCCCAGGCGAACACCATCGTCAGCTTCAACGGTCGAGGCTTCGACCTCCCCTTCCTCCGCACCCGCTCCTCCATCCTGGATCAACCCGTCTTCGTCGACCTCCTCTCCCAACCCCCCTACCAGCACAGCCCCCACCTCGACCTCTATCTCATCCTCACCGGCGGCGGCCGCGGCACAGCCCCCATGAACCTCGACGCCGCTTGCTACGCCTACGGCATCGAAAGCCCCAAAGGCGCCATGGACGGCTCCATGGTCGGCCACGCCTACCGCGAAAAGAAATTCGCCGACATCGCCAAGTACAACCTCTCCGACGTCATCGCCACCCGCGCCCTCTACCAACGCCTCAATTCCACCATCCTCACCTACCTCCAGTAGCCCCCCCAGTAGGGAACGCCGGTAGGGAACGCCGGTAGGGAACGCCTCCAGGCGTTTCATGTAGAAAACCCCGGTAGGGAACGCCTCCAGGCGTTTCACGTAGAAAACGCCGGTAGGAAACGCCTCCAGGCGTTTCCCCCCTACACCAACACCATTCTCAAACAAAACATCGCCCCCCCCATTTGCCACTCCCGCTCCACCCCCCCAAACGAAGCCCCCCAAACCAGTTTCATACAGGCCTCCCCCCCCATTGCTTTCCTCAACCGAGCCCACAAAACCAGAGCCGCCCTCTCCTCAGCCCCAAACCCTCCTT
>DROQ01000171.1 GCA_011321845.1 Planctomycetota bacterium | reverse complement strand
GCGACATCCTGGCGCGCATCAGTGGCAAGAATTACTGCGGTGATCCCGAGCGCGTTCAAAAATTCCAGACATGGTGGGAGAAGCACGGCTCCGAGGGAGCCGCGCGCTGGTTCCTGGACGCCTTGGCCGAGCGCAAGTTCGAGGCCAACCTCCGGGAGACGCAGTTTGTGCCCGGGGCGGGCAAGGAAACCATTACCGAGCTTTGCCGGGTTCTCACCGAATCCAAGGATGAGATCCTGGCTTCCATGGCGCTCTATTGGCTGCGCGAGCTGACGGGCAAGGATTTTGGGCCTTTTAAAGGCAAGTTGGACGCGGCCCAGTTGCAGTCCATCGCGGAGCTCTACAAGGGGCTGGCGGAGGGCGGAGACAAGGCCGGGCGTTGAGGCGGTGAGGGAAGGGCGGAGGTGAGTTTGGAGGCAGGGCACAAGGCGGGAGGGGTCGAGGGGGCGCCCAAGATTCGAGGGGGCTGGATTCTTGCACTCCTGGTGGTCTCGGCGGTGGCGGGGGTCATGGGGGTCTTCTGGCTGCGCAAGAACAGTCCCATTCTCCAGGTGGAAAGGCGCTACCAGTCGGTTGTGGCGCTGGCCCAGGCCAAGGGTCTGGAGCCGACGCTGCTGATGGCGGTCTGTGTGAGCGAGAAGGCTTTTGCTGGGGACGCGGCGAGGCCGGACGAGCGGCTCGCGACCGAGCTTGCCGCGGCCCTCTCTTCTGCGGGGGCGCCTCCCTCGGATCCAGCCAAGAAAAAGAGGTGGATGCACAAGGTGCTGCAAAACCTGCTGGGGAGCTATGAGGCGGCCAGCTTCGCCTATGACCTGGAGGAGCGGCACCGGGAGCGCTGGCGATCCTTGATCGCGGGCAGAACCGGCGAGGGGGGTTAGGCGCGGTGCGTTTGCTCCTGGTCGGGGACATGCACCTGGGGCGGCGGCTCCCGAAGGCGGTGCGCGCTTTCGCGGAGGCCGAGGGTTTGGATCCAAATGGCTTGCTTCCCGAAAAAGCCTTTCTCGCCACAGTGGACCTGGCGATCCGCAAGCGGGTCAAGGCTGTCCTCTTCGCCGGGGACCTGGTCGAGAAAATGGAGGACCGTTTCTATGCCTTCCCCATCCTGGAAGAAGGGGTGCGCCGCCTGGTGGAGGCTGGGATCGAGGTGCTTGCGGTCTGCGGGAATCACGATGTGGAGGCGCTGCCGAGGCTCGCGAGGCGGCTGGCGGGATTTCGGATTCTGGGGGAGGGAGGTGTCTGGGAGAGTCTGGATTTGGAGGAAGAGGGGTGGCGGCTCCGGGTGACGGGCTGGTCCTTTCCCACACGGGTTGTGCGGGAGAACCCTTTTCTTTCGTTCCCCCTCGAGGAGCGACCAGGGGAGGGGATATGGATCGGGCTCTTGCACGCGGACCTGGATGGGGGGGGCTCGCCCTACGCGCCTGTGCAACGAGCGCAACTCGAGGGCTCGCCCTTGGATGCCTGGTTCCTGGGGCATGTGCACAAGCCTGAGGAGCTGAGCAGGGGGGCGGCGGCTGGACGGGGGACTGGGCCTTTTGTGGGTTATCTCGGCTCGCTGCAGGGTTTGGACGCTGGGGAAGAGGGCTTGCACGGGCCGCTCCTCCTGGAGCTGGGAGAGAGGTCTGTGTTCTCCCTGAGCCGGGAGCCGGTGGCCTCTCTGGCCTTCACGACCCGGACGCTGGAGCTGGGGGAGGATGGGTGTCCCCTATTGGAGCACGGGCCGCTCGAGGACCGGTTGGACTGGTTGCATCAGCGGTTGGTGCGGGAATTGGAGGAGTTGGGAGAAGCCTGGGATGTGGAGGTGCTCGGGGTCCGCCTGCGATTGAAGGGGCGGGTGCGGGAGCTGGGGAAGATCCGGAAGTTCCTCGAAAAGCGGCTTGCGGAGCGGGAACTCCGCGTGGGGGCGCGGGGGACCAGGGTCTTTGTCGACAAAGTCGTTGACAGGCTGCGACCGTATCGAGGACTGGGCGAGCTGGTCCAGGGGGGGGGACCGCTGGGCCGGCTTGCGGAGAAGCTGCGAAGACTGGAGGAGGGGGGAGAGGGCGCGGAGGCTTTGACCCGAATGCTCCGCGGGGAGTTGGGCAGGATCAAGGGTTGGGACGAGGGGGACTGGCCTCCGGAGCGGGTGCGCGAGGAGGCCCTCGTGGCTGGGCGAGGGGTGTTGGACGCGCTGCTCCAGGAGCTGGAGGAGGGGCGATGAAGCTGCGGCGCCTTTGGATCGGAGACTTCCCTGGCTTCCACCGAGTCCTCGAGCTGGAGATGAAGGGTGACCTGGTCCTGATCCAAGGGCCGAATGAAAGTGGCAAGAGCAGTCTGTGCCGAGCCATGAAGACCCTTCTTTGGCCTGGAGGGGCCGGGGGACGGGTGGAGGCGGTGTTCGAGCGGGGGGATGGGGGGCTGCTGGAGGCCCGCTTGGACGGGGGGGTGGTGCGGTGGCGCTCACAGGGGCGGG
>DROQ01000170.1 GCA_011321845.1 Planctomycetota bacterium | reverse complement strand
AATGGGGATAGGAGCGACTGGAGCAAAGCTGGAGATAACCGATGCTCCGGTTCCAACACATCGCTTGCTCCGCCTCGCAAAAGGAATCTTTGCAGCTGGGCATGTAGTCGTAGAACAGGGTGGGGTTCATATTTTTCGAGCCCGTTCCTTTACACTTTCTTTGGACTCGGATCGGATGTCGTTTACCGATTTGACGATTCGCCTCCCACGGGGGAAACCTCCAATGGAGGGACAAAACCCATTTATCCTAAGATGCGATCAAGCCGTTGAGCAGGGAAGGCGGCTTGTAGCGCGAAAAGCGGTCTTAACGACATGTGTTGCAGGAAAACCCCATTTTGATATCTCCAGTGAAAAGTTAGTCGTCTTTCTTCATAAGGATATGACAGAGTTTCAGGGCCTGGGGAACTCGCTGAGCATCTCCGGGCTTCCCGCGCTCCCACTCCCCAACTATCACTACTATTCCAACCAGGAAACATGGGTTCCTCTCAAAGGATTTCGAGCAGGTGTTACTGATCGATGGGGAGAATTTGTCTTCCCCGTGTTCGGTGGACGTTGGAATGATCTTGGCCAGGCGGCTATTCGTTTGATTGGTGAGGGAAAGGGGCGATTCGAGGGCGAGTGGCGACTTCGGACGGGATGGTCCCGTAAAAGAGGGAGTCCCTTGGATGGGACACTTACTTACCGTTATGGAGATCTCTGGAGAGGGGAGCTCAATGCCTTTTATCTTGATGATCAGGGCCAAGATAGACGGGCCATGAAAAGGCAGCTGGATGGGACTCCCATTCGCCCTGGAGACAGAGGTTTTATTCGTACAAAAAACAGAATCCAACTGAATCAAAACCTTCGTTTGGATCTCAAGGCATTTCAAGCGAGCGATCCGGCGGCCTATGTAGAGTTCCGTGCGTCTTCCTTGCATGAAGAAGAGCTTCCTGAGACAAGCTTCGACTTGCGTTATTCCAAGCACAATCTTCTGGCTCGTTTAACGGGCAGGGAGAATCTGCAGGACTTCAGTTATGATGACGCATCGAGGCTAACTCCAAAATTTTTGAGTGAACGCCCTTTTGGAAGGTTTGAGCTCTTTTCTCAGCCGCTTGTCCAAATTGGGGAGAATGTCCCCCTTGTGCTTGATGTTTCGGCAGGAACTGGTTTCTTCCGGAATCGTTTTGACGACCATGCGACGAACACCCCCGTAGAGCAGGCTTTCCGAGTGGACGCCGAGCTTGAGTTGAGTTCTCCCTTTGTTTTTGGAGAGTTTGCTTTGCGTCCTTATGGAATTGCCCGCGACACTTGGTATTCGGATGGACCAAGTGGAAGAGCTTCAAACCGTAAAATATTTGAAGTGGGCATGACGATCTCCACGCGCTTTGAACGGGAATTCGGGGTGGAGAGTGCTCTCTTCCGCCTCCATGGTCTCCGCCATGAAATCATTCCTGAAGTCCGGGTCTTCAACCGTTTTCTCGTAGATCGGACTCCGGGTTCTTATTTCCAGTTTGACGAAATCGATGCTTTGGACGAACGCTCCGCATTGGATGTTGGAGTTCTCCAGAGGCTCATGACCACGGACGCCAAAGGAAAGCCGCACGAATGGATGTGGTTGGATCTTACACAGCGCTTTCATCCAAATAGCCATCGGGACAATGGGGGAGATCGCTTAGGGATCTTTGCATTCGAATGGATCTTTCGACCCAGCCGTACTCTCAGGTTTCTTGTGGAGGGGGAGAGAGATTGGGATAAGGGAGATTTCAAAACGCGAAATATTGGAATGGCCGTGGAACCCATCCAAGGCTGGTCCTTGGCAGGGGAGTGGCGGTCAGGCCTTGACCGAGACGGAGAAGGTTCCTTCACCACAGGTGTTCAGTTCTGGCAGCGCTGGTCGGTGAACTATGGGACCATCTATGATTTCGACCAATCAAGGTTTCGGACTTCTTCTGTTTCCCTGGTCCGGAGGGATCATGACTGGTCCCTGGTCTTCCGGTTTGATAAAGATCAGATTGTTGGAGACACCAGATTCTTTATCCAATTCCTCCCCAACTTCTTAGGGATCGGAGCCAATGGGCCGAACTACATTGCAGGGGATCCAGCCTTTGGGGTTCGCAACACTACCCTTTATTAGCGTTTTTTCTTATGCCTCGTCGAAGAAAGGAGCTTCCTGACCCCGAGGACTTGTTGTCAGGGGTTGTCCCGGCGAGAGTTCGGGATCTCTTTGATCTCATCCATTGGATCAATCCAAGTGGAACCCAACCTTCCAAAGGAGGCAAAAGCAAGGCCTATGAAACCAAGGCTGCTCTTCAATCCCTCCTGATCGAAGAGTTTTCCGAAGAGCTGGAGGTGGAACCAACAGCAGGGGCTGGTGATGCGGTTGTCGGAATCAAACATCGTTACCTTCCCTTGAACGCATGTCACGCGATCGTCTCTCAATTGAGCCCAAGAGCGAAGCTTTGGGTGATTTCTCAAATGGATTCCCCGGATAAGAGTGAGCTAGACTTGGAGATACATGCCAAAGAAAAGGCTCGAATGCGTAAGGGCTTGGAAAAACTCTTGGCGAACGGGGATCAAGCCTTGGATCGCTTTGATTTCCCTCTTGCCGCGGATTGTTATGAGAAAGTCCTTCGGAGGTCCAAGGCGTGGAAGGAAGATGCCTTTTTCATGGAGGCGGCCAAGCGTTTCCTTGTTCTCATGGTGGACTATTGGGTAGATGATGAGCGGGTTTTGATGTTTTTGAGAGAGCTACCTGTGGAGTTGGCTTGCCATCAAGAACTCTGTCCACTGTTTGCGGTTTCTCTTGAACGCTTGGGGATGATCTCCCGTCCAGGCCAGCAGGAGGCCATCGAGTGGATTCGGAGCCAGGCTTAAATATCGAAGCGGATGCCTCCGAAAAACCCTTCGATACTGGAGGAGAAATCAAACCCGAGTCCATCCTTAGATCCCTCACCGGGAAAGTTGTAGTGCCAAAACCCAGCATAGGCAGAGATGCCTTTTTGGATTTTGTATTGTCCACTCAAGCGAAGGTCGAGGAAGTCTCCATTGAAGCCACCGAAATCCCCATGGGAAAGGGCGATATTGAGCCGGATTTTGATCGGTCTATATTCTCCCTCTGCTCGGAGGAGGAGCATTGGGATGCCTAGGTCATCCTGAAAGCTGATGGTTTGTTGGTGGGGGGTGAATTGGCTGACGGCTTCCACCGCTGCCTCATTGTGTTGGATTGAAACCCCGGCACCAAAGCGGAGATAAGTTTTGGGGATCCATTTTTTTGTTTCGTAAAGGTTTACGAGGTAATCCACTGCATAATTCTTCCACCGAAATTTTGAGCGGACCCGATCTCCAGGGCGAAGAGCACCAAAGTTGTCTTCTACTGTCCCCGTGGTTTTCACTGCTGTTTCATCGAATTGGATAAACCGAAACCCGAAGCCAGCAAACCCATCTCCATAGCTGAGGTGTCCACCATAGGCGTTGTCCCTATCGGACAGGTTAAGGCTTGTTCCGAGGCTGATTCGTGGGTTGTTGATCACGGTACCAGAGGAAACGCTCTGCATGGATGCTCTCCCCTGCAGCTTGAGGTCGGCAATCTCCGGGGAAAATGTAACTTTGGGTTTTTTTGGAAAGAGACGCAAAGAGGAGCAGCCTACGAGGGGGAGGATGCAGGCGGTTAGGAACACTCTCTTCATCATTAAGCGACTCCATCATGCAGAAGGGATAATCTTCCTTTTTAGCCGATGTGAATCAGGAAATCGAGGAATGGGAAGTTCTCAAGTCCATCCTGGTTTTCTCTGTTTTTTATAGTCTGGAATCTTAGGGGACTTATGGGTTAACGAGAGGGGTAGGTTTTTAGTACCCAATCCTTCCATTTTTCATCCAAGCTCAAGGGGCTAAGGCCCCAAGCCTTGGATAAGGCTTCGCGTTGGGCTGCAATAATATCCCCTATATCCACCATGCCGGTCTTTTTGTTGATAACCCCCTTCATGTTGTTCAAATAGAT
>DROQ01000169.1 GCA_011321845.1 Planctomycetota bacterium | reverse complement strand
CCAAACTTCCCCCCCTCCCGCATCAACCGCTCCCGCACCCTCCCCGAAGTCAAAAACCGCATCCCCCCTCCCGCCAGTACGAGCCCAGCCACCCGCTCCCTCCCATAAGCCTCCCCCACCGAGGCCAAGGCCTCGACAATGCAAGGCTCCACAAGAGGATCCGGAAGCAAGACCGTTTCCGGAGCCCGCCGCAAAAACTCCGCCCAGCTCACTCGCGTCAGCTTCCTTCCCCCCAAAAAAGGCGCGTAGCTCCGCAAACCCAGGAGCACCGCCCCTACCCGCAGCCCCTTACCCTTCCACAGCAGCCGCTTCTTACGAAGCACCTCGATGCGGGGGACCCCCAAGGCGATGTCGAAAACATCCAAGGGAGGAAGCCGCCCCCGCGAAGGGATCCCCACCCTGCGCAGCCGATACGAAAAGGGCTGCTCCCTCTCCCCGGCCCGAATCTCCTCCAGGATCCCCCGCAGCAGCTCGACCCGGTCCTCCGCCACCCGGGCGAAGATCTGCAGCCTTGGTGGAGCCGCCCTCTCTTCGCCGCCAAGGGAACTTAGGGACAGGACAAGGAGGAGGGCGGAGATCATCGGCGGCCTTGTTGGAGGAGCGAGGCTATACTTCTGCGGAAGAATCCCTATTCTCCGCTCCCTCTCACCACTTCACAAAGAGAAAACCAGCTCTCGAATCCTGGAGTCCGCATTGAAGATCGCCATTCTCGGTGCCGGTGTCACCGGTTTGACCCTCGCCCGCCTTCTCCACGAGGACAAGCACGATGTCTGCGTGCTCGAAAAAGGCAAAGTCCCTGGCGGCCTCTGCCGCTCCACCGTCGTGGATGGCTTCACCTGCGACAACGCCGGCGGCCACATCCTCTTCTCCAAGAACAAGGAAGTCCTCGATTGGATGAAGGACCGCGTCGGTAGGGACGCCCTCGTCGAGACCGAGCGCCAGACCCGCATCCTCTGGCACGACCGCTACGTCCCCTACCCCTTCGAGAACGGAATCGGCTCCCTGACTCCCCAGGCTCGCTACGACTGCCTGAGCGGCTACCTCAAGGCCGTCGAGAAGCGCAAGAGCGGAGCGCCCTGCCCCGTGAACTTCCGCGACTGGATCTTTTGGAAAATGGGAGACGGCCTCGCAGAGCACTTCATGATCCCCTACAACGAAAAGATCTGGGAGTGTCCCCTCGAGGAGATGGACGCTTCCTGGGTCGCAGGCCGCGTCCCCGATGCCCCCGTCGAAGACATCATCAAGGCCGCCGTGGGCCTTCGGACCGAAGGCTACACCCACCAATCCGTCTTCTGGTTCCCCAAGCACGGAGGTTTCCAGGCCCTCACCGACGGCATCGCCAAGGGCCTCGAAGAAAAAGTCCACTGCAAGACCCCCGTCCAGAGCCTCCGCCGCAAAGGGGAGCGCTTCGAAGTCAATGGAGAGGACTACGACCTCGTCATCAACACCATCCCCCTCAAGGAACTCGCCGAAGTCTTCGAAGACATGGACGAAGGCATCCGCGAAGAGTGCCGACAGCTCCACCCCCTCTCCGTCTGCACCGTCCTCGTCGGCTACAAGACCGACACACCTCCCGACCCCCTCTCCTGGATCTACCTCCCTTTCGAGGACCAGGGCCCCGCCAACCGTGTCACCTTCTTCAGCAACTACAGCCCCCACAACGCCCCCCCCGGCCACGCCAGCTACATGGCCGAAGTCACCTACCGAGGCGACAGCCTGAACCCCGACCAGGAATGGCTGGATTCCCTCGTCAGTTCGCTCGAATCCTGCAAGCTCCTCAAAAAATCCGACGTCGTCACGGTCCAACCCTTCCTCAGCCGCTACGCCTACGTGGACCAGAACCTCGCCTTCCCCCAGCGCATCGCCCGCGTCCGCGCCTGGTTCGACCAGTCCGGCCTCCTCACCGTCGGCCGCTTCGGCCGCTACGAATACCACAACTCCGACCAGTGCATCGCCCGGGCCTTCCAGGTCCACGAACACATCCGGGCCTTCGCCGCGTCGGGAGAGCCAAAACCCCTGGTGCTTTGAACGTCACAATTCCCTCTCCAACCCTTCCCCCGACCCCTCCCCCAGAGGAAACCAGGGTTCCTCGAAGAGTTGTGTGCCCATCCTCCCCTTTAGATGAAATCCCAACCATTCTGAAACGCGAAACAATCTCCCGCCGCTACCTCACGCGGCTACCTCCCGACGCTGCGGAATGGAGCGCGGGTTCCTTTGCCCTGGTATGACCATCCAGTTTCAAAAAAACCCATAGGGAACGAAGCTGCCCTGTCCAAGATCGCTTTTCCCTGATCGCCCATCCGTAATACTGGAGACAAAAAACATGGCCTTCAAGCAAGGAGGACCGGATTTCGGATGGTGGAGTATTGAGCCTGGATTGCTGGGTCCAAGGAGGACTGAGGAAGTTTCAGAGAGAAAGGTGGATGAGCTTGGACCGCACTGGGAACAAGGGGAACCACTTCTCACCCAAGTTCTGTGGTCCAAATAAAACCTATTTCGTGAACAGCGGGTAGGCCTTCTTTCTTTTTTGATTCCAAAGGAAAAACGCAGAATCCAGGACAAGGGTTTTTCCAACACTTCTATAGGCAATGGCTCCGGAATCAACGATCCACCATTCTTGCTCCGGGTCCTCTTGGACAGGCAGCCTCCCCATTCGGTAGGGAAGGGTCCCGTAGGGAAAGTCTTGGTCGTAAAAGTCAAAAGGATTGGAATCCGGCAAGAACGAGATGGCAAAGAAAAAGAGCCAAGTCGGAACGGAAGAGGGTTCGCTTTCAACCTTCTCGCAAATCGTTAAATAATTCTTGAACAGGATTTCGAGACTGCTCGCTCCACTTCCTTCCAATCCAAAGAAGAGCTCGTCTTCTTCCAAAAGGTCCACATCACTCGTTTTCATCCAAGTAAGAGGGTTTTTATGGGAAATGGAGATGGGGAAATTTCGACTGGCAAGGGAAAAATGGTAGGCATTCCCTTGATAGAAGTCGGAATGATAAATCTTACGGATCTCTTTTGCACCGATTCGAATGGTTTTCAAGGCTTCTTGAACAAATGGGTCACCCTTTCTTTTCATCCAT
>DROQ01000168.1 GCA_011321845.1 Planctomycetota bacterium | reverse complement strand
TTTATGAGGCCAGGGTTCCACTTTAAAAAAAGTCCTTAACCAAGAGTTTTTTGGGACAAGTTCGGAAACTCCTCTTGCATCCCTTCCGGCTAAGTTGGAAATAATATTCGGCCTGGAAGGAATAAAATCCAATGAAGATACTGATTCAACAAGATCCCATAATAATCCTCGCTTGTTAACAGCTTTCCATTGATTTTCCTTAGCAATGCCACGGATTTTTTGGATTGCATCGAGATAACCCTTGAAATTGATCAACCTTTCATCAAGTTCATCCCATCCTGACAATAAGCCGTCCAATTCCCACCTTACCCATTTGATTTTTTTCAAGGCATCCACAACCCCTTTCCCCATTTTTGTGGAATGTTTTAAGGATTCAGTTGCGCTGGCAAGAGCCTCCTCAACATCCTTACTCATCATGAGCAAACAATAGATTTTGGATGGTGTTCTAGTAGCCCCCCTTAAACGACCAATGATCAAGGAATTTCTTGCGACATCGCGCATAATCACAGAGAGTCCTAATACGGATTGAATGCGAGCCTCCATCATTTTTTCCATGACCCGTTGATCTGAGGCGAAACAACCCATTTTTTCCTTGATAAATTGGAACTCCGGATCACTGAGTTCTTTAAGGAAAAGACGCCATAGGGAATACCTAGAAACACTTTGTTGCGATTCGAAGTCAGGTTCACCTTTGATGATATGCCTTGATAACTCTATCAGAGCAGACTTAAGGAGTTTCGGAGAATTTACACAACCATTTTTTCCAAAAGCTTCAAGGTTCCCCCATTTCGGTAAAGGATTTCCCGGGGAATAAAAGTACAAAGCATCTCCGATTCTCGGCAACAAAGCTCTCCTAACTCCCTCGTCGGTCTCTTTTAGGAGCCTTTTATTCGAAACTTTTTTCTCTTGAGAATAACTTAGAAACCAACCTTCATCCCCTGAATACAAGGAACCCCACAAGGATTCCATCAAAACGGAAAACTCCTTCCATGCATTGGAAGTTTCGTTTGTCAAATAAGACAATTCTTTTGGAGGCTTCCGCCACCAGGGTTGCTGAGCAAAAACTCTTAGGGCTTTCATCGTATCAGAAATTTTCCTGGGATCGGATTCGGAAACAACCGTTTGGAGTCTTGTAATGGCCTTATAGAATTTCGAATCCTTATCAAATGAACCCGACTTTCTTTTTATATCCAAAGCCGTCGCCTTAACTAATTTTGCCAAAGTTCGCATTGCCAGCCTACTAGCATCCCTATAGGAAAGGACCAATTTCATTACCAATGGATCTGCGGTAATCAGATTATAGGTTGGTTTTAGAACATTTTTCTTCCAAGGCTGGCAATGACTTTCCTTGCTTACTATAACGGCAGTCTCAAAAATTTTTGTTTTTTTCTCTCTTCCCTGCGTGACAGTATTGGAAAACTGGCTTTGCTGAGTTACGGTTAGTATTATAGGGAGTAAAAACATTATTTTTGTCCTGATTGAGGTTTAACAACAACTGGCTTTGCTGGTTTTAATTTCCCTTCCTTGGTTCTTATCATCGGATCACTCGCATCCGAAAAAGTCTCTATTGCTGTATCGTATGCTTCTACTGGTATACCCTTTAATCGATTTGCTAAATCCTGAGCAATATTCTTCTTAGCATCAATTGGATTTCCCAACCCTAAATAGCAAGAAACTACTCGGACTTTTACCGGCTTTATCGGTTTTTGTTTTTCCAAGCAAGCCACTGGAGATGCTTTATACATTACATCAATCACCCATTTGAGGATTGGAATCTTTTTTCCCCCAGGGTTCTCCCCCCATCGCCGGGTGACTACCCCATTTATTTTTTCCGTTACTTCTAATCCATGCCCTCCAACAAGAATTTCTATATAGAGCTTCCCCTTTTTCCAAGCATGCTTCTTGCTCCTCTTGGACCTGGTCTTTTTATGTTTGACTTTTCTTAACTTGATTCTTTTCCCCTTGTTGTCGACTTCATAAATCATCCCACCATCTGGATCTGCAGAGGCCAGCGCCTCAGCTCTATCTAAATCATCTTTACTTATTTTTCCTTGAGGGTCACTGATTACAATGACCGCTGTTAACAATCCATATGGGTCCCGCCATTTCAGGACTACTTCCCCACTCATTGTCCAGCCATTTCCCCAGTTAAGGGGATCCCCCCAAATGCCGATTGGATCCACCGTCAAAAACCTTCCCAAATGCGGATCATAGTAACGGTTCCTGAAGTACATCAGCCCCGTCTCCGCATCATGCCGCCTTCCCTGGAAACCATAGACCACCCCATAGGCGCTCCCGCCCAGGGCATTCCCGGTCCCATCGTAAACACTCTGCTTTCCGAAGGGATCGTATTCGTACTGCTCCACGATCGCCCCCTGGTCATCGACGAGCTTCATCACGTGGCCCAGATGGCCCTGGACAAAGTTGTACCGCTTCCATACCGGCTGGGAGCTGGAAGGGAAGGCCATTGCGCAAGGATACTTCCAGGCTGAGGGTCTTTGCTTGGGCCCCTACCCTGATTTTGCCGAAGGCGAGAGACTTCTTGCTGAGGATGAAGGGGCTTACGCCTTCGAAGCGAAAGCCAAAGAGAAGGGGATCTTTTTTGCCACGGAGCCAGAGGCGGAGGGATTCTCGGCGCTTGCCTTCCTGCTGTACGGGGACATAGATTCGGATCTTGGCCCCATGGCTAGCGGGAAGGGTGGTTTGCAGCTTTCCTCGATGAGGAAGGGTTTGAGGGGGTTGGTTCGGACGCAAGAGTTCGATTTTTTGGCAGGCGCAGGAAGCTTCCAGGCGGTCGAGGTGGAGGGGGCCGGCCGGGAGAGTGAAGGTGGCGATGGCGGGTCTGCCAAGGGGGATGGGGCCGAGGTCTTGGTCTGTGGGGACGAGGAGGAGAAGAAGGAGCAGGCATGAGAATAAAGGTTGCATGTGAAAAGGTTGGCACATGAAAAGAGGGCTGCGCAAGAAACATTTTTCTTCACGTACCCATTCTTGTTCCATTGAGAGTCTTCCCATCGGCCAGCGGCCTGAACCGCTGGACCGGGCGGAAGCCGGAACCTCATGCTGAGGCTAGGTTTGTGGCTGAGGTGACACTGATGCCAGGGGCTTTTCGGAATCCAGGTTTAGAAGCCCCTTTCCCTGGTTTCTCGAATTCGTTCTACGAAAGCTCGGGCTCATGAATCCGGTCTGGTTCGAACTCAGCAATGCGGTTAGCCAAATCCATCCCTGCGTCCATCACTGCCTCCATCCCTGTGTCCATCACTGCGTCCATCCCTGCGTCCATCCCTGTGTCCATCACTGCGTCCATCCCTGCGGCACGTAAGGCGAGGACAAAGATCCTGTCGTGGTACCTGCAACAGCCTCCCTATGCCCTGGGGCTAAGGTTGGGGTAGCGGCCTATGCTGCACGCCGAATGGTCATGATGAGCGTGCCGTTGTAGCTGAGCCCGGTCGTCTGGATGGCCTCGCGGATCGCGGTCCATTCTTGGCGGTCCTCGTGCTCGGTGGGCAGCTCGGCGAGCAGGGGGGCGGCCCTCTCCTCGATGGCGGCAAGGGGGATCTTCGCGACGTGGCGGTAGTGCTCGGTCTCCACGTCCCAGGCCCCCTCCGGCAGGGCGGCCAGCAGCTCCCCGGCGCTGAGGCAGGGTCGGTGCAGCATGCCCCCGCGCTCGTGCTGCCGTTTCTCCCAGAGATCCCAGCGCTCCGCCACCCGCTGTCCCGGCACGGAGCGGTCGAACCAGGGCTCCGAAAGGAGGACACCCTTCTTCGCGACCCGGCAGGCTTGGGCCAGGGCGCCCGGCAGGTCGGGCAGGTGGTGCGGGACATGGCGCAGGGTCACCCACTCGAAGGCCCCCTCCGCAAAGGGCAGCCGCGCGGCGTCCCCCCGCAGCGCCCCAAGCTCGGCCGCCTCCTCCCCCAGCGCGGGATCCAGGCCGGCACAGGGGACAGCCCTGGCCCGAAGCAGGCGTAGCAGCCGCCCGGTGCCTGTCCCCACGTCGAGGACCGAGGCGGGATGAAGCTCGAAAAGACGAGCGGCGAAATGGTCGAAGAGGCGCTGGGCCTCCCTTTGAATCAGCTTGGAGCCTTGCATGGCCTCATTCTTCCCCCAGGACCAGGCGATATCCAACTCCATGCACGGTCCGCAAAAACAATGGGTGTCCCGGATCGTCCTCGAGTTTGTGGCGGAGTTCGTAGACATGGGTGTCCACGGTGCGGGTGGTCGGGACAGCCTCGTAACCCCAGACCTGGCGAAGGATCTCGTCACGGGAGAAGGCCTGGCCCGGGTGTCGCAGGAAAAAGCGCAGCAACTCGGCCTCCTTCTGCAGGAGCCGGATGGACTTTCCTCCTTTGCGGATCTCGAAGGCGTCCAGATCCACCTCGGCGCTGCCCAGCCGCAAGAGACCCTGCCGGCCGGTGCTCCGGCGAAGAACGGCGTTCAGCCGGGCGGCCAACTCGTAGACACTGAAAGGCTTGTTGATGTAGTCGTCCGCACCCGCTTCGAGCCCCTGGATGCGCTGCCGCTCCTCGCCCCGGGCCGTGATCAACAGGACAGGGGTGTCCTTGCCCCGCCGGCGCAGTTCCCGGAGGAGGTCCAGGCCGTCGCCATCGGGGAGGCGAAGATCCAGGAGGAGGGCGCAGACCTCCCGCTCGGCGAGAAGGGCCTCGGCCTCCGCCTTGGTCTCCACCCCGTGCACGAAGTAGTCGCGGGTCTGAAAAAAATCTACCAGGCTCTCCCGAATGCTGGAGTCGTCCTCGACGATCAAGAGCTGCTTCACGCCACCTCCTCGCTCGATGGGTCGAGAGGGAGAAGAAGGGAGAAGCAGGCCCCCCTGGGCGAAGCCTCCTCCACCCAGACCCGACCACCATGGGCTTCGACCGCCTGGCGGACCAGGGCGAGGCCGAGCCCCGAGCCCGGTTTGCCCGCCGCGTTCTCCCCGCGGACGAAGGGCTCGAAGATCCGCTCCCTCTCCTTGCCCGGAACCCCCGGCCCCTCGTCCCGGACACAGAGCCTGAGCCCCTGATCCCAGGGCTCCACCCACAGTTCGATGTCGCTCCCCGCCGGCGCGTATTTCCCCGCGTTCTCCAGGAGATTGCGCAGCGCCCGCGCGAGGAGGTCCAGATCCACCTGCAAAAGGGGAAGATCCCGCCCCGCCCGCACCCGCACCCGGTGCCCGCCCAGCCGGAGCCCCTCCCGCGCCTCTCCCAGTCCCCGCGCCAGCAAGGTCCGCGGCGAAACCCGCCGCAGATCCATGGCGGCCCCCCCCTTGCCGCCCTTTTCGAGCCGGGCGAAATCGAGGATCTCGTCCACCAGGACGGCCAGGCGGTCGACCTCTGCCTTGAGGCTTTGTTGATAAGACCTTACGCGCTCCGGGCGCAACTCCCCCCGGGCCAGCATCTCGGCTTTGAGGCTGAGAGCCGTGAGGGGTGTGCGCAGCTCGTGCGAGATCAGGTCGATGAAGTCGCTGCGCATGCGCGAGAGTTCCAGCTCCCGGCGGAGCATGCGCCAGACCAGCAGGTTGCCGAGAACAAAGCTCAGGATCCCGAGCAGGATCATCCCCCGCCCCGTGCGCTGAAGGACCTGGCTGCCGAGCAGGCCCCGGGGCCGGGCCACCAGCTCCCAGGGGAGGGGGGCCAGGGCGAGGCGCGCAAGAATGGGTGTCCCCCCTTGGCCCTCGAGGCGCGAAAAAATGGGTGTCCTCTCTTGGCCCTCCACCCGGTTTCTAGGGGTTGGGGCATGGCCCCCATCCAGGCCTCGGGGAGCTTGGGGAAGCGGGGCGGAGGGGCGGAGGAGCTGGAGCTTCTTGCCCCCTTGGCGCAAGGAGGTTTGGGGAAGAGGAGCAGAGGAACGGAGGACCTCCAGCTTCCAGGCGGCAGGAATGGGCTTGAGACTGGCCTGGAGGAGGTCCCGGGTCTTGGCCGGCTCGAGGACGGGCACCACCCCCTTGC
The DNA here is from genome assembly GCA_011321845.1 of Planctomycetota bacterium. Classification (GTDB taxonomy): domain Bacteria; phylum Planctomycetota; class UBA1135; order UBA1135; genus HyVt-539. Next base: position 6,973 of record DROQ01000168.1, on the reverse strand, counting down.
GCGGCGCACCCAATAGGGTGTCCCCTTTGAGAAGGACCAGCTCCTGGGGGAGACCAATGCGCTCCACCCAGCGCAATGCTTGGACCAGGGCCTGGAACCTGCTCCTCTGAGGAGGATCCCCCGGAATGTCCAGGGAAGCGAAGAAGCGCTCCCCCAACTCGGCGGCCTCGATGGGCAGGGGAAAACGGAATTGGTAGAAGTCCTTCCTGAGGGCTGCGACCTCCTTCCATCGCTGGGCCTTGGCCAAGAGATGCCCTGCCAGAAACGCTGCTCGCAGAGATGCCGGCAGCACAAAACCGGGCTCGGGCTCCCCCTTCCAGCGCATCAGAGTTTTCAATACCTTCACAGCCTCTTCGAGCCTCCCCAGACGGGCCAGGCAGCGCGCCCGCGCCAGAAAGGGGCGCGAATCCAAGCTCCCCTCGCAAGCGAGGTCCAGGAACCCCAAGGCTTCTTCCCATTTCCCCTGGGCCTCCCGCTCCAAGCCAATCTTGGCCGCCGTGCTCAGTTTTCGCCGCAGATCCAACCGCCAGCGCATGGCCCGTCCAAAAGGCCCCGTTGGGACCCCCCGAGCGTTCACCTGGATCCCACCGGCCTTCGCCAGGGCGCTCCGCACCATGTTCTCCCATCGCTCCCGAACCCGCCCGAGGATCTCCTCCGCCCAGCCGCGCTCCTCCCCCCGCCGCGCCTCGACGGCCCCCCCATACTCCACCCAGAGCCCAGCTCCAAGAAGCAGCAGGGGAAGAAGCAGACTGGCACTGAGCCAAAGCCGGGATCGCAAAGACATGCCCCCCATCTTAGCCCACAGCTTTGACCCCTCATGTCAGAGGCCTGTCAAAGATCCGGGCCCAGCCCCCTTCTGACTTCCCCATGACAACTCCACGGACTCCACCGGTTACCTTCGCTCAAGGTCCAAGACCAAGGAGAAAAAAATGAACATCAGACAATCCATCAAAGGTTCCATTGCGATCGCCCTCGGCCTCACCCTCCCAACCCTCCAGGCGAAAAAACCGGGGAAGGCTCCCGCCCCAACGAGGCAGGCCCTACAGAGCCAGGCCCAACAAGAACTCAAGGAGAGCCTCCACCCCAAGCCAGGACAGTCCAAGGGCCAGCAAGGCAAGATCGAGCAAGCAGAGGGATGGCAGGACACCCTCCATCGGCTCATCCACGACCTGGACAGCGGCTCGGCCGCCCGCGCAGGTCAAGCCGAAAGAGCTTCCACCCAGATCAAGGACTTGGGATTGCTCATGGTCCCTGCCCTCGTCAAGGAGCTGGATTCCCTGGGACCTTTCGGCCTGAGCAATGTTGGCGACTTGCTCTTCGACCTCTTCGAAAACAACGACCAAGGAGAGAGCTTTCCCGATGCAGCCTTCCTTCCCCTGACCTTGCGTTTCCTCCAGGACTTATCCTCGGCCCGAAGGGAATTCGCAGCCCGACTCTTTCCTCTCTTCAGCCCCCAAGCGCAGGAAAGGCTCCTCACTGTCTTCCTCAACTCCAAGCATAGGGGCGGCTGGCTCCAGGCCCTCCCCTCCATCCTCCAGCTGAACCTTTCTCCTGAAGAAAAGTTCAAAGCCGTGATGCGGGTTTTTCAGCAAGTCAACCGCGAGGGAAAAGGGAAGATCCTCGAACAATTCGAAGAGGCCCCACCACTTCCCAGGGATCTTGAGAAAACCTTGATCCAGGAAGCCCTGAAATACCCCGACTCCCGGATTCGCAGGGCCGCTCTGGATCTCTTCGTCTCCCATGCGAAGGAATCGGAGGAAAACCAAGCCTTTGCCCTTTTTCAACAGCTTGCCAACCAGGACAAAAAAGTCCTGATCCGAGGAGTCGCCAAATCCCACCCGAACTGGTCCAAGCTCCTTCTCTATGGCCTGGCTTTCCCTTCGACCCGAAAAGTCGCCCTGAAGGCATTGGACAGCCATCGAACCCCCATCCCCTCCCAGAGCATCCACCGGCTCCTCGAAAGCGAAGAGCCCGACTTGCTCCCCTCTCTCTTCCAGCGCTTAAAGGAAAAAAACGACTTGAGCCCCTTTGCCAAGACCCTCTTGGCCCTCCTGGATTCCCCCCATCCAAAGGTCCAAAAACAAACGATCGACTTCCTGTTCGAGAAGTCGCCCTCCATCCTCGTCCAATATCCCAAGTTCCCCCAACTGGACGACAAGCTGCTCCCCTTCCCACAAAAAATTTCCATCCTGAACCGAGTCAGGATGGATCCCCAAGTCGCGGGTGGAGGATCCGTCGTCCGCCAGGCTCTCGCTCTCTGGAAGGAAATGGAAAAAATCGAAGCTAGGAACCCCGACGCCAGTTTCGAGGATGAAAAGTCCCTCCTGGCCGAAGCCCTTGCCGACTGGGTCCGTCCCAAAGATTGGCCGCTTCTGAAAACGTTCCTACTCACACCCTATGAGGATCCCGATCGCAGCATCACAGGGAAAAACCGTTACACCCGCTTTCAGCTCACCGAGGAGGTCCTCCCCCGCTTCTTGGTCACCCCGGAGATCGAAATGGAGACGCTCTCCATGCTCCCCCGGTTGCATCCAGATCTCAGGGAAAACATCCTCCTGGCCATCCAAAACGCAGAAGAACCGAAGGATCCATCAGACCCCGACTCCATCAAGCTGAGAGAGGCGGCTATGGACCTCGTGGAAAAGCTTGTCTCGCAAAAAGGCTCAAACCATGTCCAGTCGGGAATCCTCGGGGACCCCGCCGAATTGGCCCAGGAAATTGGAGACGATCTCTTGAGCCAACTTCCTGGAAGCAGTCGATCCCAGAGGGTTTGGAATTGGCTCCATTCTCCCAAGAAGGAACTGGTCAGGATTGGCTGTAAAATCCTCTCTTTGTCCACCATCGGACATCCCAAGGAACGGAGACGCTTTTTCCAAACCCTCCTCCAATCTCCAGTCCTCTTCCGCACCTGGATTCCCAGGGAACTCACTTCGCCCCTTCTTGCCCAGGATCCCTCCCTCCGGGAACAAGTTCTGAAGCAACTCCATGGAGACATCCTGTCTTCCCTTGGAACAGGGACTCTCTCCACATTCCTGAAGAGACTGGACCCATCCACGAGACAAACGTGGATCCGCCAGATCCTCCAGAGGGAGAAACGGTTCCTCCATTCCTCCCAAGTCCTCCTCTTGCTCACCGCCCTGGGGGAATTCCGATCCTCGGAGAACCTTCCCGTTTTCCAATCCTTTCTCCCATCCGGGAAAAAAGAAATCCGGCTCAAAGCCCTCCAAGCCATCACCGAGACCTATTCTCCTCAAGCGGTCGCCATCCTCATCGAGGCCCTGAAGGAACCTCGCCTGAAAGCGGCCGCAAAGAAAGGCCTGGAGACCATCGATGAATACATGAAGGCAAAGGAAAAGTGGGAAAAGCGCTTCGCCCTTTCTTCGAACCCTCAAAAGGAAAGACAAAAGGACTGATCCGTCCTTACCGGGGCAGCCCTGTCCGAGAGATCTTTGCCCGAATTTCCCAAACAAAATCCTGAAGCAAAAAAATTGGGAAGCGGGCAAGGGGAACCTGGTTTCGAAGAGTTGGGGTTTTGGCTTAGGATGCGGGTTTCGGGGGGAATGGAAGGGGTTTCGGGAAGAGGGTCAGATGATTTCGGACAGAATGATTACCGGGGGACCTACCAACCCCAGCTCGGAAGCGATGGGTGGGTCCCCGCTTTGAGGTAAGGTTTCCGCAATTTGTTTGCGAAAGGGGATTCCTCATCTCTCGGATTCCCCTCCTTCCGAGTCCTCACCGTCTCGGATTCCCACGGAACCAAAGCGGTTTTCCCGGTGGTTTGAACCTTTGAAGAGGTAGATTGAGAGGCTCTTCCGGTTTCCCTCAAACGGAGAGAGGTTGTGGTGTTTCGAACTCTCATTCTGTTGGCCTTCGTTCCAGTTGGGACTTCGCTTCCCTCACCAGGGCTTCCCTCTCAAGGGTTTCCCTCTCAAGGCAGGAAGGAACAGGACAAGCTTCCCCTCCTTGTTCTCGAGAAGGACGACACGGTGGTCACGCGGTCCTGTGTGATTCGGATTCCGGCGGGCAAGGTGATCGCCGATCGGAATGGGGACGGAGTCCTGCAGATTCGGGGGAAGGGTCTCCGGATTCGCTTCGAGCCGGGGAGCGTGCTTCGGGGAGCGGCGAAGGGAACGCCTTGGGATCGACTCCAGGGAATCGGGCTCCGGGCGGAGGGTGCCCCCGGACTGCGGCTCTCGGGGCTCAAGGTGCATGGATACAAGGTTGGGCTCTTCCTCAAGGACTGTGACGACCTGCTGGTGGAGGAGCTGGACGCTTCGGACAACTTCCGGCAGAGGCTGGGGTCGACTCCGGAGCGGGAGGACGCGATGGACTGGCTCTTTCCGCACCGAAACGATGAGGGGCAGTGGCGGCAGAAGTGGGGAGCCGCTCTTTACCTGGAGCGCTGCGAGCGGCCTGTGGTCCGGAGGGTGCGAGTGCGACGCGGGCAGAACGGGATCATCCTGGACCGAGTGCGAGGGGCCAAGGTCTACGACAACGACTGCTCCTTTCTCTCGGGCTGGGGGCTGGCGCTCTGGCGCAGCTCGGACAATGTGATCACCCGAAACGCCTTCGACTTTTGCGTGCGGGGATACAGCCATGGGGTCTACAACCGGGGCCAGGACTCGGCGGGGATCTTGATGTTCGAGCAGTGTCAGCGGAACTACTTCGCAGAGAATTCGGTGACGCATGGGGGAGACGGGTTCTTCGGGCTTTCGGGAAGAGAAGCGCTGGGGCAAAGCAAGCCTCCAAGAAAAGGCTGGTCCTATAAGGGGCGGGGCAACCGGGAAAATGTCTTTGTGCGCAACGATTTCTCCTACGCGGCGGGGCATGGATTCGAGGAGACCTTCGCCTTCGATGAGATCCTCTCCAAGAATCGCATTGTCGGCAATGCGATCACCGGGCTTTGGGGAGGCTATTCACAGGGAATGCTCATCCTGGACAACCTCTTCGAGGCGAACGGGGAGAGGGGCTATGGGCTGGAGCGAGGGGCCATCAACATTGAGCACGGCAAGAACATCACGATCCTCCGAAACCGCTTTGTGAAAAACCGCTGCGGGGTCCATCTCTGGTGGGACCGCGACGAAGAGCTACACAAGCTTCCCTGGTTCCAGGCCAACCCCGAGGAGGGAGGGGAGACCTGGATCGTAGGCAACCGTTTCGAGGGAGACGAGGTGGCCTTGCATTTGCGAGGCGGAGTGAAGGGGGTGCACTTTGTGGGGAACAAGCTCGTAGGGGTGAAGAAGGAGCTGCTCCTCGAGGGGGGGAGCGAAGTGGACCGTAAGACGGTCAAGAAGGGGCTCATGGGCCTGAGTCTGGATCCCAATCGGCGTGTCTTGGGAGAGACGCGGCCGGTGGGCGCGCGCAAACACCTGCGCGGCCGCGAGAACATCCTCATGGGCCCCTGGGGGCCTTGGGACCACGCTTCCCCCTTTCTGCGGGCGCGGGGACAAAATGCCCAGGGAATGTCCTGGGATCTCTTGGGAGTCACCGAAAAACCCCGGGTTCTCCAGGCCCGCGGGATCGCCTCAGGGCTGCGGATCGAGCCCATCCCGGGCGTGGGCTTCCACCTCAGCCTGGGGGCAGAGGGGCGTGGCTTCTTCCCCTTCTCCTTTGTCCTTGAGGGGGAGGGCTACCGCTTCCCCGTGCGCGGCAGCCTTTTGGCGACCGAATGGAAGGTCCGGGTCTTTTCCTGGCAAACGGATCCCCGCAAGGACGAAAAAGCCTGGAGAAAGGAGGCGGAGGAGAAGGGCTTCGAGGTCCGCCTCCCCTCCCTGCGGCTCCTCTACGGCATGGGAGGCCCAGCGAGCCTGGACCTCTCCCCCGAGATCCGCAAGGGGCTCCCACAGACCGACCAATTCGGCACGATCGCCAGCACCGAGCTGCGCCTCCCGGCCGGAACCTGGCTCGTCCAGACCACCAGCGACGACGGCATCCGCGTCCAAGTGGACGGGAAGACCCTGATCGAAGACTGGACCTGGCATGGCCCGACCAGGCACGACGCCAAACTCGTCCTGAAAAAGGAGAAGACCCTCCGCTTTCTGGTCGAGCACTTCGAGCTGAATGGCTATGCCCTCCTGAAGCTGGAACTCAAGAGGGCGCAGTAGCCGCCGCCTCAGGCGTCCCCGCCCATCCGTATGGCGACTCCATTCGTAAAGACGAAACCGAATTTGTTGGCCTTGGAACTGAACACAAAAGCCTGGTGGAAATAGCGGATCCCCACGATGGATTTGAGCAGGGGGACCTGGATCTTCTGGCGCGCCGTTCCCGAGTTATCCGTAGAAAAGAGGGAGATCTGGTCAAGGCTCGTGTAGAGGAAGCAGCCCTTAGCCCCCAGGGGGCTCAAATCGATGGGAAGGGTCAAGAGACCGAAGCGCTTGTTGGAGAACCCCAGGACCATGGCCACCGCAGAGTTGGGATCTGCAAGAGAAAGCCTCAGGAAATAGGATCTGCCCACAAAGGGGACACTTTCCAACATGAGGAAGGGTTTACCGCCAATTGCGTTCTGGCAAGAAACTCCAAAGGTTTTCCACTCTCCCTGGATGAAGGGGGGGAGGGATTCGCAACCTACCAGGGCAACCGGGACCTTGGGAGCCTCCAAGAAGGGGACGGTGACCAGGAGGGTGACGGTCCCCGTGACGGGCGCCTTGAACACGACTTTTTCATGCAAGTTTGAAGGACTCTTGGAGGACGCCAGGAGGGTTTTACCAAGATAGACCTCGAGGTCGAGGTTGCTCCAGACGGCCCTGTTCGTGTTGAGGCGGTTCCAGGCAAGCACCACAGCATAGAACTTTCCGGCTTGGACCTGGTACGGGATCGCGATGGGTTTGGTCTGGGAAAGGAGACGGGTGTTGAGAATCAGGCCGGAGAGCCCTCCCTGGGCGAGGGCGACGAGGCGGTCGTCGCGCAGGTAGCCAAATCCGTAGGCGTTGATGTCGTTGTAGGGTTTGTTTCGGTTTTTTCCACCGATGTCTTC